>JBIQJS010000189.1:0-3288 GCA_044507405.1 Rubrivivax sp. | reverse complement strand
ACGACCCGGTGCTCGCCAACATGCTGGACGCCGGCGGCGAATACGCCTGGCGCACGCGCGGCGAGGAGCACATGTGGACGCCGGACGCGATCGCCAAGCTGCAGCACAGCACGCGCGCGAACCGCTACGACACCTACAAGGAATACGCGCAGATCATCAACGACCAGTCGCGCCGCCACATGACGCTGCGCGGCCTGTTCGAGTTCAAGTTCGACCCGAGCAAGGCGATCCCACTGGACGAGGTGGAGCCGGCGGCCGAGATCGTGAAGCGCTTCGCCACCGGCGCCATGTCGCTCGGCTCGATCTCGACCGAGGCGCATGCGACGCTCGCCGTCGCGATGAACCGCATCGGCGGCAAGAGCAACACCGGCGAGGGCGGCGAAGACCCCGCGCGCTACCGCAACGAGCTCAAGGGCATCCCCATCACCGACGGCACCAAGCTGTCCGACATCGTCGGCAGCAAGGTGGTCGAGGCCGACTACGACCTCAAGGCCGGCGATTCGCTGCGCTCGAAGATCAAGCAGGTGGCCTCGGGCCGCTTCGGCGTCACGGCGGAGTACCTCGCGAGCGCCGACCAGATCCAGATCAAGATGGCCCAGGGCGCGAAGCCGGGCGAGGGCGGCCAGCTGCCGGGCGGCAAGGTGTCCGAGTACATCGGCTTCCTGCGCTACTCGGTGCCGGGCGTGGGCCTCATCAGCCCGCCGCCGCACCACGACATCTATTCCATCGAGGACCTGGCGCAGCTCATCCATGACCTGAAGAACGCCAACCCGCGCGCCGACATCAGCGTGAAGCTGGTGTCAGAAGTGGGCGTGGGCACGATCGCCACCGGCGTGGCCAAGGCCAAGGCCGACCACGTCGTGATCGCCGGCCACGACGGCGGCACGGGGGCCTCGCCCTGGTCGTCGATCAAGCACGCGGGCACGCCGTGGGAACTGGGCCTCGCCGAGACGCAGCAGACCCTGGTGCTCAACCGCCTGCGCGGCCGCGTGCGCGTGCAGGCCGACGGCCAGATGAAGACCGGCCGCGACGTGGTGATCGGTGCGCTGCTGGGCGCCGATGAATTCGGCTTCGCCACCGCGCCGCTGGTGGTCGAGGGCTGCATCATGATGCGCAAGTGCCACCTCAACACCTGCCCGGTGGGCGTGGCCACGCAGGACCCGGTGCTGCGCACCAAGTTCCAGGGCCGCCCCGAGCACGTGGTGAACTACTTCTTCTTCGTCGCCGAAGAAGCGCGCCAGATCATGGCGCAGCTGGGCATCCGCAAGTTCGACGACCTCGTCGGCCGTGCCGACCTGCTCGACACGAAGAAGGGCATCTCGCACTGGAAGGCCAAAGGACTGGACTTCAGCCGCGTCTTCCACCTGCCGGCCGCGCCGGCCGAGGTCGCGCGCAAGCACGTCGAGACGCAGGACCACGGGCTCGCGCGCGCGCTCGACGTCCGGCTGATCGAGAAGTGCAAGCCCGCCATCGAGCGTGGCGAGAAGGTGCAGATCATCGAGCAGGTGCGCAACGTCAACCGCACGGTGGGCGCCATGCTTTCGGGCGAGCTCGTGCGCCATCGTGCCGAAGGCCTGCCTGACGAGACCGTCTTCATCCAGACCGAAGGCACGGGTGGCCAGAGCTTCGGCGCCTTCCTCGCCAAGGGCATCACGCTGTACCTGATCGGCGACGCGAACGACTACACCGGCAAGGGCCTCTCGGGCGGCCGCGTGGTGGTGCGCCCGAGCATCGACTTCCGTGGCGACGCGGCGCGCAACATCATCGTCGGCAACACCGTGCTTTACGGCGCGACGAGCGGCGAGGCGTTCTTCCGCGGCGTGGCCGGCGAGCGCTTCGCGGTGCGCCTGTCGGGCGCGACCGCGGTCGTCGAAGGCACGGGCGACCACGGCTGCGAGTACATGACGGGCGGCACGGTGGCCGTGCTCGGCAAGACGGGGCGCAACTTCGCTGCCGGCATGAGCGGTGGCGTGGCCTATGTGTATGACGAAGACGGCCAGTTCGCCAAGCGTTGCAACACCGCGATGGTGTCGCTCGACAAGGTGCTGCCGGCGGCCGAGCAGGAGGCGCAGGGCGACAGGTCGGCGTGGCACCGCGGCGAGACCGACGAGGCCATCCTCAAGAAGCTGCTCAACGACCACCACCGCTGGACGGGCAGCCTGCGCGCACGCGACATCCTCGACCACTGGGCCGAGGCCCGCGGCAAGTTCGTGAAGGTCTTCCCGAACGAGTACAAGCGCGCGCTCGGCGAGCTGAGCGCCGCCAAGGAGGCCGGCGACACGATCGCACGCGCCAAGGGCAGCGATGCCAAGGCCGGCGGCAAGAGCCGCGCCAAGGCCTGAGCGGTCACCCTCAATTCGAACGAGACACGATCATGGGAAAAGTCACCGGCTTCATGGAGTACGAGCGTCTGGAAGAAGGCTACGAGCCCGTCCAGAAGCGCCTGAAGAACTACAAGGAATTCGTCATCGGCCTGAAGGAGGACGAGGCGAAGGTGCAGGGCGCGCGCTGCATGGACTGCGGCACGCCGTTCTGCAACAACGGCTGCCCGGTCAACAACATCATTCCGGACTTCAACGACCTGGTGTACCGCTCTGACTGGGCCAACGCCTGGGCGGTGCTCGACTCGACCAACAACTTCCCCGAGTTCACCGGCCGCATCTGCCCTGCGCCCTGCGAGGCGGCCTGCACGCTCAACGTGAACGACGACCCGGTCGGCATCAAGAGCATCGAGCACGCCATCATCGACCGCGCCTGGGCCGAAGGCTGGGTGCAGCCGCGCCTGCCGAAGGCGAAGACCGGCAAGAAGGTCGCGGTCGTGGGCTCGGGCCCGGCGGGCCTGGCCGCCGCGCAGCAGCTCGCGCGCGTCGGTCACGACGTGACCGTCTTCGAGAAGAACGATCGCCTGGGCGGCCTGCTGCGCTACGGCATCCCCGACTTCAAGATGGAGAAGTCGCACATCGACCGCCGCGTGGCGCAGATGGAAAAGGAAGGCGTGGTCTTCAAGACCGGCGTGCTCGTGGGCAAGCTGCCCGAAGGCAGCAAGGTCACCAACTGGGCCAAGGAAACGATCTCCGCCGACGAACTCCAGCAACAGTTCGACGCCGTGCTGCTGGCCGGTGGTGCCGAGCAGTCGCGTGACCTGCCAGTGCCCGGCCGCGACCTCGACGGCGTGCACTTCGCGATGGAGTTCCTGCCGCAGCAGAACAAGGTCAACGCCGGCGACAAGCTGAAGGACCAGCTGCGCGCCGACGGCAAGCACGTGGTCGTGATCGGCGGCGGCGACAC
>JBIQJS010000060.1:0-22911 GCA_044507405.1 Rubrivivax sp. | reverse complement strand
GCAGGCTGATGCCGATGTCGGCATGCTTGCTCTCGCCGGGGCCGTTGACGATGCAGCCCATCACGGCGACCTTCATCTTCTCGACACCCGGATAGCGCGCGCGCCACACCGGCATCTGCAGACGCAGGTAGTCGTCGATCTGCTTGGCCAGCTCCTGGAAGGTGGTGCTCGTGGTGCGACCGCAGCCCGGGCAGGCGGTCACGCTCGGGTTGAAGGAGCGCAGGCCGAGCGCCTGCAGGATCTCCAGCGCCACCACCACCTCCTGCGTGCGCGCTTCGCCGGGCTGCGGCGTGAGCGACACGCGGATCGTGTCGCCGATGCCTTCCTGCAGCAGCAGCGAAAGCGCGGCGGTGGACGCCACCGTGCCCTTGGTGCCCATGCCGGCTTCGGTGAGGCCCAGGTGCAGCGCGTAGTCGCAGCGCTTGGCGAGCGCGCGGTACACGCTCACGAGATCCTGCACGCCCGACATCTTGCAGGACAGCACGATCTGCTCGGCCCGCAGGCCCACCTCTTCTGCCCGCCGGGCCGATTCGATCGCCGAGGTCACGATCGCGCGGTACATGATCTGTTGCGGCTCGAACGGCTCTGCGCGCTTTCCGTTCTCGTCCATCATCTGTGCCAGCAGTTCCTGGTCGAGGCTGCCCCAGTTGACGCCGATGCGCACCACCTTGTCGTACCTGGCCGCCACTTCGACCATCTGCGCGAACTGCCTGTCGCGCTTGTCGCCCTTGCCCACGTTGCCAGGATTGATGCGGTACTTCGACAGCGCCTCGGCGCAGGCTGGAAAGTCCGTGAGCAACCGGTGGCCGTTGTAGTGAAAGTCACCCACCAGCGGCACGTCGATGCCCATGCGGTCGAGTTGCTCGCGGATATGCGGCACAGCCGCGGCCGCCTCCGGCGTGTTGACGGTGATGCGCACCATCTCGGAACCGGCCACGGCCAGCTCCTTGACCTGGATCGCGGTTTCGATCGCGTCCACCGTGTCGGTGTTGGTCATCGACTGCACGCGCACCGGCGCGCCACCGCCGATGGTGACCAGCCGCGAGCCCCAGCGCACCTGCGCCTGCAGGCTGCGCCGCACCGCCGGCCTGGCGGGCTCAATGAAATCGTCGAGGGCAGGACGCGCCTGGGTCATCACATCACCTGAGTTCTAGCTTGGCCACGTTGTCGCGGGACGGCGTCAATTCGACCGGGCGGCCCCGGAACGACACCTGCGTGGCCGCTGCATTGCCGATTCTCACCCGCAGCGGAGTAGGCCCATCCAGGCCCACGGTTTCTCCGGCCTCTAGCAGGCGCGACATCAAGGGGTTGCCGCGGCCATCGATCACTTCGACCCACGACTGGGCTTGCGTCCGCAACAGGAGCGCCCCGGCCGGAACCGGGTCCGACACGGCAGCAATGGCGGAGGCGGCCTGGGGCGCGGGCTCGGCGGCGGCCTGCGGCACGGTGCCTGCGCCGGCAGGCGTGGAGGCGGCCGGATCCGCGTCGGGGATGGGCGTCACCACGGTGGGCGCCGGCAACGTGATCACACTGGACGCGGCCATGTCCGGCAGAGGCGCCCCGCCCTCCTGGGCCACGTCCGGCCACGACAGGTCGGCCACCCAGCCGGCGGGGAGCAGGTAGATCACGACGCTCGCCACGACCAGCACCAGGGCGCCGAGCACCACGGGGTTGCTCAGGAAGGAGAAGTCTTCCGGGACGCGACGCCCCGGCTTGTCGCGAAACGGCTCGTTGAGGCCGCGGCTCAGCTGCTCCAGCCCCTCGTCGCCCGTCTGCGGCAACAGCGCCATCACGGGGACGGGATCGATCTTGAGCGCACGACACACCGTCTGGGCCAGGGCGCGGGTGAAGGCAGCGCCGGGCAGTTCGTCGTAGCGGTCCGCTTCGAGCAGCTCCAGCTTGCGCGGCGTCACCTTGATGGCGGTTGCCAGCGCCGCAACGTGCAACCCCTTGGCAACGCGCGCCTGCCGAAGCAGGGTGCCGGCGGTCTCGGCAACGGGCACGGCCTCGTCGTCACGCGCCGCGTCGTCGGGCGCCTCACTCATTGAACTGTCCCCGCTCGAAGGCAGCGGCTTCACGGGATTGCGGGAAACGGCTGCGCAGCTCACGGCCGTAGTCGAGGACGCCCTGCCGGTTGCCGAGCTTGTGCTCGATGCGTGCGGCCAGCCACAGCGTCTGCGCATTGGCCTGCTCTGGCGCGGCATTCACGCGGCGGATGTAGAAGCGTGCGCGCTCCGCCTCGCCGCGGCGCAGCAGCACCTCGGCGAGGTTCACGGCGGTCGCCGCATTCGACGGATCCCGCTCGTAGGACTTGCTCAGCGCGAGCTCCGCTTCGGCCCATTCGCCGGCGCGCGCGTGGCACACGCCGCTCGTCATCATCGTGCGAGCGCCCTGCAGGTATTGCGGGGCGGCCAGCGCCTGCTGGAAGAGCTGCTGGGCCTCCTTGTAGCGCCGCTGCTGGCATTGATACCAGCCGTAGTTGTGCAGGCTGTCGCCATCGCGCGGGTTGATCTGCAGCGCGCGCTTGAAGCTCTCCTGCGCCAGCGCATCGTCGGCCAGGGCGGCGTAGATGAGGCCACGCAGGTTGTAGGCCTCGCCCATGTTCGGATTGAGCGACAGGGCCTGCTTGACCTCATCGAGCGCGGTGGTGAACTGGCCGCGGCCGAAATAGGCGGTGGCGAGCTCCATGCGCACGCGGGCACGCTTGCTGGTCTCGCTTTCGTCGGAGTCGGTCACGCGATCGCGCATCTCGCCCGGCGCCGCCGGCGGCGGGGGCAAGGCGCAGCCCGCGATGAAGGCGGTGAAGGACACCCAGAAGGCGACGACGACCCACAAGCGACTGCGGCCCAGGCTCATGCATGTTTCTCCGGAGGGTTGGACGAAGGCGTCTGGCGATGGATCTGGATCGGTGCGCGCGTCATGCGTGTGCCGACGTTCGTGCGGTCCTGCACCTCGCCGGCGAGCTGACCGCACGCGGCCGCGATGTCGTCGCCCCGGGTCTTGCGCACCGTGGTCACGACACCGGCGTCCTGCAGCACACGGGCGAACGCCGTCACGCGCTCACGCGGCGAGCGCTTGAGGCCCGATTCGGGGAACGGATTGAACGGGATGAGATTGAACTTGCAGGGCACCCGACGGCTGATCTGCACCAGCGCCTCGGCGTGCGCGGGCGTGTCGTTGACGTCATCGAGCATGCAGTACTCGAACGTGATGAAGTCGCGCGGCGCGCGATCGAGGTAGCGGTTGCAGGCCTCGAGCAGCTCGTCGATCGGGTACTTGCGATTGAGCGGGACGAGGTGGTCGCGCAGCGTGTCGTCGGGCGCATGCAGCGAGACGGCGAGCGCAACCGGGCAATCCTCGCGCAGGCGCTCGATCATCGGCACCACGCCGGACGTCGAGACCGTCACGCGGCGGCGCGAGAGGCCATAGCCGTGGTCGTCGAGCATCACGCGCAGCGCGGGCACGAGGGCCGAGTAGTTCTGCAGCGGCTCGCCCATGCCCATCATCACCACGTTGGTGATGGCACGTTCGCCCGCCGCGAGGTTCAGGCGCTTGCGCAGGTGGTGCTCGGCGAACCACAGCTGCGCCACGATCTCGGCGGTGGTGAGGTTGCGGCTGAAGCCCTGGTGGCCGGTCGAGCAGAAGCGGCAGCCGACGGCGCAACCGGCCTGCGACGACACGCACAGCGTGCCGCGATCGTCTTCAGGGATGAAGACGGTTTCGACGGCGTTGCCGCCGCCCACGTCGAAGAGCCACTTGATGGTGCCGTCGCTCGAGGCCTGCTCATTGACGACGGCCAGCGGCGAGACGGTCGCCATGCCCGCGAGCTTGTCGCGCAGCGATTTGGCGAGATCGGACATGGCCGAGAAATCAGCCTCGCCCTTCTGATGAATCCATCGAAAGAGCTGGGTCGCGCGGAAGCGCTTCTCGCCCAGCTTTTCGCAATACGCGGCCAGTCCGTCGAGGTCGTAGTCGAGCAGGTTGGCCGGTGTCATGCAGTGAGTTCCTTGCGCTCAGGCAGGCGACACGCCTACGGTGAGGCGCAAGGCCAGTGCTCAGCGGCTGTAGACGTTCATGCCGGGGAAGAAGAACGCCACTTCGACCGCAGCGGTCTCGGGCGCATCGGAGCCGTGCACGGCGTTCGCGTCGATGCTGTCGGCGAAGTCGGCGCGGATGGTGCCCTTCTCGGCCTTCTTCGGGTCGGTCGCGCCCATCAGGTCGCGGTTCTTGGCAATGGCGCCTTCGCCCTCGAGCACCTGGATCATCACCGGGCCCGAGATCATGAAGTCCACCAGGTCCTTGAAGAACGGGCGGGCCTTGTGCACGGCGTAGAACTGTTCGGCTTCATTGCGCGAGAGATGCGCCATGCGTGCCGCGACGACCTTGAGGCCGGCGCCTTCGAAGCGCGAATAGATCTGCCCGATCACATTCTTTGCGACCGCGTCGGGTTTGATGATGGAAAGCGTACGTTCGATCGCCATGTTTTTTCTCCTGAATCAAGCACTTGGCAAAGTTTTGGATTCTAACGCTTGAAGGTGGGTTCCTTCGTGATGACCCGGGGTCATCGGCCCCTGCGGTTGCCGCCGAAGCCGCCGCCCCCGCCGCCGCCAAACCCACCGCCGCCACCACCGCCACCGCCCTTGCCGCGGCCGCCACGGCCCTTGCGATGGAAGGCGTCGGCGCCGATGTAGCCAACCGAGGTCTGCAGCGGATCGGGCTCACGCGGGCCGCCGCCGCCCTTCTTGCCCTGTCGCGGCGGCGCACTGCCGCCGGCGCCGAAACCGCCGCCGCCTCGACCGAAGCCGCCACCACCGACCGGGCCGCGGGGCTTCTGCACGAAGCGCTTGTCGAAGGTCTGCTCCAGCGGGTTGGGGATCTTGCTCGGGTCGAAATCGAGATCGTCGTCGTCGCGGTCGACGTCGTCGCGCGAAGTGTCACGATCGCGCGCCTGTTGCTGACCCTGGCGCGGCCCGCGATCCGGGCGGCCACGGTCCTTGCCGCGCTTGTTGTTGCCGCGGTCGTTCTGCTGCTGACGCGCATCGCCCGAGTTGCCGCTGGCCAGGCGCCGGATCGCGCGCACGTCGTTCTCGTCGAGATCGACCCACACACCACGCTTCAGGCCACGCGGCAGCACCACGGTGCCGTAGCGGATGCGGATCAGCCGGCTCACGGTGAGGCCCACCTCCTCGAACAGCTTGCGCACCTCGCGGTTGCGGCCTTCGGTGATGACCACGCGGTACCAGTGGTTCGCACCTTCTCCGCCACCGTCCTGGATGGACTTGAAGCTCGCCATCTGGCCATCGACGTTGACGCCGTTGAGCAGTTCTTCCCTGTCGTCCTCGGTGAGCGTGCCCAGCACGCGCACGGCGTACTCGCGCTCCACACCGAAGCGCGGGTGCATGAGCTGGTTGGCGAGCTCGCCCGAGGTGGTGAAGAGCAGCAGCCCTTCGGTGTTGAGGTCCAGGCGACCGACCGATTGCCACTTGCCCTGCTGCAGCCTGGGCAGGCGACGGAAGACCGTCGGGCGGCCTTCCGGATCGTCGTGCGTGACGACTTCGCCCACCGGCTTGTGGTACGCAATGATGCGCGCCGGCGGCGGCACGATGCGGATGCGCACCGGCTTGCCCTTGATCTTGACCTGATCGCCGAACGAGACCCTCTGGCCCACGTGGGCCGGGTGGTCGTTGACCGTCACATGGCCCTCTTCGATCAGTTGCTCCATGTCGCGGCGCGAGCCGATGCCCGACTGCGCGAGCACCTTGTGCAGCTTCGGCGCATCCGGCTCGGGCGCCAGCACGCGCTTGTACTCGGCCGCAGCCTCATCGTCTGCGGCTTCCGCGGGCTGCGCGCCTTCCTCGGCCCCGGGCTCCACGTCGAAGTCACCGGACACCACCTGTGCGAAGAGTTCGCCCGCCTGGTTGACCGCCGCTTGCGCCGTGGCCGCCGGATCGGCCGCGCCTTCGCGCTCGCGCTGACGGTCCTTGCGGTTGCGACGGCGGTTGCGCGACGAGCGCGGGCGGTCTTCGTCGCCTGCGCCGTCTGCGGCGGCGCCTTCGCCCTCGCCCTCGCCACCATCGGCGGTTGCGGCTTCGGACATGGGAGCCGCTGCTTCGTCCCGGTGTGCCGCGGGTGCAGGCGACATCACTGCGGCGGCTTCGGCGGCAGGCGCTTGTTCAGGCGCTGCGACGGCCGCATCGCCGTCGGCCGCCTTCGTCGTACGACGCTTGCGCACAGGCTTGGGCGCCGCTTCCGCCGCGGGTTCGCCCGCCTGGCCTTCGACCGCGGGCTCTGCGACGGCCTCGCCCTTGGCTGGCCGCCGACGTCGCACGGGTTTGGCCTCGGCAGGCGCTGCGTCAGCGGACGCAGGGCTCACGTCAACCGGGGTGTCGTCGTCGGGCTGGTTCATGCTTGGGGATCGTCCATCGGTGCGGCTTCGGCCGCGGGTTCGGAAGGAATGGGGGGTTCGTCGCCATCGGGGGCGCCTGCATCGGCCGCCTGGTCGGGTTCGGCCCAGGCGGCGGCTGAGGTTTCGTCAGGCGCGGCTTCGGCGCTCGCGCCGAGGGCCTGTGCGGCGTCTGCACCGGTCTGCGCGGACTCGCCGGCCTGGCTCGCTGCGGATGTTTCCTGGGCGTCGTCGGCCGCGACACCGTCGTCGGTCGATGCGTGTTCGGCCGTCATCGCCGCATCGGGTTGCGCGGGCGTCGCCTCGCCCTCGATGTCCAGCGCCGCCTGCGCGGGCTCCTCGAGGAGCGAAGCCTGGTCGGGCAGCGCGCCGGCCAGCGCCTCTGCAGGCGGCACCTGGCCGCCCTCGAGCATGGGCAGTTGCTCCAGGCTCGCAAGCCCCAGGTCGTCGAGGAACTGCCTGGTGGTCGCGTAGAGCGCGGGGCGACCCGGCGCTTCGCGGTAGCCGATGGCGTCGATCCAGCCGCGGTCCTCGAGCTGCTTGATGATCTGGCTGCTGACCGTCACGCCACGGATGTCTTCGATGTCACCACGCGTCACGGGCTGGCGGTAGGCAATGATGGCCAGCGTCTCCATCACCGCGCGGGAGTACTTCGGCGGCTTCTCGGGATTGAGGCGGTCGAGGTACTCGCGCATCTCGGGCCGGCTCTGAAAGCGCCAGCCGGTGGACACGGCCACCAGCTCGACGCCGCGGCCTTCCCAGTCCCGCGTCAGTTCGTCGAGCAACGCACGCAGGGTGTCGGGCCCGAGTTCATCGGCGAACAGGGTGCGCATGTCCTTCAGGGGTAAGGGCTGCTGCGCACAGATGAGCGCGGTTTCGAGGACGCGCTTCGCATCCTGTGTGTTCATGGACTGTTCTACATCCTCGTTCTAGAGGGATTGCCGGAGACCGCCTCCGGCGTCAGGACTCTTTCACAGCGGCTTTCCGCTCGCGGACGTCGCCTGGAATCGGCTCGTCCCGTCGTTGGCAGCTGGGTGGGTGGCCTCAAGGTCTGCACCGCTCATCGCGGCGACCGCTGATCGCGCCCTCGTCGGCACGATCGCTTCCGGGGTGGCGCTGCGCCGCGCGTCGAACGCTCATGACCCGGGAAGATCGGCGCATTGTATAGAAGAAGCTCCTCAGGCGCTCTGGCGGCTGCGCTCGGCTTGCACCCAGGCGCCGGCCAGGTCTGGCGGCGGGGCCGACTCGAAGGACCGCGCCTCGCCCGAGTGCGGATGCGCGAACGCGAGCCGCTGGGCATGCAGCGCCTGCCTGTGCAGCCCGAGCGCGGGTCGCCCGCCGTACACCGCATCGGACACCAGCGGATGCCCGCGCGAGGCCAGGTGGACCCGGATCTGATGCGTGCGGCCGGTGTGCAGCTTGCATCGCACGGCGGTCACCGCGCCCTCGTCCATCTCGGCCGTGAAGAGCCGCGTGACGTCGGTGCGCGCCGGTTTGCCCGAGGCCACCACGGCCATGCGCACGCGGGCCTGGGGATCGCGCGCGAGCGGCGCTTCGATCTGCAGATGCTCCTGCGCCAGACGGCCATGCACGAGCGCGAGGTACTCGCGCTGCACCTCGCGCGCCGCGATGGCACGCACGAGCGCCGTCACCGCCGGCAGCGTCTTGCCGACGACCATGAGGCCCGATGTGTCTTTGTCGAGGCGATGCACGATGCCTGCGCGTGGCAGCGTCGCCGCTCCCGCGTGATGGGCCAGCAGTCCATTGAGCAGCGTGCCCGACCAGTTGCCCGCCGCCGGGTGCACCACGAGCCCCGCCGGCTTGTCGATCACCATTAGGTGCTCGTCCTCGTACACGACCTGCAACGCAATCGGCTCGGCACGGAAGGCGCGGCTCTCGGCGGTGGGCACGAGCTCGATGTCGATGTGCTGGCCGGCGGTGACCTTGCGCGAGGCGGAACGGGCCGCAACGCCATCCACCCACACGTGCCCGCCATCGATCAGGTGCTGCAGATGGCTGCGCGAGAACTCCTCGGCCATGGTGACCAGCACCTTGTCGAGCCGGGTGCCGTGCAGCGCGGCCGAGACGGTGCGGGAGCGCCGCTCGGGGGCGTCGTCTTCATCCTGCTCGACCACGAGGGGAACCGCGTCAGGCGTCGGGGGGCGAACCATATACTCTGCGCTTTTCCACTCGAAGCGCTGCTGCGGCGGCGCCATGTCGTTGATGAATCGGTTCCGCTGGACTCGCCGCGTCTCGAAAGTGCTGTCGCTGGCGGCGTTGTCGCTGGTGCTGTCGGCGTGCGACTCGGTCCCGAAGGACGAGACCGCCGGCATGAGCGTGGAGAAATTGTATTCAGAGGCCCGCGAAGAAGCCTCTGCCGGCAACTTCGAGCGCGCGCTCAAGCTCTACGAGCGCCTCGAAGGTCGCGCGGCCGGCACGCTGCTGTCGCAGCAGGCGCAGCTCGAGCGCGCCTACATCAGCTACCGCACCGGCGAGCGCGCCCAGGGCCTGGCGATCGTGGAGCGCTTCATCCGCCTGCACCCGACCAGCCCCGCGCTCGACTACGCGCTCTACCTGCAGGGCGTCATCAACTTCAACGACAACCTGGGCATCTTCGGCAGCATCGCCAACCAGGATCTCTCCGAGCGCGACCAGCAGGCGTCGCGCGATTCATACCAGTCGTTCAAGCAGCTGACCGAGCAGTTCCCCCGGTCCAAGTACACGCCAGACGCACAGGTGCGCATGCGCTACATCGTCAATTCACTGGCGTCCTACGAAGTGCACGTCGCGCGCTACTACTACCGCCGCGGCGCCTACCTCGCCGCCGTGAACCGCGCCCAGCAGACGCTGCAGGAATTCCAGCAGGCGCCCGCGGCCGAAGAGGCCCTCGCGCTCATGGTGCAGAGCTACGACAAGCTCGGCCTCACGCAGCTGCGCGACGACGCGGCCCGCGTGCTGCGCCAGAACTTCCCGACGAGCGGCTTCCTCGCCACCCTCCCCGCCCCGGCCCGGTAGGCGCGGCGGCGCGCGGTTCAGAACGGCAACGCCGCTGCGCCGAGCTCGTCGAGCCAGGCGAGCGCCTCTTCTTCGCTCGCCACGCGCGTCATCGGTGGCAGCGCCTCGCGCAGCCGCCGCCCATAGTTCATGCCGGCCATGCGCGGATCGCAGACGACGAGCAGGCCGCGGTCGGTCTCGCTGCGTATGAGCCGCCCCGCCCCCTGCTTGAGCGACACCGCCGCTTCGGCGATGAAGTAATCGGCAAACGGATTGCGGCCTTCGCCCTCCAGCCGCTTCACGCGCGCTTCCACCAGCGGATCGTTCGGTGGCGGAAACGGCAGCTTGTCGATCAGCACGCATTGCAGCGCCTCGCCGGGCACGTCGATGCCTTCCCAGAAGCTCTGCGATCCCACGAGCACCGAGCGCGGCTGGTGGAGGAATTGCTGCAGCAGCTGGCGCTTGGGCGCATCGCCCTGCTGCAGCACCTGGAGGGTGTCGCCCTCGGCTTCGAAGCGCTCACGCAGCTGGCTGCCGATGGCCTGGAGCGCACGCAACGTGGTCGTGAGCACGAAGGTGCGCCCGCCCAGCGCCCGCGCGCAGCGAGCGGCCAGTGCCGCGACCTGGGCCGGGTGCGCCGCTTCGTTGGGCTTGGGAAAGCGCGTGGGGATGTACAGGCGGGCATGCGCTGCGTAGTCGAACGGGCTGCCCACGCGCAGCACGGTGGCGTCGTCCAGGCCTGCCGATTCGGTGAACCAGCTCAGGCGCTCGTCATCGCCCAGCGTTGCCGAGGTGAAGATCCAGGCCTTCGGCGCGGCTTCCATCTGCTCGCGCAAAGCCTCGCGGATGTCGAGCGGCGACTCGACCATGCGCGCCTGGTGCGGCGAGAGGTCGATCCAGCGCACGTGGCCCGTCGTGGTGTCGGCGGCGAAGACGCCCGCGTGGCGTGCGAGTTGCCGCGCGCGCTCGGCGAGCCGGGTGAAGTCGGGCGCGATCTCGTCGACGTTGTCGAGCGCCTGCGCGGCGTCGAGGCACGCCTGGCCGAGCGCCGCGATCGCCGTCTGGAATTCTTCGCGTCCCGCGCGTTCCTCCCAGCGCAGCTTGAAGCTCCCGCGCACCTCGCGCAGCGGGCCGACGGCCGCGAGACGCCAGTCGCGTGCCGCGCGGTCGCAGGCCGCGGCGATGTCGTGCCAGGGCGCCAGCCCGCGTGCGAGCTGCAGGCCGGCCGCCAGCATGTCGCGGGCGAAGTCGATCACCTGGGCGCTGCCGAGCGTCACGCCGAGGAACTGCACACCCGCCTCGGCGAGCTGGTGCGCCTCGTCGAAGACCGCCACCTCCACGCTCGGCAGCAGCTCCGCCACGCCGCTGTCGCGCAGCGCCATGTCGGCGAAGAAGAGATGGTGGTTGACGACGACGAGATCGGCCGCCATGGCGTCACGCCGCGCGCGCATCACGTGACACTGGCGGTAGTCTGGGCATTCGCTGCCGAGGCAGTTGTCACGCGACGACGTGACGATCGGGATGACGCTGGAGCGCTCGTCCAGCCCTTCGAGCTCGGCCAGATCGCCGGTCTGCGTGCCGTGCGACCAGGCTTCGATCTTGGCGAGCGTGCGCACCGCCCAGCGATCGGGCAGCTGCGCCGACTGGTGCGCCTGCGCCATGCGGTGCAGGCAGAGGTAGCTCGCGCGCCCCTTCAGGAGCGCAAGCGAGATGGGCAACTGCAAAGCATCCCGCAACCTCGGCAAGTCGCGCAGGAAGAGCTGGTCCTGCAGGCTCTTGGTCGCCGTGCTCACCAGGGCCCGCTTGCCAGAGAGCAGCGTGGGCACGAGGTACGCGAAGGTCTTGCCCACGCCGGTGCCCGCTTCGGCCACCAGCGCGCGTTGCGCGTCGATGGCTTCGGCGACCGCGAACGCCATGCGCTGCTGGACCTCGCGTTCGACATAACGCCCATCCGCCTCGGCCAGCGGGCCGCCGGAGGCGAACGCCTGCGCCACATGCTCGCGCAGACCTGTCATGCGGGTTCGGAGGGGGCGAGCTCGGCTTCGAGCTGGGAGATCAGGTCGCGCAGCACGAGGCGGCGCTTCTTGAGGCGGCGCACTGCCAGTTCGTCGTGGCCGGCCGTGCCGGCCTGATCGATGAGGGAATCGAGGTCGGCATGCTCGATGCGCAGCTCGATCAGTCGGCGCTGCGGGGAATGCAGGTTGTCATCCATGAAAGCGCGAATGCGAGCAGCGAAGCGGAGCGATTATAGTTTTCGCCCATGAGCAACCCTCCTGGCTACAGGCTGTCCGCCGCCACTGGCATCCATCGCGGAGACCGCGCCTACCAGCAGGACCAGGTGGAGATCATTCCCCACCATCGCGTGCCCGGCTGTGCGCTGGCCGTCCTGGCCGACGGCATGGGTGGCAAGAGCGGCGGTCGCAAGGCCGCCGACCAGGTGATCCTCACCGCACGCCAGCTCTTCGACCGCTACAGCCCGAACCAGGACGATCCTTCCGAGCTGCTCAAGCAGCTGGTGCTGGAAGCTCATCTCATGATCAAGCTGACCGCGATCACGGCCGAGGAAGAGCCGCACAGCACGGTCACCGCCTTCCTCATCAGCCCCTCGCGCGAGTGCGACATGATCCACGCTGGCGACTCACGCGTGTACCACTTCCGCGGGCCCGACATGGTCCGCCGCACCATCGACCACTCGTTCGTGCAGCGGCTGGTCGACGAAGGCCAGATCACCGAGGAAGAGGCCAACACCCACCCGCAGTCCAACCTGCTGACCGGCTGCCTGGGCACCTTCCAGGATCCACCGCTCACGCTGCACCACATCGACCGCCTGGAGATCGGCGACACCATGCTCGCCTGCAGCGACGGCCTGTGGCACTACTTCACGCCCAAGGAGCTGGGTGCGATCGTGCACACGCTGCCGCCGCGCGAAGCGAGCGAGATGCTGGTGAGCAAGGCGCGCCAGCGCGCACGCGGGTCGGGCGACAACCTGTCGCTCGCACTGGTGCGCATCGACCCGTTGAGCTGAGTCAGCGTCCTGTCGCGCTGGCCGGCAGCGGCAAGGGCCGCGGCGCGGGCCTGGTGCGGGCGCGCTCTGCGTTGCGCTCTTCCACCTTGCGCCGATGGGCCTCGATCTCGCGCCGGCGCGCTTCAAACGCAGCGCGCTTCTGCTGTTCACGGTCGCTGCGATCCTCCGCCGGCTTCGGTGCACGCTCTGCCCGGGGATTGCGCGGCGGCGCGACGGGCTTGCGGCTCCTGGGCGCGGCGCTCGCCGCCGGTGAAGGTGCCGACGCCGCTGCAGCATCCTTCTCCGCCAGCCGCTTCTCGCGCGCGTCGGCTCGTGCGCGGCGGGCCTGGGCATCGAGCGCCGCCTGCTGCTCGTCGACGTGCGCAAGCGCCTTCTGCCGCTCGCGGCGCACGTCCTCCTGGCACGGCGTCACGACGAACCGGGATTCGCAGGCCTTGGCCAGGCGGTCGTACTCGGCTTCGATCTCCGCACGCTCGCGCTTCAGCGCCTCGGGCGACTGCGCCAACGCCGGGATGCAGGCTGCCGCGAGCAGCACGCCGAGCAGACGCGTCATGTGAGCGAGGTGTCCACATCCCGCCGCGAAAGCGACAGGAATTCGGTCGACTGCATCTCGTTGAGCCGCGACACGGTGCGCGGGAACTCGTGTGCGAGCGGCCCTTCGGTGTAGAGCTGCTCCGGCGGCACGGCGGCCGACATGATGAGCTTGACCCGCCGGTCGTACAGCACGTCCACCAGCCAGGTGAAGCGCCGCGCCTCGGAGGCGAGCCGCGGAGACATCTGCGGTACGTCGGACAGCAGCACGGTGTGGAACTGCGTGGCGAGCTCCAGGTAGTCGTTCTGCGAGCGCGGGCCGCCGCACAACTGCTTGAAGTCGAACCACACCACCCCGCCCGCCTTGCGGCGCGCGTGCAGCTCCCGGTGCTCGATGTGCAGAACGGGTGGCTCGTCGCCGCTCTCGGCCAGGCGCGTGAAGGCCTCGCTCATCGCCTGGTCGGCTTCGGGCCCGAGCGGGGAGTGATAGAGCTGCACCTGCTCCAGCGTGCGACGGCGGTAGTCGGTGCCGTTGTCCACGCAGATGACTTCCATCTTCTGCTTGAGCAGCTCGATGGCCGGCAGGATCCGGTCGCGATGCAGGCCGTTGGGGTACAGCCCGTCGGGCTCGAAATTGGAGGTGGTGACGATGCTCACCCGGTGCTCGAAGAGCGACTCCAGCAGCCGGTGCAGGATCATCGCGTCGGTCACGTCGGCGACGTGGAACTCGTCGAAGCAGATGAGCCGGAAGCGCCGGGCCATGCGCCGCCCGAGCTCGTCGAGCGGATCGACCGTGCCCTTGAGCTCCTGCAGTTCGCGGTGCACCTCGCGCATGAACTCGTGGAAGTGCAGCCGCGTCTTGCGCTTGAGCGGCACGGCGTGGAAGAAGCAGTCCATGAGGAAGCTCTTGCCCCGCCCCACCCCGCCGTACATGTAGACGCCGCGCGGAATCGGCGGATGGCGCAGCCACTTGGTCAGCGGGTTGCTGCGCCGGGCCTTGTAGTCGGCCCATTCGCGCTCGCAGCGCTCGAGCGCGTCGATCGCCCGCAGCTGCGCGGGATCGCTCTTGAAGCCGCGTTCGGCGAGCGTCTGCTCGTAGAGCTGCCTGACTCCCAAGGGACGTGCCCGCTCAGAAGTTCAGCGTGCGCTTGTCGACGGCCAGCGCCGCCTCCTTCGTCGCTTCGGACAGGCTCGGGTGGGCGTGGCAGATGCGCGCGATGTCCTCGGCGCTGGCCTTGAACTCCATCGCCACCACGGCCTCCGAGATCAACTCGGACGCCATCGGGCCGATGATGTGCACGCCCAGGATCTCGTCGGTCTTCGCGTCGGCCAGGAACTTGACGAAGCCGGTGGTGTCGCCCAGCGCCCGCGCGCGGCCGTTGGCGGCGAAGGGGAACTGGCCCGCCTTGTAGGCGCGGCCCTCGGCCTTGAGCTGCTGCTCGGTGCGGCCGACCCAGGCGATCTCGGGGCTGGTGTAGATCACCCACGGGATGGTGTCGAAGTTGACGTGCCCGTGCTGGCCGGCGATGCGCTCGGCCACGGCCACGCCCTCTTCCTCGGCCTTGTGCGCCAGCATCGGCCCGCGCACCACGTCGCCCACCGCCCACACGTTGGGCAGGTTGGTCCTGCAGTCGCCGTCGACGACGATGGCGCCGCGCTCGTCGAGCTTCAGGCCCACGGCCTCGGCGTTCAGGCCGACGGTGTTCGGCACGCGGCCGATGGAGACGATGAGGCGCTCGACCTCCAGCACGCTGGCCACGCCCTTGGCGTCGGTGTAGGACACCGACACGCCGCTGCCGTTGCGCTTGACCTCGGCCACCTTCACGCCGAGCTGGATCTTGAGGTTCTGCTTGGCGAAGACCTTCGCGGCTTCCTTGGCCACCGAGTCGTCGGCCGCGCCGAGGAAGGTGGGCAGCGCCTCGAGCACCGTCACCTCGGCGCCGAGGCGGCGCCACACCGAGCCCATCTCGAGGCCGATCACGCCCGAGCCGATCACGCCCAGCGTCTTCGGCACGGCGGGGATGCGCAGCGCGCCGTCGTTGGAGAGGATGCGCTCCTCGTCGAAGGGCGCGCCGGGCAGCGCGCGCGCGTTCGAGCCGGTGGCGACGATGACGTGCCTGGCGACCAGCGATTCCTCGCCCGCGCCCGCCACCTTGATCTCGTACCCGCCCTCGTCCGCCTTCACGAACGAGCCGCGGCCGTGGAAGAACGCCACCTTGTTCTTCTTGAAGAGGTAGAGGATGCCGTCGTTGTTCTGCTTCACGACGGTGTCCTTGCGGCCCAGCATCTTCGCGACGTCGATGCTCAGGTTGGACAGCCCGATGCCATGCTCGGCGAAGTGCTTGCCGGCGTGCTCGAAGTGCTCGCTCGATTGCAGCAGCGCCTTCGAGGGAATGCAGCCCACGTTGGTGCAGGTGCCGCCGGGTGCGGGACCGCCCTTGGCGTTCTTCCACTCGTCGATGCAGGCGACGTTGAAGCCGAGCTGCGCTGCGCGGATCGCGGCGATGTAGCCGCCGGGGCCGCCACCGATGACGACCACGTCGAATGATTTGCTCATCGTCGTGCCTTCTTAGATGTCAAAGAGGAGGCGGGCCGGGTCTTCCAGCGCTTCCTTCATCGCGACCAGGCTCAGCACGGCCTCGCGGCCGTCGATGATGCGGTGGTCGTAGCTGAGCGCGAGGTAGTTCATCGGACGGATCACGATCTGGCCGTTCTCCACCACCGCGCGGTCCTTGGTGGCGTGCACGCCCAGGATGGCCGACTGCGGCGGGTTGATGATGGGCGTCGACAGCATGGAGCCGAAGGTGCCGCCGTTGGAGATGGAGAAGGTGCCGCCGGTCAGGTCGTCGAGCGACAGCTTGCCTTCACGCGCCTTGGCGCCGAACTCGGCGATCTTCTTCTCGATCTCGGCGAAGGTCATCTGATCGGCGTTGCGCAGGATGGGCACCACCAGGCCACGCGGCGAACCGACCGCGATGCCGATGTCGAAGTAGCCGTGGTAGACGATGTCGTTGCCGTCCACCGAGGCGTTGACGACCGGGTAGCGCTTGAGCGCGGCGACGGCCGCCTTCACGAAGAAGCTCATGAAGCCGAGCTTGACGCCATGCTCCTTCTCGAACTTCTCCTGGAACTTCTTGCGCATCTCCATCACCGGCGCCATGTTCACTTCGTTGAACGTGGTCAGGATGGCGTTGGTCGACTGCGATTGCAGCAGGCGCTCGGCCACGCGGGCACGCAGGCGGCTCATGGGCACGCGCTGCTCGGGGCGGTCACCGAGGTTCATCGTGACCGGCGCGGCCACGGCGGGCAGCGGCTTGGCTGCCGGAGCCGCTGCGGGCGCGGCGGCGGGCTTGGCGCCGCCGGCGATCGCGCCCAGCACGTCGCCCTTGGTCACGCGGCCGTCCTTGCCGGTGCCGGCGACCGAGCCGGCGGCGAGGTTGTTGTCGGCCATGAGCTTGGCGGCTGCGGGCATGGCCACGTCGCTCTTGCTGCCACCACTGGTCGGAGCGGCTGCGGCAGGCGCAGGGGCCGGCGCAGGTGCGGGTGCGGCCGGCGCAGCGGCAGCGGGAGCCGCTGCGGCCGCTTTGCCTTCTGTGTCGATCCTCGCGATGACCTCGTCGCTGACGACGCTGGATCCATCGCCCTTGACGATTTCACCGAGCACGCCGGCCGAGGGCGCCGGCACTTCGAGCACGACCTTGTCGGTCTCGATCTCGATCAGGATCTCGTCCTGCGCGACCGCTTCACCGGCCTTCTTCTTCCACTGCAGCAGCGTGGCCTCGGCCACGGATTCGGAAAGCTGCGGAACCTTGACTTCTACGATTGCCATGATTGTTCTTTCAATGCTGTGCGCATCGTCCGTCGCAACCGCCGAGTTGAAAGGCGCCTGCGGCGCCTTTCGAACGAGGCGAGTCATTGCGGCAGGCGAGCCGCAATAACGTCACTTCGTGAGGACGAAGCCCTTGAGCTTGCCGAATGCCTGGTCGAGCAGCGCCTTCTGCTGCTCCTGGTGCAGATGGGCGTAGCCCACCGCCGGCGAGGCCGAGGCCGGGCGACCGGCGTAACCGAGCTTCTGGCCCTCGGTCATGTTCTCGTGGATGTAGTGCTGCACGAAGAACCAGGCGCCCTGGTTCTGCGGCTCGTCCTGGCACCAGACCACCTCGGTGGCATTCGGGAACTTCTTCAGTTCGGCGGCAAACGCCTTGTGCGGGAACGGGTAGAGCTGCTCCACGCGCAGGATCACCGTGTCGAAGGCCTTCTTCTCGTCGCGCTTCTTCATCAGGTCGTAGGCGACCTTGCCCGAGCAGGCGATGACGCGCTTGACCTTCTGCGGATCGATCTCGGGGTGGTTCGGCCCGATGACGGTGCGGAACTCGCCCTTGGTGAACTCCGTGAGCGGCGACGATGCATCCTTCGCGCGCAGCAGCGACTTGGGCGTCATGATCACGAGCGGCTTGCGGAACATGCGCACCATCTGCCGGCGCAGCAGGTGGAAGATCTGGCTGGCCGTCGTGGGCTGCACGATCTGCATGTTGTTGTCGGCAGCGAGCTGCATGAAGCGCTCGAGCCGGGCCGACGAGTGCTCGGGCCCCTGCCCTTCGTAGCCGTGCGGCAGCATGAGCACGAGGCCATTGGCGCGGCCCCACTTCACTTCGCCCGAGGCGATGAACTGGTCGATCACCACCTGCGCGCCGTTCACGAAGTCGCCGAACTGCGCCTCCCAGATCACGAGCGTGTTGGGGTCGGCCGAGGCATAGCCGTATTCGAAGCCGAGCACTGCCTCTTCGGAGAGCAGCGAGTCGATGACGACGAACGGCGCCTGGTTCTCGGCGATGTGCTGCAGCGGCGTCCAGGAGCCTTCGTCCCAGCGCTCGCGGTTCTGGTCGTGCAGCACGGCGTGGCGGTGGGTGAAGGTGCCGCGGCCGCAGTCTTCGCCCGACAGGCGCACCGGGTAGCCGCTCGCCACCAGCGATGCATAGGCGAAGTGCTCGGCCATGCCCCAGTCGACGTTGATCTCGCCGCGGCCCATGGCGGCGCGGTCGGCGAGCACCTTCTCGACGAGCGGGTGCAGCTTGAAGTTGTCGGGGACCGAGGTGATGCGTTCGGCCAGGCGCTTGATCTCGGTGAGCGGCAGCGCGGTGTCGGCCGAGTCGGTCCACTTCTTGTTGAGGAAGGGCGACCAGTCCACCGCGTACTTGCCCTTGTAGTTGGTCAGCACCGGATCGACCGTGTGCTTGCCGGCTTCCATCGCGGCACGGTAGGCCTTGACCATCTCGTCCGGCCCCTCGGGCGGCAGCACGCCCTGCGCCACGAGCTTGTCGCCGTAGAGCTTGCGGGTGCCGGGGTGCGCGCCGATCTTCTTGTACATCAGCGGCTGGGTCAGCGAGGGCGTGTCCTGCTCGTTGTGGCCGAGCTTGCGGAAGCAGACGATGTCCACCACCACGTCCTTGTTGAACTCCTGGCGGTAGTCGAGCGCCAGTTGCGTGGCCAGCACCACGGCCTCGGGGTCGTCGCCGTTCACGTGCAGCACGGGCGCCTCGATCATCTTGACGACGTCGGTGCAGTAGAGCGTGGAGCGCGTGTCGCGCGGGTCGCTGGTGGTGAAGCCGATCTGGTTGTTGATGACGATGTGCAGCGTGCCGCCGGTGTAGTAGCCGCGCGTCTGCGCGAGCGCCAGCGTCTCCATCACCACGCCCTGGCCGGCGAAGGCCGCATCGCCGTGCACCAGCACGGGCAGCACGGTGTCGCCTTCCTTGTCGCCGCGGCGGTCGAGGCGGGCCTTCACCGAGCCTTCGACCACCGGGTTCACGATCTCCAGGTGCGAGGGGTTGAAGGCAAGGCTCAGGTGCACCGGGCCGCCATCGGTGGAGACGTCGCTCGAGAAGCCCTGGTGGTACTTCACGTCACCGGCCGGCAGGTTCTCGGGGGCGGTGTGCTCGAACTCGGCGAAGAGGTCCTTGGGCATCTTGCCCAGGGTGTTGACCAGCACGTTCAGGCGGCCGCGGTGCGCCATGCCGATGACGATTTCCTGCACGCCGCTGCCGCCGGCACGCTGCACGATCTCGTCCATGGCGGCGATGAAGCTCTCGCCGCCTTCGAGCGAGAAGCGCTTCTGGCCGACGTACTTGGTGTGCAGGAAGCGCTCCAGGCCTTCGGCGGCCGTGAGCTTCTCGAGGATGTTCTTCTTCTCCTCGGGCGTGTAGTTGGGCTTGGCGCGGATCGACTCGAGCTTCTGCTGCCACCAGCGCTTCTCGGTCGGCTCGGTGATGTGCATGAACTCCGCGCCGATGGAGCCGCAATACGTTTCGCGCAGCGCCTGCAGGATCTCGCGCAGCGTCTGCTGCTCGGCGGTGGTGAAGTAGGTGTTCGTCGCGCTGAACGTGATGTCCATGTCGGACTCGCTCAGGTCGTAGAACGCCGGCTCCAGCTCGGGGATCTTGGGGCGCTCCTGGCGCTTGAGCGGGTCGAGGTCGGCCCAGCGGGCGCCGAGCGAGCGATAGGCGGCGATCAGCGACTGGACATGGACCTGCTTGCGGGCCACCGCGAGCTCGGCGCTGCTGGTCTTGACCGCGAAGGCATTGGCCTTGGCACGCTGGGCGAACGATTCGACGACAGGGGCGTGGGCCACATCGCGCGCCTCGGTGCCATCGGCTGCGGGGACGTTCTGGAGGGCGTCGAAGTAGGCGCGCCATTTGTCGGGCACGGAGCCCGGATTGTCGAGGTAGGCCTCGTACATCTCTTCGACGTAGGGCGCATTGCCCCCGAACAGGTACGAGTTCGACCTGTATTCCTGCATCATTTCGCTCACCTTTCGCTCCGGTTTCCGGGGCTGTAGTGGGTTGAACAACCTTCCGCGACACGGCTTAACCGACTGGCGGATTGCGACCCGCCTTGACTGGCATCAAGGGGACGGGAAGGACCTGGAAAAGTCTGGGCGCGACTGTAACACCGGGACCGCACCACTGCAGCGCACGATTGGACTCCGATGCCGTTGTCGCGCTCGCAACAGGGGCAAATTTCTCCAGGTCGGGGCTGCTGCAGGGCCGCCCCGAGGGGCGATCAGGCGATCGCAAGGCGGCTGCGGGCCGCGTCGTACTCGCGCTTGAGGCGCTCGACCAGCTCGCGCGCCGGCAGCACCTGCTTGACGGCGCCGATGCCCTGGCCCGAGCCCCAGATGTCCTTCCAGGGCTTCACGCGGTTGCTGCCGAAGCTCATGGCGCTCGGGTCGCTCACCGGGAGGTTGTCCGGGTCGAGGCCGGCGTTGCGGATCGACGGCGCCAGATAGTTGCCGTGCACGCCGGTGAAGAGGTTGCTGTAGACGATGTCGTCTGAGCTGCCGTCGACGATCGACTGCTTGTAGCGCTCGTCGGCGCGCGCCTCCTCGGTCGCGATGAAGGCCGTGCCGATGTAGGCGAAGTCGGCCCCCATGGCCTGCGCGGCCAGCACGGCGGCGCCGTTGGCGATCGAGCCGCTCAGCGCGAGCGGGCCGTCGAACCACTCGCGGATCTCCTGGATCAGCGCGAACGGGCTCTTGATGCCCGCGTGGCCGCCCGCGCCCGCTGCCACCGCGATCAGGCCGTCGGCGCCCTTCTCGATGGCCTTGTGCGCGAACTTGTTGTTGATGATGTCGTGCAGCACCACGCCGCCCCAGCCATGCACGGCCTGGTTCACGTCCTCACGCGCGCCGAGCGAGGTGATCACGATCGGTACCCTGTACTTGGCGCACAGCGCCATGTCGTGCTCCAGGCGGTCGTTGCTCTTGTGCACGATCTGGTTGATCGCGAAGGGCGCAGCCGGCTTGTCCGGGTTGGCCTTGTTGTAAGCGGCCAGCGTCTCGGTGATCTCGGCCAGCCATTCGTCCAGCAGTTCGGCCGGGCGTGCGTTGAGCGCGGGCATGGAGCCGACCACGCCGGCCTTGCACTGCTCGATCACGAGCTTGGGGTTGCTGATGATGAAGAGGGGCGAGCCGATGATGGGCAGCGGCAGGTTCTGCAGGATCGGGGGCAGGGCCAAGGTGGGTCTCCGTGGAATCAGAAGGAATCGAGCGCGAGGGCCGTGACGCTCTCCGCGCCCTCGACGATTGCATCGCGCTGGCCGGGCACGCGGCTCAGGATGTGCTCGGCATAGAAGCGTGCGGTCGTGACCTTCGCCTGCAGGAAGGCGGCATCGCCCTCGCCTGCACGCAGCTGCGACTCCGCCACCAGCAGCGCACGCCCGAGCTGCCAGCCGGCCATGAGGTTGCCCGCGAGCAGCAGGTAAGGCACCGAGCCGGCGAATGCGGCGTTGGGGTTGCCCTTGGCACCACCGGCGATGAAGTCCACCACCTGCTCGAAGGCGACCCGCGCGGCGCTCAGTCGCTTTTGCATCGCGCGCGCCGCCACGCTGTCCTGCTGGCCGAGCTCCACTTCGGTCTTCGCGATCTGCTGCGCGATGGCCTTGGCGGTCTGGCCGCCGTCACGCGCGGTCTTGCGACCGACGAGGTCGTTGGCCTGGATGGCCGTCGTGCCTTCGTAGATGGTGAGGATCTTGGCATCGCGGTAGTACTGCGCGGCGCCCGTCTCCTCGATGAAGCCCATGCCGCCGTGCACCTGCACGCCAAGGCTCGTGACCTCGAGGCTCATCTCAGTGCTGTAGCCCTTCACCAGCGGCACCATGAACTCGTAGTAGGCCTGGTTCTGCCGGCGCACCGCCTCGTCGGGGTGCGCATGCGCCGCGTCGTAGGCCGCGGCCGCGGTGATCGCCATGGCGCGGCAGCCCTCGGTGAGCGCGCGCATGGTCATCAGCATGCGCTTCACGTCGGGGTGATGGATGATGGGCGCGCTCTTGTTGATGGAGCCATCGACCGGGCGCGACTGGATGCGCTCCTTCGCATACGCCACCGCCTTCTGGTAGGCACGCTCGGCGATCGCGATGCCCTGCACGCCCACGGCGTAGCGGGCCGCGTTCATCATGATGAACATGTACTCGAGGCCGCGGTTCTCCTGGCCGACGAGGTAGCCCACCGCACCGCCGTGGTCGCCGAACTGCAGCACCGCGGTCGGGCTCGCCTTGATGCCCATCTTGTGCTCGATGCTCACGCAGTGCGCGTCGTTGCGCGCGCCCAGCGACCCGTCGGCATTCACCATGAACTTGGGCACGACGAAGAGGCTGATGCCCTTCACCCCCTCGGGCGCGCCGCTCACGCGGGCGAGCACGAGGTGCACGATGTTCTCGGCCATGTCGTGCTCACCGTAGGTGATGAAGATCTTGGTGCCGAAGAGCTTGTAGGTGCCGTCGGGCTGCGGCTCGGCACGCGTGCGCACGAGCGCGAGGTCGGAGCCGGCCTGCGGCTCGGTCAGGTTCATGGTGCCGGTCCACTTGCCCGAGATCATGTTGGGCAGGTAGGTCGCGCGCAGCTCGTCGGAGCCGGCGGTCAGCAGCGCCTCGATCGCGCCGTCGGTCAGCAGCGGACACAGCGCGAAGCTCATGTTGGCACTGTTGAGCATCTCGATGACCGCCGCGCCGATGGTCTTGGGCAGGCCCTGCCCGCCGAACTCGGCCGGGTGCTGCAGGCCCTGCCAGCCGCCCTCGCCCAGCTGGCGAAACGCCTCCTTGAAGCCCGGCGTGGTGACGACCTGGCCTTCCTTCCAGTACGACGGGTTCCTGTCGCCTTCGAAATTGAGCGGCGCCAGCACGTCCTGGTTGAAACGTGCCGATTCCTCGAGCACGGCCTGCGCGGTCTCCAGGCCGGCTTCCTCGAAGCCCGGCAGCCTGGCCACGTCTTCCAGCCCGGCAAGCTCCTTCATGCAGAACAGCATGTCCTTCACGGGGGCGATGTAGCTCATGGCGTCTCCTTCTACAACTTGATCAGGCAAGAAAAAGCCCGTTGGCCGGGTCAGGCGAACGGGCTTAACTTCAACTCACGCGCTTACAGCGCCTTCACCAGCTCCGGCACGGCGGTGAAGAGGTCGGCTTCGAG
>JBIQJS010000059.1:0-23030 GCA_044507405.1 Rubrivivax sp. | reverse complement strand
CCGGCGAAGAAGGTCGCTGCCAAGAAGGCACCGGCGAAGAAGGCCGCTGCCAAGAAGGCGCCGGCGAAGAAGGCCGCTGCCAAGAAGGCGCCTGCGAAGAAGGCTGCTGCCAAGAAGGCGCCTGTGAAGAAGGCTGCTGCCAAGAAGGCGCCTGCGAAGAAGGCCGCTGCGAAGAAGGCGCCTGCCAAGAAGGCTGCTGCGAAGAAGGCGGCCAAGAAGCCGGCTGCGAAGAAGGCGGCCGCTGCCCCTGCTGCTCCTGCTGCTGCGAAGCCCGCTGCGGCTCCGGCGGCCAAGACGGCGCTCAGCCCCGCGGCTGCATGGCCTTTCCCGACGGGCGCCAAGCCCTGAGTCGACAGGTCGCTCTACGAAACCCGGCTTCGGCCGGGTTTTTTTGTGCCGTGCCGTTGCTGTCGCGGCGCCTGCGAAGTGCGCCACCCGGCGGCCCGGCGAAGCCGGCTCCGGGGCGTGGGGTGATGGTGGGGCGCTTCGCTCGTGCGGTTTGGCCGGCGTTCAGAGCCCCAGGGCTGCGCGGTCGATGACGTGGTTCTGCCCGCCGCGGCAGGCGATCTTGAGTGCGCCGATGCGGTTGCCGAGCGCTATGCACCGTGTGAGCTCCCAGCCGCGCTCGAGGCCGTAGAGCAGGGCGCCCCGGAAGGCGTCGCCGCAGCCGGTCGGATCGACCACTTCACTTGCCTCCACGCCGGGCACATGGGTGCGCCGGCCGTCCTGCCACACGTCGCAACCCTCGGCGCCGAGGGTCACGATCACGCCCTTGAGGTGGGAGTTCGACAGCGCTTCGAGCGACTGCCCCGTGCGCTCGCACAGCATGCGGCCCTCGTAGTCGTTGACCGCCACCCAGGTGGCCAGTCGCACGAAGGCCTTGAGCTCATCGCCGTTGAACATGGGCAGGCCCTGTCCCGGGTCGAAGATGAAGGGGATGCCGGCGTCGGCGAACTGCTGCGCATGCTGCAGCATCGCGTCGCGGCCATCTGGAGCGACGATCCCGAGCTTGATGTCGCTGCGGCCACGGGGCACCGCCGTCAGGTGTGCCGTCTGCATCGCGCCTGGGTGGAAGGCGGTGATCTGGTTGTTGTCGGTGTCGGTGATGATGATCGCCTGCGCCGTGTAGGTCTCAGGTGCCGTGCGCACGAACTCCGTGCTCGCGCCCCAGTCACGCAGACGCGCAAGATAGTCCTGGCCGTCGGCGCCGACCGCTGCCATCACCAGCGGCTCGCCGCCCAGTTGCCTGAGCGTGTAGGCGATGTTGCCGGCGCAGCCGCCGAACTCCCGACGCAGCGTCGGCACGAGGAAGGACACGTTCAGGATGTGCACCTGCTCGGGCAGGATCTGCTCGGCAAATCGCCCCGGGAAGGTGGTGATGGTGTCGAAGGCGAGCGAGCCGCAGATGAGGGCAGACATAAGAGCTCCGGTGCTGAGGGGAGAGGTGGCCGAGCGCAGGCTCAGGGATAGAAGATCTCGACGGTGTAGCCGTTGATGCGCCGCGGGTCGGACGAGGCGAAGAGCAGCTGCAGCGTCGACTCGCCGCCTGGGGCGAGCACCGCCGGATCGAGGCGGAAGTCCGCCGGGCCGAGGGCGCGCCGCGCGACCATCTGCCCGGAAGAGTCGGTGAGCCGCAAGTCGATCCACGGCGTGGCGATGGTCAACTCGCCGCGGTTGCGCAGCACGAGCGCCAGGCGATAGCCGTTGCCATTCGGGCCGGGTGACAGGGTGCTGCTCTCGACCACGACATCGTCGATGCGGTGCGGCGGTGCGAGCGTGCAGTCCAGCCATTGGCATCCGAGTGCGAGTGCCGGACGGGTGGCCGGCCAGCGTTCGGCCCAGAGGTCACGGAAGTGATGGCCGGCCTGGACCAGCAGCGCGCCGGCGAGCAGCAGCACGAGCGCGCTCAGCAGCGCTCGCATGCCGGGGCTGCGCCAGCGTTCGCGCTGTCGGGCCTGCTGCACGAAGCCCGGACCGCGCCGCTGCGCCTCGAGCTTGGCGCGTGCGCTCTTCACCGAGGAGCGTGGAATGCCGGTGCGCTGGCGTTCGGATTCCAGCGGCTGATCGTCGAGCAGGGCCTCGTTGAAGCGCGCCTCGGCGAAATCACGGCGGTCGCGTTCCTTCACGGCCTGGGCGGGCGTCTGCTCCACGTCGGCCTGCTCGGGCTGGAAGAAGCGCGAATGGACGCGATCGTTGTCGCTGAGCTGGAAGACCTCGTCGTCGTCCGGCGGCTCGGACTGCGGCTCGTAGTTCGCCGCCACGGTGGCGGCCGGCGGGGCCGGGGGCGCAGGCGGCGGCTTCCAGTTGGGCGGCGCATCGCGCTCGAGGTCGAAGAGGCCCTCGATGGCGTTGAAGACTTCGTTGCAGCGGCCGCAACGCACCCAGCCTTCGGATACCTTGAGCTGGTCCTGGACGACTCTGAAGACGGTGCCGCAGTTGATGCAACGCGTGGCCAGGCTCATGACCAAATCATGCCATGCGGCATCACGCTTGCCGCTGCGCCGTCATCAGGATCCACCCGTCCTCGGTGTCGGTGACGTCGAGCGCCAGCCAGGGGGCATAGGCCTCCTTCAGCTCGTCGGCCTGGCGCGCCAGGATGCCGGCCAGCACCAGGTGGCCGCCGGGCTTGACGTGTGCGCACAACAGCGGCGCCAGCAGCTTGAGCGGCGTGGCGAGGATGTTGGCGAGCACGAGCTCGTATTCGCCGTTCGCGGCCTCGGGCGTGCCGGCATCCAGGGTGACGCCATTGGCGTTGGCGTTGGCGCGCGTGGAGACGATGGCCGCCGGGTCGATGTCGACCGCGTCGATCTGCTGTGCGCCATGCAGCGCGGCGCCGATGGCGAGGATGCCCGAGCCGCAGCCGTAGTCCAGCACGCGCGGCCAGGGGCTTGCGTGCCGTGCGGTCCAGCGCAGGCACATGCGCGTGGTCGGGTGGGTGCCGGTGCCGAAGGCGAGGCCAGGGTCCAGGCGGATCAGCGTCTTCGCCTCGTCGGGCGGCTCGTGCCAGGTGGGCACGATCCAGAAGTCGTCGGTGATCGACACCGGCGCGAACTGCGACTGCGTGAGCCGCACCCAGTCTTCGTCGGGCACCGCCTGCAGCGACTGCACGTGCACGCCTTGCGCCCATTCCTGCGCGAGCAGCAAGGTGGCCGCTTCGGTCGCGGCCTCTTCGCGCTCGAAGAGTGCCTTCACGATGGAGCGCTGCCAGCCGCCGCGCGGCGCCGGCATGCCGGGCTCACCGAAGAGCGCCTGCTCGCGCTCGGAGTCCGCGTCGGCGTCTTCGACCGACACCGACAGCGCCTCCAGCTCCTCCATCAGCGCATCGGAGACCGGCTCCACCAGCGCTTCAGGCACGACCAACAGGAGTTCAAGCATGGCGCTTCCCTCGGTGCGCACGCAGCGCCTCACCCATCGAACCATGCCCGAGGGCCCGGCTTTGCCGTCCCGAGGGGTGGCGCCGCTTGGGGGCAGGCGCGGGAGCGACCGGGGCGCTCATGCCCTAGCGCTTGTGATGGCTCATCCAGCTGTCCAGGTAGTGGATGCTGGTGCCGCCTTCGATGAACTTGGCATCGGCCATCAGCTCGCGGTGCAGGGGGATGTTGGTGAGGATGCCTTCGACCACGGTCTCCGACAGGGCGATGCGCATGCGGGCGAGTGCCTGGTCGCGGGTGTCGCCGTGCGTGATGATCTTGCCGATCATCGAGTCGTAGTTGGGCGGCACGAAGTAGTTCGTGTACGCATGGGAGTCCACGCGCACGCCGGGGCCGCCGGGTGCGTGCCAGGTGGTGATGCGCCCGGGCGACGGGGTGAACTTGTACGGATCCTCGGCGTTCACGCGGCACTCGATGGCGTGGCCGCGCATCTGGATCTGGCGCTGCGTGAACGGCAGCTTCTCGCCGGCGGCCACGCGGATCTGCATCTGCACGATGTCGATGCCGGTGACGAGCTCGGTCACCGGGTGCTCGACCTGCACGCGGGTGTTCATCTCGATGAAGTAGAACTCGCCGTTCTCGTACAGGAACTCGAAGGTGCCGGCGCCGCGGTAGCCGATCTTCTTGCAGGCGGCGGCGCAGCGCTCGCCGATGCGCTCGATCACGCGGCGCGGGATGCCGGGCGCCGGCGCTTCCTCGATGATCTTCTGGTGGCGGCGCTGCATGGAGCAGTCGCGCTCGCCCAGCCACACGGCGTTCTTGTGCTCGTCGGCCAGCACCTGGATCTCGATGTGGCGCGGGTTCTCGAGGAACTTCTCCATGTAGACCGCCGGATTGCCGAAGGCGGCGCCCGCCTCGGCGCGCGTGGTCTGCACGGCGTGGATCAGCGCGGCCTCGGTGTGCACCACGCGCATGCCGCGGCCGCCGCCGCCCCCGGCGGCCTTGATGATCACGGGGTAGCCGACGGCGCGCGCGGTCTTGATGATCTCTTTCGGGTCCTCGGGCAGGGCGCCTTCGGAGCCCGGCACGCAAGGCACGCCCGACTTGATCATGGCCTGCTTGGCGGACACCTTGTCCCCCATGATGCGGATCGACTCAGGGGTCGGGCCGATGAAGGTGAAGCCGCTTTGCTCCACGCGCTCGGCGAAGTCGGCGTTCTCGGAGAGGAAGCCGTAGCCCGGGTGGATGGCCTCGGCGTCGGTCACTTCGGCCGTCGAGATGATGGCCGGCATGTTGAGGTAGCTTTGCGCGGAGGCCGCCGGCCCGATGCACACCGCCTCGTCGGCCAGCTTCACGTACTTCGCATCGCGGTCGGCCTCGGAGTAGACGACGACCGACTTCACGCCCATCTCGCGGCAGGCACGCTGAATGCGGAGGGCAATCTCCCCCCGATTCGCGATCAGGATCTTCTTGAACATGACGAGCCCTTATTCGATGACGAACAAGGGCTGACCGAACTCCACGGCCTGGCCGTTCTGGGCCAGCACCTGCGTGATCGTGCCGGACTTGTCGGCCTCGATCTCGTTCATGATCTTCATGGCTTCGATGATGCAGATCGCGTCGCCTTCCTTGACCACGCTTCCCACCGAGACGAAGGGCTTGGCCCCCGGGCTCGCGGCGCCATAGAAGGTGCCGACCATGGGCGCCTTGACGATGTGGCCGGTCGGCGCGGCGGGCGCTTCGGCGGCCGCGGCAGGCGCGGGGGCCGTGGCCACGGGCGGTGCGCTCTGGGGCGCGGTCTGGTAGACCACGGGCTGTGCGGCCATGGCCACCGGGGCCTGCGGGTCGCTCTTGACGATGCGCACCTTGCCGTCGGCTTCGGTGATCTCGAGCTCGGAGATGTTCGATTCAGACACCAGGTCGATCAGCGTCTTCAGTTTGCGCAGGTCCATGTGTACTCAACTCCTGTCGATTTTCGGAATGGCGCCGGTCGCCGGTCGACGGCGACGCGCCGGTGTCAGGCCGAGGGAGACGGCTGGTTCTTCGGGCCGCGCTTGAGCGCATGGCCCAGGGCAAGGCGGTACCCGTCGGCACCGAGCCCGACGATCACGCCCTCGGCGAGATCGGAGAAATAGGAATGGTGGCGGAACGGTTCGCGGCGGTGCACGTTGGACAGGTGCACCTCGATGAACGGGATCGCCACGCCCGCCAACGCATCCCGCAACGCGACGCTGGTGTGCGTGTAGGCGCCGGGATTGATGACGATGAAGTCGGTGCCGTCGAGCCGCGCCGCCTGCACGCGGTCGATCAACGCCCCTTCGTGGTTGCTCTGGAAGCTCTCCAGCGTGGATCCTGCATCGGCGGCGATCTTTGCAAGTTCTGCGTCGATCTGAGCCAAAGTCGTCGACCCGTAGACCTCCGGCTCGCGGGTGCCGAGCAGGTTCAGGTTGGGGCCGTGCAGGACGAGGATCTTCATGACGTCAGAAGCGAGGCCGGAACTTTACGCGTTTTTGGCCGCTGATCCACGCATGAAGGCAAATTATTGCGGTTGAGCGAACTTTTCTGCCCAGTCGGCCAGGTCTTCGGGCCTGAGGAGGCCGAGTTTGCGGACGACGGGCGCGCCGCCCCGGTCGAAGGCGACGCTGAAGGGCAACGCACCGCTCGGGTTGCCCAGCATGCGGCTCAGTTCGACGCCGTTGAGCCCCGCCAGTCCGATCGGGAAGGTGACCGGCAGCTTGCCGAGGAACTCGCGTACCGGCGTCGGGCTGTCGACCGCGAGCCCCACCACATGCCAGCCCTTGGCACGGTGTTCCTTGTAGAACGCGTCGAGCAGCGGCATCTCCTTCACGCACGGGGCGCACCAAGTGGCCCAGAAGTTCAGGAGCACCGGCTGCCCGCGCAGGTCTGCCATGGCGAGTTCGCCCCCTTCGGGGCGCTCGAAGCGCTGGGCCCAGACGGCGGCGTCGGCCGCGGCGTCGCTTTCGGTTTCGCGGTGCCGCCACCACGCCCAGCCGGCGCCGGCGGCGGCGGCGGCCAGGGCCACGCCCCCGGTCAGCACGGTTCTTCGGTTCACGGCGCCGGCTCCTCGTCGAGCAGCCGGCGCAGCGCCGCGAGGTCGCCACGGTCGGCCTGTCCCCGCGCGCCGGGCTTCAGGGCGCCGCGCAGGTCGTCGTGGTCGAGGATGCTCAGGTGCACGGTCACCGGTTCGCCCAGTTCGGCGCTCATGCTGCTCACCGTGAGCACGTCGATCGGCTCGCCCCGAGGGCCGGAGATGGTGCCGACGTCGTAGTCGACGCGCTTGTCGAGGAGCGTGAGCTCTGCCTGCTTGGAGTCGTCGCAATAGAGCTGCAGGTGCACGCTCGACAGCCGGGTCGCCGTGCCGCGCCAGACCGCGCCCGTGAGGTGGGGGCGCATGTCCTGCAGCCGCTCCATCCACACCAGCGCCACCTTGCGCAGGGCGAGCAGTTCGCGAGGCTGGGTCTCCGCGCAGAAGAGCTGGATGTACGAGCGCACCTCGTCCTCGATCTCGTCGTTGCCAGGCAGGTCGACGCTGCGCACGCTCGCGCGGCCGAGCAGCTTGGCCGCGCGCCGCTTGGCGGGGCCGTATTCCATGCCTTCTTCGACGATGAAGCGCGCGGCCGTGCTGGCCACTTCGGCGCTGAGAGCTGATCCCATGGGCGGCGATTCTAGGAAGGTGCGCGATCCCGCCCTCAGGGCAATTCCACGGCGCTCATGCGGGCGACGATGGTGTTGGCCCGCCCGAGCACGTAGGCCGAGCCCGGCCGCTTCTCGAAGCGCTTGGGCGCGGGCAGCATCACCGCGAGGCGCGCCGCGGCATGGGGGCTGAGCCTGTCGGCGTCGACGTGGAAGTAGTGGCGGGCGGCCGCCTGGGCGCCAAAGAGGCCTTCGCCCCATTCGACGTTGTTGAGGTAGATCTCGAGGATGCGCCGCTTGGAGAGCGTGCCCTCGAGCATGAAAGTGATGACGAATTCCTGCGCCTTGCGAACGAAGTTGCGCTCGCCGGTGAGGAAGAGGTTCTTGGCGAGCTGCTGCGTGATGGTGGAGCCGCCCACGACCTTGGCCGTCTTGAGCTTGACGGGCGCCGGCCGGTCGTTGCGTGCGGCCCGGCGGGTCTGGCGCTCGTTGAGCTTCTCGGCCTGGGCCGCAGCGCGCTGGTTGCGCTCCCACGCCTTTTCGATCGCCTCCCACTCCACGCCGCTGTGCTCGGTGAAGCCGGCGTCTTCGGAGGCGATGACCGCGCGCTTGAGGTGATCGGAGATCTGCGCGTCGTCCACCCACTGCTGGCTCCACAGCAGGCGGTGCTGCTCGCCCACGATGCGGCGGATCTCGGACCGCTGGAAGGTCGTGGATTGCGGATCGACGACCGACATCATCGCCACGCGCAGGAAGAAATAGACCTGCAACGCGAGCCCGCACACGATCACGAGCCCCGCGATGCGGGCGAGGTGCCGCAACGCGTTCTTCATCTGCCGGCGAGGCGCTCGCGCAGCGCCGCCAGCACCGGCGCGGTGCCGGGGCGCACGCCGCGCCAGACCTCGAAGGCCTCCGCCGCCTGCTCGACGAGCATGCCCAGGCCGTCACGCGCGCGAGCGCCGTGTGCTCGTGCCCATTGCATGAAGCCGCCCGCGGCCGGGCCGTACATCATGTCGAGCGCGAGGCTGCCCGGGCGCAGCACCTCCGGCGCGACCGGGATGGCGGCGCCTTGCAGGCTGGTCGCGGTGGCATTGATGATCACGTCGAACGCGGCACCCGCCTCGCGCAGGCCGTGCGCCGCGAGATGCACGCCGTGCCGGGCTGCGAGCGCTGCGTGGCGCTCGACCAGCGCCTGCGCCTTGTCGACGCTGCGGTTGGCGATGACGATCTCTCCGGGCGCCGCCTCGACCAGAGGCCCGAGCGCGCCGGCCGCCGCGCCGCCCGCGCCCACCAGCAGCACCCGCCGGCCGCGCAGCGGCACGCCGGCATTGGCCTCGATGTCGCGCACCAGGCCGATGCCGTCGGTGTTGTCGGCGTACCAGCCTTCGGGGTCGAAGCGCAGCACGTTGGCCGCCTGGGCGAGGGTGGCGCGTGCGCTGCGCCGTGGCGCCAGTTCGTAGGCCTCGAACTTGAACGGCACGGTGACGTTGCAGCCGCGCGCGCCGTCGGCCGCGAAGCCGCGGACGGTGTCGGCAAAGGCGTCCAGCGGGCACAGCAGCCGGTCGTAGACCACGGCCTGGCCGGTGGCCTGCGCGAAGCGGCCGTGGATGAACGGCGACTGGCTGTGTTCGACGGGGTTGCCCGCGACCCCGTAGCGGTCCGGCGCGCTCACGGCTTCAGGGGCTCGGCCACGGAGGTGGCGAAGCCGTCCTCGCGCGAGAAGCGGAAACGCGTGGGGATCACCAGCTGGTCGGCCTGCTTCTTCATGGCCGGGGTGAACGCGCCGAAGGGCGCGGCCGCCTGCACGATGGAGACGGCGCGCTTGTCGAGCAGCTTCGATTGCGAGCCCTGCACGATCTCGGTCTCGACGATGCGCCCGGCGGCGTCCACGGTGATGATCATGACGAGCTCGCCGTAGAGCTTGCGGCCCTGGTGCTCGGGGAAGTTGCGCGTGCCACGCTCTTCGATCTTGCGGCGCAGCTGGTCGTAGTAGATCGCGTAGACCTCTTCGCGGGTGGAGGGGCTGATGTAGCGCTTCTTGGGTCGCGCGTTCTCTTCGTTGATGCGCTTCTCGATCTCGGCCAGCAGCTGCAGCAATTGCTTGCGGCGCTCCTCCTGCGCGCGATCCTGCGGCGTGCCGCGGTCACGCTTCGGATCGGGCTGCGGCAGCGTCGCGAGTTCGCGGCGCACCTGGGCGAGGAGCTGCTGCTGCGTCTCCTGCAGCTGCTCGATCTGGCGGCGCGCATCTTCGGCGGAGTCGCCGAGCTCGGTGAGCATGGCGCTCGGCAGCGGCGAAGTGGCACGGCCGCGTTCGACCTCACCCCCGCCGGCGAGGTTGCGCTGCGCGATCGCCTGCGCCTTGACCGGCGCTTCGCCCGAGCGCGCGTTGACGAGGATCACCTCGAGCGGCGTGTCCTGGAAGGCGCGGGTGAAGCCCTCGGGATCGACCGCCGGCCAGGCCAGCAGGCCGGCATGCACGACCGTCGAGATCGTGAGCGACACCTGGAGGACCGAGAACTTGGGCATGAAGGCGTGTGAGGCAGCGCGTCAGACCGAGGGCGACGATGCTACCGCGCCCGGCGTGGATGGCCCCGGCGGGCCGTCGTCCGTTGCATCCCCTTGCACGTCGATGGCCAGCGTGAGCGGGCCGGCGGTCTCCTCGGCCTCCTCGATCTCGGCGTCCTCGACCACTGCATCGTCGGCCGGCGAGGCCGGGTCGTCCAGGCGCTGCAGCACGCTCGCATGCACGTCGAGCGTCAGCAGGTCGGTGCCGGTGATCTTCACGCGCACCCGTGCGCCGCGCGGCAGGCGCTCGGCGCCCACGGCCTTGAAGACGAGCGGCAGCGTCTCGGCGCGCACCAGGCCCTCCTTCATCACCGCGGCATCGAGCTCCTGCAGGCCCTGCTGCGCCAGGTACGTGAGCGTCCAGTAGCGCTCGATGCCCGACTGGAAGCCGTTGTAGGCGCTGTAGGCGGCGTCGAAGCTGGAAATGATGGAAAAGAGCGCCGCATCCTTGGGCTTGAAGGGCGCGGCCAGGGCGGCCGTGCGCCCATGGCGGGCGGCCGCGATGATCTGCCATTGGTTCACGAGGTCGACGTAGCGGCGCAGCGGCGAGGTGGCCCAGGTGTACTGCGCCACGCCCATGCCGGCGTGTGGCGCAGGCTTGGTGCTCATGCGCACCTTCACGCCGGGCGCCATGCTGGCCTGGCTGCGGTAGATGCCGGGCACGCCCAGCTCGTGCAGCCAGCCGCCCCAGGTGCTGTTGGCGAGGATCATGGCCTCGGCCACGATCAGGTCGAGCGGCGCGCCGCGGGTGCGGGTGCCGATGGCGACCGTCTCGTCGCCGCGCGGCTCGCCGCCGTCATGGCCTTCCAGGCGGAAGGTGTAGTCGGGCCGGTTGAAGAGCTCGGGCTTGCCGCGCACCACCTCGCGCGCGGCCTTGAGGTGGCGTGCCAGGCGATAGCCGAAGCGCAACTCGGCCGCGTGCGCGTAGTCCGCCGGCGCGTCGCCGGTGAGCGAGGCCTCGGTGATGAGCGCATCGAGCTGGTCGTGCCGCATGTTGGTCACGATGGGCACGCGCTCCAGCCGTGTCTCGCTGCCCTTCACGTCGAGCGTGGCCTCGTCGAAGGTGACGTAGAGCGACACCGCCGGGCAGTCGCGGCCTTCCTGCAGCGTGTAGGCCTCCACCACCGCGTCGGGCAGCATGGTGAGCTTGTAGCCGGGCATGTAAACGGTCGACAGCCGCTCGCGCGCCACCTTGTCCAGCGGGGCTTCGGGCGTGATCGCCAGGCCCGGCGCGGCGATGTGGATGCCGAGGGTCACCGTGCCGCTGCCCAGGCCCTGCACCGAGAGCGCATCGTCGATCTCGGTGGTGGCGGAGTCGTCGATCGAGAAGGCCTGCACGTCCGCCAGCGGCAGCTTGTCCTTGATCTCCGGAGCCGTGAGCGCGGGGAAGGCCGTGCCCTTGGGGAAGTTCTCGAAGAGGAAGCGCCGCCAGTGGAACTGGTAGGGCGAGTCGATGGCGCCCGCCGTCTTCAGCAGGTCGAGCGGTGCCGTCTGCGAGCGCCTGGCGGCCTCGACCACGGCCTTGTATTCGGCCGCGTTCTTGTCGGGCTTGAAGAGGATCCTGTAGAGCTGCTCGCGCACCGGCGGCGGGCACTGGCCGGCCACGAGCTCCTCGGCCCACGCGCTGATCTGTGCGGCGAGCTGCTTCTTGCGCTCGATGCCCAGCAGCGCGGCTTTCACGATGTCCTCGGGCGCCTTCTTGAACTGGCCCTTGCCGAGCCGGCGGAAGTAGTGCGGCGCCTCGAAGAGCCGGAAGAGCGCCGCTGCCTGCTGGGCGGGGCTCGCCTTGTCGTTGAAGTAGTCGCGGGCGAGGTCGCCGAAGCCGAATTCGCCTTCGGGCGCGAACTCCCATGCGAGGTCGAGGTCGATGTCCTGCGCGAGGCGCTGGCCTTCGGCGATCAGCGTGGCGGGCGAGGGCTCCGTGAAGCGCAGCAGCACGTTGGCCGTCTTCACCTTCACGCGCTTGCCAGAGTCGAGCTCGATCTGCACCGAGGTATCGGCTTCGGACATCACGCGGCCGGCATGGAACTTCCCGGCGTCATCGAACAATGCGTACATGAGAGGGGATCAGGCTCGCGCAGCGGCGCCACGGGCGCCCCGCGCAGGGTGTAGGGAGGGTGCAGCGTGCATCGGCGATTGTCGCTGCCTCAGGGCGAGGGCCCGAGCTCGAGGAAATGCAGCAGATGCGGCAGGTGCTCGTCGAAATCACTCAGCGCATGGTCGCTGCCCTCGACGATGCGCAGGTGGCAGCCGCGGTAACGCTCGCTCATCTCGCGCCAGTCGAGCACCTCGTCGCCCGTGGCGATCACGGCGAAATAGTTCGCCGGCCGCGCCAGACGCCCGGGCGTGAGCGTGCGCAATTCGTCCACGTACTCGGGTCGGAAATGGAAACGATCCTCGCCGTGCCAGACGGTGGTCTCGCCGATGTGGCGCGCCAGATCGCGCGCCGGGTCCACCGCGGGGTTGAGCAGCACGGCCGGGCAACGCAGCCGCTCGGCCAGCACGGTGGCGTAGAAGCCGCCGAGCGAGCTGCCGATGACGGCCATGCGGTCCAGCGGCCAGCTCCGGGTGCCGTGGGTCAGGAGTTCGATCGCCTCGCGCGGCGAGGGCGGGAGCTGCGGGCACCACCAGGTCAGGCGCGGGGCATGCTCGCGGACCCATCCCGCCACGCGGCGGGCCTTGGCCGAGCGGGGCGACGAGCGGAATCCGTGCAGATACAACAGGTGCGTGGGCGTCATGGGAACCGTGCCGCCCCGGGCGGCTCGAAGCGTGTCGTCGGGCAGGGGATGCGGCCTCGGAAGTGTGCCCGACTCCACAGACTCGCCATGCGTCGTGGGGTGTCTGCGACCCTAAACTGGCCTGCACCCACCGTCGTCGCCCTGTCGCTGCCCCGTCTTTCGGACCGCCTCGTAGGACTCCCTCTCGTGAACCTGACTTACGCCGGACTGCACCCACGCCCGCTCGCCATCGCCCTGGCCACTGCCCTGATGCTGCAAGCCTGCGCGACGCAGGCGCCTTCTGCCGCCCGGCCGCAGGCCACGCCCCCGGAAAAAGCCAACACCGTGGCCGTGCCCGCGCCCGTGGCAGGCGCCACGCCAGCGGCGGCGCCTGCGGTGGCCGCCGCCGCGTCGGGCGCGGCCTCGGCCCCGGCGGCGCGCCCCGGGCAGCCCAAGCCCTTCGACGAGGTCATCAAGGGTGCGACCCGGCAGACGGGCTTCGTGCCCATCTGGCGCAAGGACGACAAGATCTGGCTCGAGATTCCGGCCGAGCGGCTGGAGCAGCCCTTCCTGATGTCGGTCAATGTGGCCAGTTCGGTGGGCGAGCGCGGCCTCTACGCGAGCCAGATGGGGCCGTCGTGGCTGGCCACCTTCCGCAAGATCGGCACCAACCAGATGCAGCTGATCGCGCTCAACTCCAACTTCGTGAGCAGCAGCACGGCCATGAAGCCCGCCGTGGAGCAGGCCTTCTCGCACAGCCTGCTGGCCTCGGCCGCGATCGCGAGCGCGCCGCATCCGCAGCGCAAGTCGGTGCTGATCGACGCGAGCTTCCTGCTCACCGACATCCCCGGCTACTCCACGCGCATCGAGCAGGCGTTCCGCATGCCGTACATGCTGGACCGCAACAACTCCTACTTCGAGAAGACCCGCGTCAGCGACGAGATGACGACCGTCAGCGCGCGCGTGCACTTCGCCACGTCGCGCATCCCGGCGCCACCGCTCGTGCCGAGCCCGGTGCCCACGCCACCCCCGCCCTCGACCACGCCGGATGCCCGCAGCATGTTCGTCGGCTTCGTCTACAGCTTCACGCGGCTGCCCGACGAGCCCATGCGCCCGCGCCGCACCGATCCGCGCCTGGGCCACTTCTTCGACGTGGTGACCGACCTCGGCTCCGACCTCAAGGCCAACCCGCGGGTGCACTACCTGAACCGCTGGCGCCTGGAGAAGCGTGACCCGCAGGCGGCGCTCTCCGAGCCGAAGCAGCCCATCGTCTACTGGCTCGACCGCAACATCCCGCCGCAGTACCGCAAGTCGGTCGAGGCCGGCGTGCTCGAGTGGAACAAGGCCTTCGAGCGCATCGGCTTCAGGAACGCGATCGTGGTGCGCCAGCAGCCCGACGACGCCGAGTGGGACAACATGGACGCGCGCCATGCCTCCATCCGCTGGTTCGTCGGCGCCGACGTGGGCTTCGCGGTCGGCCCGCATCACTCCGACCCCCGCACCGGCGAGATCATCGATGCCGACATCGGCATGAGCGACGTCTTCGGGCGCAGCGCCCGCCGCTTCCTGGTCGAAGACGTGGGGCCCGTGGCGCCGCAGGCGCTGCATCTGCATGCGCCGCACCGCCCCGGCCAGCCGCATGCGGCCTATTGCACCTATGCGCGCGAGGCGGCCGCCGAGATGAACTTCGTGCTCGACGTGCTCGAGGCGCGCGGCGACATCGCGCCCGACAGCCCCGAGGCCGAGGCCTTCGTGCAGTCGGTCATCAAGGACACCGTGATGCACGAGGTCGGCCACACGCTCGGCCTCAAGCACAACTTCAAGGGCTCCACCGTGGTGCCGCGCGACCGCCTCCACGACAAGGACTACACCGAGCAGAACGGCATCTCGGGCTCGGTGATGGACTACAACGCCTACAACATCGCGCTGCGCGGCGAGCGGCAGGGCGCGATGAACAACACCACGCTCGGCCCCTACGACTACTGGGCGATCGAGTACGCCTACAAGCCCATCGCGCCCGAGCACGAAGCGGCCGAGCTTTCGCGCATCGCCTCGCGCAGCACCGAGCCGCAGCTCGCCTATGCCGACGATGCCGACGCCGGTGGCGTGCCGGGCAACGACGGGATCGACCCGCTCGTCAACCGCTTCGACCTCGGCGACGACCCGCTCGCGTATTACGTGCGGCGCCTGCAGCTCTCGCGCGAGCTCTGGCAGCGCGTGCAGGAGCGCGGGCCGCAGCCGGGCGACGAGGCGATCCGCCAGCGCCGCGTGCTGATGAGCGGCTTCCGTCAGCTCGGCCGTGCGAGCGAACTCGTCGGCAAGTACGTGGGGGGCATGTACACCGTGCGCGACCTGCCGGGCACCACGGGCCGGGCGTCGTACGTGCCGGTGGAGCCGGCGCGCCAGCGCGAGGCGCTCAGGTTCCTCGCCGAAGGCGTGTTCAACGCCGACAGCTTCCGCTTCAAGCCGGAGTTCGTCGCGAGCCTCGCGCCCGACTACAACGAGTGGGACCGTGGCGGCCCGGTCAACATCCCCGGCGCCGTGCTGCAGGTGCAGACGGTCGCGATGGACCGCCTGCTGAGCCCCGGCACCGCCTCGCGCCTGCTCGACCTGCCGCTCTACGTGCCCGATGGCGGCCAGCGCAACATCATCTCGCTCGCCGAGGTGTACGGCACGCTGCAGGGCGCGGTGTGGAGCGAGCTCAAGACCGGCCGGGAGATCGACCGGCTGCGCCGCAACCTGCAGCGCGAGCACCTGAAGCGCGTGCAGAACCTGCTCACGCGGGGCTCGGCTTCGCTGCCGCCGGATGCGCTCAGCCTCATGCGCATGAACGCGACCGACCTGCAGTCGCAGCTCCGGCGTGCGGCGGCCAACCGCAAGCTGTCGGTGGAAAGCCGCGCGCACCTGCAGGACAGCCTGGCGCTGCTCACGCAGGCGCTGCAGGCGTCGATGATCAGGAGCTGAGGCCTCAGGCGGCGAGCGCCGCCAGCAGCTTGCCGTGCACGCCGCCGAAGCCGCCGTTGCTCATGCACAGCACGTGGTCGCCGGGCTGGGCGGCCTTCATCACCGCGCCGACGAGCGCGTCGATGCTGTCGGCGACGATGGCCTTGTCGCCCATGGGCGCGAGCGCCTCGCTCGCGTCCCAGCCGAGCTTGTCCTGGTGGCAGAAGGAGAGGTCGGCCTCTTCCAGCGCCCAGGGCAGCTGCGCCTTCATCGCGCCGAGCTTCATGGTGTTGGAGCGCGGCTCGAAGACGGCGAGGATGCGCTCCATGCCGACCTTGCGGCGCAGGCCGTTGATCGTGGTGCGGATGGCGGTCGGGTGGTGCGCGAAGTCGTCGTAGACCTTCACGCCCCCCGCTTCGCCGCGCAGCTCCAGGCGGCGGCGCACGTTCTCGAACGAGCCGAGCGCGTCGCCCGCGACTTCGGGTGAGACGCCCACATGCTCGGCCGCGGCGATGGCGGCAAGCGCGTTGAGCTGGTTGTGCTCGCCGAGCAGGGGCCAGTCGACGCGTGCGATCTTGAGGCTGCCGCGCAGCACGTCGAAGGCATGCGGCTCGCCGCGCGCGCGCCAGGCGCCCGGCGCTTCCTTGCGCGTGCCGAAGCGCACCACGTCGCTCCAGCAGCCGCGCTCGATCACGCGCTGCAGCGTGTCTTCGCGGGCGTTGACGACCAGGCGGCCCGAGGGCGGCACGGTGCGCACGAGGTGGTGGAACTGGGTCTCGATCGCCGCCACGTCCGGGAAGATGTCGGCGTGGTCGTACTCGAGGTTGTTGAGGATCGCGGTGCGCGGCCGGTAGTGGACGAACTTGCTGCGCTTGTCGAAGAAGGCGGTGTCGTACTCGTCGGCCTCGATGACGAAGGGCGCGCCCGGCGCATCCGAGCCCGAGCGGGCCGAGACGCCGAAGTTCAGCGGCACGCCGCCGATCAGGAAGCCGGGATTCAGCCCCGCCTGCTCCAGCACCCAGGCAAGCATCGAGGCGGTGCTGGTCTTGCCGTGCGTGCCGGCCACCGCCAGCACGTGCCGGCCCTGCAGCACGTGTTCGGCCAGCCACTGCGGGCCGCTGGTGTAGGGCAGGCCGGCGTCGAGGATGGCCTCCATCAGCGGGTTGCCGCGCGACACCACGTTGCCGACGACGAAGAGGTGCGGCGCCAGCGCCAGCTGGTCGGCGCCGTAGCCTTCGATGAGTTCGATGCCGAGCGACTGCAGCTGGTCGCTCATCGGCGGGTACACGTTGGCGTCGCAGCCGGTGACCCGGTGGCCCGCTTCACGCGCCAGGGCGGCCAGGCCGCCCATGAAGGTGCCGCAGATGCCGAGGATGTGGATGTGCATGGGCGGGGATTCTAGAAGTCGCACCTGTCAGGGCCCGTGGCACGAGCCCACAATCGCATGCGATGGATTGGATCGTGACGCACCCCTGGGCCTACCCGGCGCTGGAGACGCTGCACCTGATCGGTGTGGGCCTCCTGCTGGGCACGCTCGTGGTGTTCGAGCTGCGGGTGTGGGGCGCGCAGCCGAGCCTGCCCGTCGAAGCGCTTGCGCGCCTGGCGCTCGGCCTGGCGCTCGCAGGCTTCGGCCTTGCGGCGGCGAGCGGCTCGGTGATGCTCGCCAGCCAGTGGGCCGAGCTGCAGGGCAACCGGGCGCTGTGGCTCAAGACGGCCGCGCTCGTGACGGCAGGATTGAACGCGGCGGTGTTTCATCTGCGGGGCGGGCTGCGCAGGCTCGACCGCGTGGCACGCGTGCAGACCGCGTTGTCGCTGGGGCTTTGGTTGCTTGTCATCGCCTGCGGCCGTTTCATCGCCTATGTGTGACATCACGTGCTGGAGACCTTCATGCAACGACGTCTGATGCTGATTGCCGGAGCGGGCGCCTGGGCCCTGCCGTCCTGGGCCCACCATGGCTGGAGCAACTTCGATGCCGACCGGCCGATCTACCTCGAGGGCCGCGCCTCGAAGGTGGCTTGGCGCAACCCGCATGCAGAGGTCGACCTCGAACTCGCCTCGCCGCTGCAATTGCCGGCAGACCTTGCCCGACGGTCCGTGCCCGCGCAGTCGGCGGCCGTCGACGGGCCCGCGGTTCTCGCCAGGACCGTGCTGCCCACGCGGCGCGACAAGGTCTGGCATCTGGAGCTCGCGCCGCTGTCGCGCATGCAGGCCTGGCAGGTGCCCGAGATCAAGGCGGGCACGCCGCTCTCGGTGGTGGCCTACACCTTCGTCGGCGAGAAGGGCGACGCCGTCGCCCGCGTGGAGTACCTCTTCATCGGTGGCAAGGCCTACGGCCTGCGCTCGTCGCCGGCCTGAGCGCTCAGGCCTTGAACGCCTCCCGGGCGGCGGCGACGGTGGCGTCGATGTCCGCGGGGGTGTGGGCCGCGCTCACGAAGCCGGCTTCGTAGAGTGCCGGCGCGAGGTACACGCCACGGTCCAGCATGGCGTGGAAGAAGCGGTTGAAGTGCTCCTTGTCGGTCGCCATGACCGCGGCGTAGTTCTGCGGCAGCGTCTCGCCGAAGAAGAAACCGAACAGGCCGCCTTCGCTGTCGGTCGCGAAGGGCACGCCGGCAGCGCGCGCGGCCTCGCTCAGCCCGTGCATCAGCGAGCGGGTGCTCGCGGCCAGCGCGTCGTAGAAGCCGGGCTTCTGGATCTCCTTGAGCGTGGCCAGCCCGCAGGCGGTGGCGATGGGATTGCCCGAGAGCGTGCCAGCCTGGTAGACCGGCCCGAGCGGCGAGAGCTTCTCCATCACGTCGCGCCGGCCGCCGAAGGCCGCCAGCGGCATGCCGCCGCCGATCACCTTGCCGAACACGCTCATGTCGGGCACGAAGCCGGGGATCGCCCGCGCATAGACGCTCTGCGCGCCGCCGAGCGCGACGCGGAACCCCGTCATCACCTCGTCGAACACCAGCAGCGCGCCGTGCTGCGTGCACAGTTCGCGCAGCCGCTTGATGAAGGGCACGCTCGCGCGCACGAAGTTCATGTTGCCGGCGATGGGCTCGAGCATCACGCAGGCGATGTCGTCGCCATGCAGCGCGAAGGCTTCCTCGAGCGCGGCGACATGGTTGTATTCGAGCACCAGCGTGTGCTGCACCACTTCGGGCGGCACCCCGGCGCTGGTCGGGTTGCCGAAGGTGGCGAGGCCCGAGCCCGCCTTCACGAGCAGGGCGTCGGCATGGCCGTGGTAGCAGCCTTCGAACTTCACGATCTTGTGCCGGCCGGTCGCGCCACGCGCGAGACGGATGGCGCTCATCGCGGCCTCGGTGCCCGAGCTCACGAGCCGCACCTGCTCCACGCTCGGCACGAGCTTCTGGATCTCTTCGGCCAGTTCGATCTCGCGCTCGGTGGGCGCGCCGAAGGAGAAGCCTTCGCGCACGGCCGATGCCACCGCCTCGAGCACGGCCGGGTGGCCGTGGCCGAGGATCATGGGGCCCCAGGAGCCGATGTAGTCGATGTAGCGCTTGCCTTCGGCATCGAACATGTAGGCGCCTTCGGCACGGCTGATGAAGCGCGGGGTGCCGCCGACGGCCCGGAAGGCGCGCACCGGCGAATTGACGCCACCGGGAATGACACGCTGGGCCCGCTCGAAGAGGCCGGCGTTGGTGCGGGCCTCAGTGGACATGGCGCGGGTCCTTCGGTGCCTGCTCGCCGGGGTCGGCGTCGGCGCCCGGTTCGCTGCCTTCTTCGGCCGGAGGCAGCGCCCAGAAGAAGCGGTCGGGGATGACGTTGCCCATGCCGGGGCGGAAGCCGGCGTCGAGCGCCTGGTCGAGGAAGGAAAGCGATTCGCCGACCGCCGCGTGCAGCTCGCTGCCCGACGCGAGCAGGGCCGCGAGGGCTGCGGAGAGCGTGTCACCGGCGCCCACGAAGCTCACCTCGAAGCGCTCGAACTTCTCGCCGGTGATGGGGCCTTGCGGCGAGGCGAGCACGTTGTCCAGGAACTGGTCGGGCAGCGGCACGCTCGTCACGAGCACGAAGCGCGCGCCGTGCTGGGCAGCGGCCACGGCGAGCTCGCGGGGCGACGCCGGACGATCGCCGCTCCACTCGGGCAGCAGGAAATCGGTCAGCGTCTGGTGGCTGCCCACGAGCACTTCGGTCTGCGGCAGCACCAGCTCGCGGAAGGCGTCGAGGTAAGCCGACTGGGCGTCCTCGTCCACCCACGAGAGGTTGGGCATGTAGGCCACGAGCGGCACTTCGGGGTAGTCCGAGAGGACCTCGGCCACCGCGCTCACGCCCTCGGCCGAGCCCAGGAAGCCGACCTTCCAGGCCGAGATGGGCGTGTCTTCCAGGATGCTGCGGGCCTGCTCGACCAGCACGTCCGGTTCGAGGGCTGTGTGATCGAACACTTCAGCGGTATCGCGCAGGACGATGGAGGTCACGACCGGCAGGGCATGCGCGCCCATGGCGGCGATCGTGACGACGTCGCCGGCCACGCCGCCGGCGCCGCTCGGGTCGCTGGCGTTGAAGGTCATCACGCAGGCTGGTGCCGGTGCGTCGTGGGCCGTGCCGGGGTCGCCGTCAGGGGTTTGGGCGTCGTTTGTCATGGATTCGAGGCGGCAATTCAGGGTTTGCCAGCACTTCTAGAAATGTGTGAGGAATGTGGCGTATGTGCCCACAAACTAACGCCTTTTTGGGTTTTTGGGTGGCTACAATCTTTTTTCATTGTAGTGAGCGATTAAGAACTAACGTGAGCAAAGACGCCAGCGCGACACGAACTTGGATGTGTCTGATTTGCGGTTGGATTTACGACGAGGCCGCTGGCGATCCGGACCACGGGATTGCGCCCGGGACGCCCTGGGAGGCAGTGCCCATGAACTGGACGTGTCCGGAGTGCGGTGCCCGCAAGGAAGACTTCGAGATGGTCCAGATCTGACCCAGCGCGCCGTCGCTGGATGACCTGATTTGAATCGACCCGCAGCCGTAGAGGAGACAACCCGGTGAGCAATGAGGCCCTCGCAGGCATGAAGGTCCTGGTGATCGATGACAGCAACACCATTCGGCGCAGCGCAGAGATCTTTCTGAAGCAAGGCGGCTACCAGGTCCTGCTGGCCGAAGACGGGTTCGATGCCCTGTCGAAGGTGAACGACCACGCCCCCGACCTCATCTTCTGCGACATCCTGATGCCGCGTCTCGATGGCTACCAGACGTGCGCCATCATCAAGCGCAACCCCAAGTTCTCGGCCGTGCCGGTGATCATGCTGTCGTCCAAGGACGGCCTCTTCGACAAGGCGCGCGGTCGCATGGTGGGCTCCGAGGCCTACCTCACCAAACCCTTTACCAAAGACCAGTTGCTGCAGGCGGTCGAGCAGCATCGTCGAGCCGAATGAATGAGTACTGCCGGTGCAAAGGCGCATCGGTCGAGATGGAGTAGCGAGCATGGCGATCAAGAAGATTCTGTTGGTGGACGACTCGAAGACCGAGTTGCATTTCCTCTCCGAGCTGCTGACCAAGCGCGGCTATTCGGTGCGCACCGCCGAAGACGGTGAAGACGCCATGCGCCGCCTCGGCGAGGAAAAGCCCGACCTCATCCTGATGGACGTGGTGATGCCCGGCCAGAACGGATTCCAGCTCACCCGCGCCATCACTCGCGACCCGCGCTTCACCGACGTGCCCGTGATCATGTGCACGAGCAAGAACCAGGAGACCGACAAGGTCTGGGGCATGCGCCAGGGTGCGCGCGACTACATCGTCAAGCCCGTCGATGCCGACGAGCTGGTGGCCAAGATCAAGGCGTTCGACTGAACGTCCTTGCAAGCCCGGCACGGCGATGCAAACCCTCCACCCAACCCTCCACGTCTTGCAGGCAGGTGTGAATGGCCAATAAGGAAGCCCTACGCGAACTGCAAAGCCGCCTCGCCGAGAGGTTGAAGGCGGCTCAGACGCAAGAGCGCGGCAGATCCTGGCTGGCGGTCGAGTGCGCGGGCCGCGGGTTCCTGTTCCCGCTGCAGGAAGCCGGCGAAATCTTCCCGTTCGCGCCCGCCATGCCGGTGCCCTACACGAGCCGCTGGTTCCTGGGCGTGGCCAACCTGCGGGGACGGCTGCACGGCGTCGTCGATCTGGCAGGTTTTCTCGGCATCCGGGGCAACGAGCCGCTGCGTGAGCAGTCGTGGTTCGTGGCCTTCAACGCCGATCTGAACATCAACTCCGCGCTGATGGTGGACCGCCTGGCGGGCCTGCGCAGCATGGAGCAACTCACGCGCGAAGCCGATGACGGGCAGGCCAAGCCGGCCTTCGTCGGCGCGCCGTACCGGGATGAGAACAACCGCCAGTGGCGCGAGCTGAATCTCGCGGCGCTGGCCAGCGAGTCTGCATTTCTGAGGATCGCGGGCTGAGCGTGCTGGGCGCTGCAGGCCTTTGACAGTCACTTTGGGACACGACGGAACGAGGAACATATGAGCTTCCTGGACAAGATCAAGAGCTTCGGCAAGGGTCGCGACTCCAACGAGTTGGACGACAACCACCTTCCTCTCGACGACGTCATGACGCTGGATCGTCCGATGGACGTGGGCGCCACGGAGGCGACTGAAGCGCCGCCCGCACGCACGACGGCGCACATGGATTCATCCATCATCACCGAGGCTGCGCCCTCGGAGATCGCCGACTTCTCCGAGACCCGGTTGCCGGCCGGCATGGGCGACGAAGCTGCCGCGACCGGCCTGCCGCTGATCGGCAAGCAGCCGGTGCCCACGCAGCAGCGCATCCTGCTCGGCCTCGTCATCGTCGGGCTGGCCGGTCTGATCGGCATGACGCTCTACTCCTTCAACTCCGCGGCCAAGGGCTCGGCGCAGGTGGCCGCGTCGGGCCAGGCGCTGATGCAGTCGCAGCGTCTCGCGAAGTCGGTGTCCCAGGCGCTGATCGGCAGCCAGCAGGCCTTCCCCGAAGTGCGTGAGTCGACCGACGTGCTCGCCAAGAGCGTGCGCGGTCTCGCCAAGGGCGGCGACGGCCTTGACGCCGTGCCGGCCTCGGTGCAGGAATCGCTCGCGCCGATGGTGCCGCTGGTGGACCGCGCCGAGAAGAACGCCAACACCGTGCTCGGCCAGGAGAAGATCCTGACGCAGGTCGGCAAGGCGCTGCGCAACATCAACCGCCAGTCGTCGGACCTGCTCGAGATCGCCGAGACGGTGTCATCGCTCAAGCTGCAACAGGACGCGTCTCCCGCCGAGATCTCGCACGTCGGCCAGCTCGTGATGCTGACGCAGCGCATCGGCAAGTCGGCCAACGAATTCCTGACCATGGAAGGCGTGTCGCCCGAGGCCGTGTTCCTGCTGGGCAAGGACCTGAACTCCTTCCGCGAGATCGCCGAAGGCCTGCTCAACGGCAACCAGGAGCTGCGTCTGCCGGGCACCAAGGATCCGCAGACCAAGGAGCGGCTGCAAGCCCTGCTCAAGCAATACGAAGAGACGCGCGCCGAAGCCGGCTCGATCCTGGGCAACCTGCAGGGTCTGGTCTCCGCACGCGAAGCGCAGGCTTCCATCATTCAGGACAGCGAGCCGCTGCGCAAAGGCCTGGAAACCGTTCAGGAGCGTCTGGGCGAGGTGACTGGCTTCAGCACCGTGGCCGTCGGCGTGATCGTCGTCTTCGCCCTGCTGATCGCGCTCGGCGGTGCCGGCCTCGTGAAGCTGTACGTGAACGACCAGGCGCAGCGTGCACAGGTCGCGAAGGCCCAGCAGCTCGAAGCCGAACGCCAGGAGCAGGAAGCCAAGCGCGTGAACGACGCCAACCAGGCGGCCATTCTGCGATTGAT
>JBIQJS010000058.1:0-23067 GCA_044507405.1 Rubrivivax sp. | reverse complement strand
ACCGGCGAGCGCACGCAGGAAGGCTTCTACCGCGTGAAGAACGGCCTGGAGCAGGCCATCAGCCGCGGTGTCGCCTACGCCGCCTACGCCGACCTGGTGTGGTGCGAAACCGGCACGCCCGACCTCGGCTTCGCCCGTGAGTTCGCGCAGGCCGTGCACGCCAAGCACCCCGGCAAGCTGCTGTCGTACAACTGCTCGCCGTCGTTCAACTGGAAGAAGAACCTCGACGACAAGTCGATCGCCGAATTCCAGGACAAGCTCTCCGAGCTGGGCTACAAGTACCAGTTCATCACGCTGGCCGGCATCCACATCAACTGGTACAACACCTTCCAGTTCGCGCACGACTACGCCCGCGGCGAAGGCATGAAGCACTACGTCAACCAGGTGCAGGAGCCCGAGTTCGCCGCACGCGAGAAGGGCTACACCTTCGTGTCGCACCAGCAGGAAGTGGGCGCGGGTTACTTCGACGACGTGACCACCGTCATCCAGGGCGGTTCCTCGTCGGTGAAGGCGCTGACCGGCTCGACCGAAGAAGAGCAGTTCCACTGATCTTCTTCGTCAAGACAGCTCCATCGGGGCTGTTGTTGATGTGATCGACTTGAACCCGAGGGCGAGCCCTCGGGTTTTTTTATGCGCGAACGGTCAGAAGCTGCCCGCCACCGGCGCCCGAAGGTCGCCCATCGCGACACTACCGGGGAATCCACTTACTTGCGAATCGACAAGTAAATCGTATCGTGCCGGGATGAACACGACTCCTCGCGCGGGCAGCATCGAGCACTGGGCCCGCGTGCGGCCCGACGACATCGCGCTCGTGGAAGGAGCTCGTCGGTGCACCTGGGCCGAGCTCGACCGCTGCGCGAACGCTTTCGCGCACGGGCTGCGCGCCCACGGCGTGACGGAGCGCGACGTGGTGGCCGTGCGCACCCATGTGCGCATCGAGTGGGTGGTGGTCGCCTCGGCGATCGCACGCCTGGGCTGCACCATGGTCGGCATGAACTGGCGCCTCACCGAGGCCGAGACGCGGCATCTGCTCGCCAACAGCGGCGCGATGGCGCTCGTGTGCGACGACGAGGACCTCGCCACCGTCAAGGCCTGCCGGGAGGCGCAAGGCCTGCGTTTCGTCGTCTCGATCGACACGCCCGACCCGCAATGCCTCTCCTACGAAGCGCAGCTGAGCACGCCCGGCGAGCCCTTGTTTTCAGCCGCCGATCCCAGGCTTCTGATCTACACCTCGGGCACGACGGGTCTCCCCAAAGGGGTGGCGGTCGGCCAGCGCAACGTGGATGAGCAGACCTGGCGCGAGTATCGCGAGAGCGTGGAGCAGCAGCCCGGCGCAGGCGAAGCCGGCGTGCAACTCGTCACCATGCCGATGCACCACGCCTCCGGGCCCAGCCAGATGTGGGGCGCCGTGCGCAAGGGCCGCAGGATCGTGCTGATGCGCCGCTTCGAGCCCGAGGCAGCACTCGCCGCGATGCAGGAGCATCGGGTGACGGTCTGGTCGGGCGTGCCCACGATGTTCAAGCGGCTCGCGGGCCTGCCGCCCGAGGTGGTGGCGCGATACGACATCTCCTCCGTGCAGCGCGTCACGGTGGGCGCGGCGCCCGTGCCGCAGGCACTCAAGCAGTGGATCCTCGATCACTTCGGGCGTCTGTCGCTGCAGGAGAACTACGGGGCGACGGAGACCAGCATGGTCTCGGCGTTGCCGCCCGAGATGCAGGAGAAGAAGCCGGGCTCCAGCGGCAAGCCGTTCCGGCATGTGTCCATCGAGATCCGATCGACCGAAGGCCAGCGGCTGCCGCCGGGCGAAATCGGCGAGATCTGGGTCAGGACGCCGGTCACCATCCGCTGCTACCTCAACTCGCCGCCGCTCGGCGAGGACACGCTCGACGAGCGCGGCTACTTCCGCGTGGGCGACGTCGGCTACCTCGACGACGACGGCTACCTCTACATCACCGACCGCACCAAGGACATGATCATCTCGGGCGGCGTGAACATCTATCCCGCCGAGATCGAAGCGGTGCTCATGCAGCACCCCGCTGTGCTGGACGTGGCCGTGATCGGCATCCCCGACGACGAATTCGGCGAGCAGGTGCTGGCCTGCTGCCAGCTCAAGCCTGGGCGATCTGCGGACGAAGCGGCGCTCAAGGCGCATGCCGCCGAGAAGCTCGCCTCGTACAAGCGCCCGCGACGCGTGGAGATCGTCGACGACCTGCCGCGCAACACCATGGGCAAGGTGCTCAAGCGCGAGTTGCGCGATCCCTACTGGAAAGGGAGGGAGCGGAAGGTGTGAGGCGGGCGTGGCCCTGCCTCACACCGTTCTGTTCCTTGGCCGAGCACGTTGCCTTCTGCAGAACGAGCGTCATGCAGGTGACGGCAGCCTTTGGCCGATCACGCTTCAATCGGCCATGACCTTGCCGCACACAGGAGACCACCCATGACCGCGAGACCCGCCAAGGCCTGCATCGTCGGGGCCTACGAGCACCCCACGCGCAAGGCGCCGGACAAGACCGTGGCGCAGCTGCACGCCGAGGCGGCGGCCGGCGCACTCAGGGACGCCGGCCTCACCAAGGACGACATCGACGGCTACTTCTGCTCGGGTGACGCGCCCGGCATGGGGCCGACCTCGATGCTCGAGTACATGAGCCTCAAGGTGACGCACGCCGAGAGCACCGACCTCGGCGGCACCTCCTACATCTCGCTCGTCACGCACGCGGCCGACGCGATCGCCGCGGGCCGCTGCAACATCGCGCTCATCACGCTTGCGGGCCGTCCGCGCAGCGAAGGCCTCTCCGGCACCGCGCCGCGCGTGCGCAGCGCCGCCGCGCCCGATGCGCCCTGGGAGTCGCCCTTCGGCATCACCACCGTCAACGGCTACGGCATGGTGGCGCAGCGCCACATGTACCAGTACGGCACCACGCCCGAGCAGCTGGCGTGGGTCAAGGTGGCGGCCTCGCACCATGCGCAGCACAACCCGAACGCCATGCTGCGCGATGTCGTCACCGTCAAGGACGTGGTGGAGTCGCCCGTCATCAGCGACCCGCTGCACCGGCTCGACTGCTGCGTGGTGAGCGATGGCGGCGGTGCGCTCATCGTGGCGCGCCCCGAGATCGCACGGCAGCTGAAGCGCCCCGTGGTCAAGCTGATCGGCAGCGGCGAGACGGTGCGCTACGCCTCGCCCGGCGAGATCGACCTCACCGTGACCGGCACTTCGGTCTCCGGCCCGCGTGCGTTTGCCGAAGCCGGCGTCACGCCGGCCGACATCCAGTACGCCTCGATCTACGACAGCTTCACGATCACCGTGCTCGTGCAGCTCGAAGACCTGGGCTTCTGCAAGAAAGGCGAAGGCGGCCGCTTCGTGGCCGACGGCAACCTGATCTCGGGCGTGGGCCGGCTGCCCTTCAACACCGATGGCGGAGGGCTGTGCAACAACCACCCGGCCAATCGCGGCGGCATCACCAAGGTGATCGAGGCCGTGCGCCAGCTGCGCGGCGAGGCGCATCCGGCGGTGCAGGTGAAGAACTGCGCGCTCGCGCTGGCCACCGGCACGGGCGGCAACCTGGGCGGGCGCCACGGCAGCTCCACCATCATCCTCGAGCGGGAGTGAACGACGACATGAACGCCACCACGACGAAACAACGCACGCTGCCCGCGCCGCCGATGAACGCGGAGGCCGAACCTTTCTACGCCGCCGCGCGCGAGGGCCGCTTCGTCCTCAAGCGCTGCACCGACTGCAGCAAGACCCACTGGTACCCGCGTGCCGTGTGCCCGCACTGCTTCAGCAGCGCGACGGAGTGGGTGCCCGGCAGCGGCGAGGGCGTCATCTATTCGTTCAGCCCGATGCGCCGCGTGGACCCGCCGTACACGCTCGCCTACGTCACGCTCGCCGAAGGCCCGACGATGCTCACCAACCTGGTCGACTGCGACATCGATGCACTCGCCATCGGCCAGCGCGTGAGGCTCGTCTTCAAGCCGAGCGAAGACGGCACGCCGGTGCCGTGCTTCACGCCCGCGTAGGGCGCTTCGCAGCGGATTGCAGCAGGCGCGCCGCCGGTCGTCTAGGTGCGGCGCGCTGCGAGCGCGGTCACCGCCTGCACCAGCTGCAGCGGTTGCAGCGGCTTGGCGCAGTGCTGGTCGAAGCCGGCGTCGAGCACCTGCTGCCGGTCCTGCGCCCGGGTGAAGGAGGTGAGGGCGATGGACGGCAGGTGGCGCGCCGTGCCGAGCTCGCGGCGGCGCACTTCGCGGATCAGGTCGTAGCCGTCCTTGCTCGGCATGCCGATGTCGCTCACCATCACGTCGACCGGCTGGCGGTCCAGCGCGGCCAGCGCTTCCTCGTAGCTCGACGCCGAGGTGACGTGCGCCCCACGGTCGGTGAGGATGATGCTGAGCATGGCGCTCGCGTCGGGGTCATCGTCCACGACCAGCATGCGCAGGCCCTGCAGCGAGCCTTCGCCCTCGTCGCCGGTGAGCTCGTCGAACGAGGTCACGGGCTCGTGCGGGTGCGCCGTGGCGCCCTCGTATGGCAGGACGAGGTCGAAGCGGGCGCCGCGGTCGGGCCCGTCGCTGTGCGCGCGGATGGTCCCGCCGTGGGCTTCCACCAGCTGCTTCACGATCGAAAGCCCGAGGCCCAGGCCGCCGCGCTTGCGGTTGCTGCCGGCGTCGCTCTGGGTGAAGCGGTCGAAGAGATACGGCAGGAAATTGGGCGCGATGCCCTGGCCGTGGTCGATCACCGACAGGTGCAGGCCGTCGTCGCCTTCGCGCAGCATGACGCGCACCTCGCGGCCGGGTGGCGAGAACTTGATGGCGTTGCTCACCAGGTTCCACACGATCTGCTGCAGCCGCGGGCCATCGGCGCGGAGGGGGCGCAGGCCCGGCGGAAGGTCGGGCACGAGCTCGACCTGCGCCTCGGCGGCCGAGGCCTGCATGGCCGAGAGTGCCTCGCCCACCACGGCGGCCGGGTCGACCGGCTCGAAGGCGAGCAGCAGCTTGCCCATGTTCAGGCGCGACATGTCGAGGATGTCGGAGATGAGGCGCGCCTGGATGCGCACGTTGCGCTCGATGGCGGCCATGCCGCGCTGGAAGGTCTCGTCGCCACCGCGCTTCTGCAGCACATGGGCCCAGCCCATGATCGCGTTGAGCGGCGTGCGCAGCTCGTGCGAGAGCACGGCGATGAGCTCGTCCTTCATGCGGCTCATGCGCTCGGCGGCGGCACGCGCCATGCGCTCGCTGTCGAGTAGCTGCTGGCGCTGCTGCACGAGCAGGTTGCGCTGGGAGATGTCGGTGGCGACCGCGATGTCCACGCCCGGCTCCACGTCGCGCGAGATCACCCAGGCGAGCTGCACGTCGCGCCCGTCGGGCTTGCGCACCGGAAACTCGGCCTCGCCCTGGCTGGCGTCGCCTTCGAGCCAGGGGGCGACGTCGGCATTCCACGGGGCCGGCACGAAGCCCGTGAGCGGCTGGCCGAGGACGTCCTCGGCCTTGCGCCCGAGCAGCTCCAGCAGGCTCGGGTTGGCGTCGATCAGCCGGTGCTCGGCATCGAGCAGGCAGATGCCCCCGGGCGCCTGCGAGTAGATCGCGCGGAACTTGCGCTCGCTGCGGCGCATGGCCTCCTCGGCCACCCGGGTGCGCACGAGCGCCTGAACCGTGGCCACGAGCACGGCCGGCTCCACCGGGTGGGTCAGGTAGGCGTCGGCGCCGGAATCGAGCCCGCGCACCTTGTCCTGGTCGGAGGTGTAGGCGGCGGTGAGGTGCAGCACCGGCAGGCGGGCGGTCCCGGGGCGGGCGCGCAGGCGGCGCACCGTCTCCCAGCCGTCGATGTCGGGCAGGTGCACGTCCAGCACCATGGCGGAGATGCCCTCGTTGACTGCGGCCAGCGCTGCCGCGCCGGTGGCGGCCTCGCGGGTGCGAAAGCCGGCGTTCTGCAGCATGCGCACGGTGGCGTAGCGGCTGGCCGGGTCGTCGTTGACGACGAGGAGCTCGTGGGCCGATCGATCGATCGGGTGCTCGGCACGGGTTGGATCGAAGCTCATGGCAGGGATACGGACGGGGGCGGCGAGGGAGCATCCGGCCGCCGCAGCGGAAGTGTGACCGAGAACACCGAGCCTTTGCCAAGCTCGCTTTCGAGCGAGACGCCGCCGCCCAGCAGTTCCGCGAGCTTCTTGCTCAGCGACAGCCCGAGCCCAGTGCCACGCAGGCGCTTCTGGATGGGCGAGTTGACCTGCACGTAGTCCTGGAAGATCGCGTGCTGGAACTCCTTGGCGATGCCGATGCCGGTGTCGGCCACAGCGAAGGTGATGAGGCCGCCCTCGCTGTGCGCCGAGACGCGCACCTCGCCACGCTCGGTGAACTTGAGCGCGTTGGAGATGAAGTTGCGCAGGATCTGCGAGAGCTTCTTGTCGTCGCTGTAGAGGGGCAGGGCATGCTGCGGCTCCTCGAAGATCAGCGTCACCTCGGGGTTGGTCAGCACGGGCTTGAACATGCCACGCAGCGCCGAGAAAAGGTCGACGAGCTCGAACCACTCCTCGGAGATGTCGACCCGGCCGGCTTCGACCTTGGCGAGGTCGAGCAGGTCGTCCACCATGTCCGACAGCTCGATGGCGGTGCCCTGGATGAAGCGCACCTGGCGGTCCTGCTCCTCGCTGAGCGCGCCGTCCACCTGGTCGATCAGCAGGCGCGACAGGCTGCGGATGGTCGAGATGGGCGTGCGGAATTCATGGCTCATGTAGGCCAGGAAGCGGCTCTTGAGCTCGGTGGCCTGGCGCAGCTGCTGCGCCTGCGTGTCGAGCTCGCCATAGAGCGCGACCACGCCGCGGTTGGTTTCCTCGAGTTCGTCCTGCAGCTGCCGAAGCTGCTCGCGCAGCTGGGCGATCTCGGCCTGCGCTGCGGCCGGGTCGGTGGCGCGTGCGTCGTCGGTCATGTCAGCCCCACTTCATGACGAGGACCGTGGCGTCGTCGCGGCCACGGCGGTGCTCGCGTTGCAGCCAGGCGGCGATCACCAGCGGATCGGTCTGCACGAGGCCGGGCGCGTCGTCGAGCGTCCAGCGCGTGGCGATGCCGTCGGAGTGCATCACCAGCAGCGAATGGGCGGGCCAGTCGTACGCCATCTCCTGCACACGCCGGATCTGCAGCCCCACCGTGCCGTGCTGCGAGAGCAGCGAGCGATCGGCCACGCCAGAGAGAATGCGCCCGCAGATGTTGCCGGCGCCTGCGTACAGCAGGCGGCCCGCGCTCGCGTCGAGCTGCGCCACCGCCACGGCGGCACCGCGCGTGGTCCGCAGCGCGGCATGGGCCTTGTCGAGGGTCTGGGTGGGCGGCACGTGCGGCGCGGCGTCGAAGACGCGCACAGCGGCCTGCGCCGCCTCGGCGGCCCCGTGGCCGTGCCCGAGTCCATCCGCCACGAGCACGCTCGCCTGGTCGCCGCTGGGCGCGATGGCCCAGGCGCACGCATCGCCGCACATGGTCTCGCCCGGCGCGTTGGTCGACAGCGCGGCGACGCGCATGCGGGGCGTGCCGCCATGACGCGGCGGGCGCGTGGCGAAGACGCGCGCGACGACGATCGTGCCGCGCCCGGGCGTGGAATGGATCGAGAACTCGTCGGCCATGCGCGCGATGGCGCCCAGCCCCGTGCCCGGCGTGCCGGCGCTGGAATAGCCGTCGCGGCGGCAGGCGGCCAGGTCGGCCATGCCGGGGCCGTCGTCGAGCGAAAGCAGCTCCACGCCGCCGCCGTGCGGCAGGTCGGCACGCGCGGCCATCAACAGCCGGCCTTGCTTCGCATGGCGCACGAGGTTGGTGCCGAGCTCGGTGACGACGAGGGCCACCCGCCCGCTGGTGTCGGCATCGAATCCCAGTCGCTCGGCCAGCCGCGCGGCCGCGCGACGTGCCTCGCCGACCTGGCTCGGGTCGTGGGCGTCGATGGCGAGGTGCGTGGTCAACGCATCACTTCCAGCGGGTGATCGTCACGCAGGTGCCTTCGCCCGGTGCGGTGCGGATGTGGAAGTCGTTGACCAGGCGCTTGCTGCCCGACAGGCCCATGCCCAGGCCGCTGCCCGAGGTCCAGCCGTCGGTGAGCGCCAGGTCGAGGTCGGGGATGCCGGGGCCGCGATCCTCGAAGGCCAGGCGCAAGCCGGAGCGCATGCCGTCCACCACGATCTCCCAGTGCATCTCGCCGCCGCCGCCGTAGATCAGCGTGTTGCGCGAGAGCTCGCTGGCCGCGGTGATCATCTTGGTCTGGTCGACCAGAGAGAACTTGAGCTGCTGCGTGAGCTTGCGCACGAGCTGACGGCTCATCACGATGTCGGGCTCGGAGCGGATGGGCGCCGAGCCGCTTTGCGCCTGTTCAGTCGGCGACGAGGTCATCAAGGCCATCCTCCTCGGCCGCAGCTTGCAGCATTGCCATACCGCGCTCGACGTTGAGCGCAGTGATCACGCCCTGGAGGGACAGGCCGAGCTCGACGAGGGTGATGGCCACCGCCGGCTGCATGCCGACCACCACCGTCTTGGCGTCCAGCACGCGGGCCACGCCCGAGATGTCGGAGAGCATGCGGCCGATGAAGGAGTCGACGATCTCGAGCGCCGAGATGTCGATCAGCACGCCGTGGGCGCCGGTGGCCTCGATCCGGGTGGCGAGGTCTTCCTGCAGCGCCATGGCCGTCTGGTCCTGCAGGTCCACCTGGATGGTGACCAGCAGGCACTTGCCCATCTGCAGTATCGGGATCTTCTGCATGCGGCGGCCTCAGGGCTTGGCGCGCGCGACGCTGTAGCCGAGCTTGCGCAGCGCCAAGGCCAGGGCGTCGGCAAGCGTCGCCTTGGTCGTGACACCTTGCAGGTCGATGCCCAGGTGCACGATGGTCTGCGCGATCTGGGGACGCACGCCGCTGATGATGCAGTCGGCGCCCATCAGGCGGATGGCCGTCACGGTCTTGAGCAGGTGCTGCGCGACCAGCGTGTCCACGGTGGGCACGCCGGTGATGTCGATGATCGCGATCTCGGCGCCGGTCTCGACGATGCGCTGCAGGAGCGTTTCCATCACGATCTGCGTGCGGCTGCTGTCGAGCGTGCCGATCATCGGCGTGGCGAGCACGCCGTCCCAGAGCTTGACCACCGGCGTGGAGAGCTCGAGCAATTCTTCCTGCTGGCGCGCGATCACGTCCTCGCGCGAGCGCTGGTAGGTGGACATGGTGTGCTGCGCCATCTTGTCCACGATGTTGGACAGCGCCCAGAGCGCGGCTGCCATGTCGCCCGGGTTGCCGGCGAGTTGCTGCTGCAGCCCCTGGAAGACCGGGCGCTTGAACGACAGCACGAAGTGGCTGGTCTCGGCGGCCGAGGCGCCTTGCGCTGCGCGCGAGCGCGAGAGGTTGGCGAGCACGGTGCGCAGGGCGTTCCAGGCTGCGTCGTCGAAGCGGGCGAGGTCGCCACCGGCTTGCACGGCGGCGTCGAAGGCCTGCAGCACGCTCTTGGCATCGGCGTCGGCCGTGGCACTGTGGGCGCCGGTGGCCGTGGCGCGCACTTCGGTGAGCCATTGCTCGAGAAGGCGGGGACCTTCGGCCTTGAGGAGCTGCGAGATCGCCGCGGATTCTTTCATGGAGGGCCTCGTGGGGAATGTGTGTGCGGGGGAGCGGGCGATGGTAACTGGCTGGCCGGCCGCCGGAAGGCGGGAGAGGCAGGCATTTCCCCGCCCCAGCAACTCGGGGTCTGCCGCGATGTATATGTGTCAGGTCGTTTGATATATTTGATCGAATGGACCTGATCCTCGCCCGCCAAGCCACCCCGGGCTCCAGCGCCAGCCTGCAGGACCGCATCCGCGTGGCGGTCGAGCACGAGATCCTCTCCGGCGCCTGGCCGCCGGGCAGCCCGATCGACGAGAAGGCGCTCGCCGCGCAGTTCAAGGCGTCGCGCACCCCGGTGCGTGAAGCGCTCCTGGTGCTGGCCGCACAAGGCCTCGTCACGATCGCCCCACGATCGGGCATCTACGTGCGCAAGGCGACGCCGGCCGAGCTCGTGGCCACGCTGGAGGCGCTCTCGGAGCTCGAATCCGTGGTCGCGAGCCTGGCCGCAAGGCGCGCCACCGCCGAGCAATGCCGCGACCTCGAAGCGGCGCTCGCCCAGGCTTCGGCCTGCGCCCAGGCGCAGGATCGCCGCGGCTACGAGCGTGCCAATGCGGCGCTGCACGAGCTCATCTACCGCGCGAGCGGCAACCCCGTGCTCGTGGAGCATGTGCGCAGCGTGAGGCGCACGCTCGCCGCCTATCGCCAGCGCAGCATGGACAAGCCCGGCCGCCTGAAGGCATCCGACAAGGAGCACCGCGCGATCGTGCAGGCCATCTGCGACGGCGATCCCGACGCCGCCGCCCGTGCGATGCACCAGCACATCGACCTCGGGGGCGATGCCATGGTCCAGCTCGTGCTTGCCGCGCAGTCGTCGCAGCCCTCGCCGGTGGCCCAGCCGGCGCCCCCTCCGCTCCGGAAACGAAAGGCCACCCGATGAACACTGCCGCGCGCGCCGAACGCGTGATCCGCAGCGAGGATCTCTTCCCCGAGGTCGAGACCGCGCAGGGACGGCTGCGCGGCCTCACCAGCGACGGCGTGCATGCGTTCAAGGGCGTGCGCTACGCGGCCGACACCTCGCGCGCACGGCGCTTCCGACCGCCCGAGCCGCCGCCGAACTGGAGCGGCGTGCGCGACGCCACCGACTACGGCCAGTACGCGCCTCAGGCGCCGTCGAGCCGCCTGCGCGACTACGCCGACCTCATCACCTTCGACATCCAGGGCGGTGGCATGGGCGAGGACTGCCTGGTGCTCAACCTCTGGACGCCCAGCCTCGACCGCAACGCCCGCAAGCCGGTGATCGTGCACCTGCACGGCGGCGGCTGGTACGGCGGCTCGGCCAACGCACCGGGTTGCGACGGCGCGATGCTCGCCCGCCACGGCGATGCGGTGGTGGTCACCGTCAACCACCGGCTCGGCGCCTTCGGCTTCCTCGACCTGTCGTCCTTCGGCGCCGAGTACGCGCACTCGGGCACGGTCGGCATGCTCGACATCGTGGCTGCGCTGCGCTGGCTGCGCGAGAACGTCGAGGCCTTCGGCGGCGATGCGTCGCGCGTGCTGGTGTTCGGCCAGTCGGGAGGTGGCGCGAAGACGAGCACGCTCATGGCCATGCCCAAGGCGGCGGGGCTTTTCCACCGCGCCGGCGTGATGAGCGGCTCGGTGCTGCGCCTGGCGACGCCCGAGCATGCGGCGCGGCAGGCCGAGCGCTTCCTGCGCGTGCTCGGCCTCGGCCCCGACCGGCTGCCGAAGCTGCACGAGATGCCGTTCCAGCAGTTGCTGGCCGCGCAGGTCACGCTCGAGATGGACGACCGCGCGCGGGGCGAGGCGCCGCGCAGCTTCGCGCCCGTGGTGCACGAAAGCGGCGCCGTGCCGCGCCATCCCTTCGACCCGGATGCGCCCGAGGTCTCGGCCCACGTGCCCATGATCATCGGCACCACGCTCGACGAACGCAGCTACCGCACGCTGAACTTCGACCTCGACGACGCCGGCCTCGCGGCGATCTTCCGCGAGCGCGCGGGCGACGACGCCGAACGCCTGCTGCAGCAGTACCGCGCCGAGGACGAGCACGCGAGCCCGTACCTGCTGCAGGTGCGCCTGGACACCGACATGGGCTTTCGTCGCGCGGCGCATCTGCAGGCCGACCGCAAGGCGTATGCCGATGCCGCGCCGGTCTGGACCTATCTCTGGCGCGCGCCCAGCCCCGCGTATGGCGGCCGCTTCGGCGCGACGCATGGCGTGGACATCGGCCCGAGCCTGCACGACATCCGCCGCGCGCTGAACGGCCCGCTCGACAGCCAGCGGCGCCTGGCGAAGATGATGTCGGCCGTGTGGGCCTCGTTCGCCGCAACCGGCAATCCGAATCACGCGAACCTGCCGCACTGGCCGCGCTACACGCTGCCCGAGCGCGCCACGCTCGTGGTCGACACCGACCGCGAGCAGGTGATCCACGATCCGCGCGGCGAGTTGCGGCACTACTGGACGCAGCGTTCCCTCGGCTGAGCAGCGGCCTTGGCCGCTTCGCGCGATGATGTGCGCCCCTGTCGCACCCCGTCGCGTCGTCCATGAGCTTCGTTCCCTCCAGCCGTCCCGCCCTCCAGGCCAGCGCCGAGGCGTGGCATTTCGCCTTCGTCGGGCGTGACCTGCTCGTGCCCGAGGCCGAGGCGATCGCGCTGCAGCCGCTGGCGGTCACGCTGCTCGAATCGGCGGCGCTCACGCGGCATTACCTCGGCACGCTCGCCGGCGTCGACTGCTGGGTGCTCACGCTGCGCGAGGCGCTGCCCGGCTGGCGTGCCATGCCGCTGCGCGCCGCGATGATGGCGCTGCCCCCGCAGGTGAGCGCGCTCGCCGGCCGTGCGGCGCAGGTGGTGGAGTGGGATCGCAGCCACCGGCATTGCGGCGTGTGCGGCACGCCCACCGAGCTGCACGCCGGGGAGCGTTCGCGCGTGTGTCCCGCGTGCGGCCACACGGCCTACCCGCGCGTCAGCCCCGCGATGATGGCGCTCATCTGGCGCCCGGGCGAGCTCCTGCTCGCACGCTCTCCGCACTATGCGAAGGGCATGTACAGCGCGCTGGCGGGTTTCGTCGAGGCCGGCGAGTCGCTCGAAGACTGCGTGCACCGCGAGGTGGCGGAAGAGGTGGGTGTCACCGTCGCCGACCTGCGCTACTACGGCAGCCAGAGCTGGCCGTTTCCGCACAGCCTCATGGTCGCCTTCACCGCGCGCTGGACGGGCGGCGAGATCGTGCCGGAAGAGGGCGAGATCGAAGACGCGCAATGGTTCCCGATCGATGCCTTGCCCAACGTGCCGCCGAGGTTTTCGGTCTCGGGCCACCTGATCCGCGACACCGTGGAAGCGCTGCGCGCAGGCCGGCTCGGCTGACGGCGCGCCGGCGGGCTTCGGAACGCGGCTTGCCGGTGGGGAGGCATCCCCCACGCGCAGGAGACCGCCACCATGAAAGCCCTTTGCTGGCACGGCAAGAAGGACATCCGCTACGACACGGTGCCCGACCCCAAGATCGAGCACCCGCGCGACGCGATCATCAAGATGACGAGCTGCGCCATCTGCGGCTCCGACCTCCATCTCTTCGACGGCTTCATGCCCGGCATGGAGAAGGGCGACGTCATGGGCCACGAGTTCATGGGCGAGGTGATGGAGGTTGGCCCCGAGAACAAGAAGCTCAAGGTCGGCGACAAGGTGGTAGTGCCCTTCACCATCTGCTGCGGCGAGTGCGAGCAGTGCCGGCGCGGCAACTTCTCGGTGTGCGAGACCACCAACCGCAACAAGGACATGGCCGACAAGGTGTTCGGCCACACGACGGCGGGCCTCTTCGGCTACACGCACCTGACCGGCGGCTATGCGGGCGGCCAGGCCGAATACGTGCGCGTGCCCTTTGCCGACGTCGCGCCGGTGAAGATCCCCAACGGCCTTTCCGACGAGCAGGTGCTCTTCCTCGGCGACATCTTCCCGACCGGCTGGCAGGCCGCCGTCGCCTGCGACATCCAGCCCACCGACACCGTGGCGGTGTGGGGCGCAGGGCCCGTGGGCCAGTTCGCGATCCGCAGCGCCGTGATGCTGGGCGCCAGGCAGGTGATCGCGATCGACCGCCTGCCCGAGCGGCTGTCGATGGCCAAGGCGGGCGGCGCCATCACGATCAACTTCGAGGAAGAGAGCGTGATCGAGCGGCTGCAGCAGCTCACCCGCGGCAAGGGGCCCGAGAAGTGCATCGACGCGGTCGGCATGGAAAGCCACGTCACGCGCTCGATCGACGGCCTCTACGACCGCGCCAAGCAGGCCGTGATGGCCGAGAGCGACCGGCCGCACGTGCTGCGCGAAATGATCTACGTGTGCCGCCCGGCCGGCATCCTCTCGATCCCCGGCGTCTACGGCGGCCTGGTGGACAAGCTGCCCATGGGCGCGCTCATGAACAAGGGCCTGACCGTGCGCACCGGCCAGACCCACGTCAACCGTTGGACCGACGACCTGCTGCAGCGCATCGTCGAAGGCCAGGTGGACCCATCCTTCGTCATCACCCACACGGCCAGCCTCGAACAGGGGCCCGAGATGTACAAGACGTTCCGCGACAAGCTGGATGGCTGCATCAAGGTCGTGCTCAAGCCCTAGGAGACCGCATGAACGAGACCCAGCGTGACCCCCTGCGTGACCCCGCCAGCGACAAGCCCATGACCGGGCAGAACGAGTTCTCGACCGAATCCAAGGGGCCGGCCCGGCTCAAGGCGATGCAGCTCACGCCGCAAGCCATGGCCAAGGGCCTGGGCTGGTTCAGCATCGCGCTCGGCGTGGCCGAACTGCTCGCGCCCAGGGCCACGGCCCGCGCGACCGGCGTGTCGGGGAAGAACTTGCTGCAAGCGTATGGGGCCCGTGAAATCGCGACCGGCATCGGCCTGCTGACCGCCCGCGACCCGCAGCCCTGGCTGTGGGCCCGGGTGGCGGGTGATGCGCTCGATCTCGCCACGCTCGGCGCCGACTTCGCCCGTGGCGGCAAGCGGCGAAACACCGCGCTCTCGCTCGTGGCGGTGCTCGGCGTGACGGCGATCGACATCTGGGCCGCCGAGACGGCGCGCCGCGAGGCGCAGCGCAACGCGCAGCCGCCGCGCGACTACAGCGACCGCGTGGGCATGGCGCTTTCGCCGGACGAGATGCGCGGCAAGGCGCGAGACGCCATGCAGTCGTCGCCCGACCTGCAGACGCCCACGGCGCTCAAGCCCTACACGCTGCACTGACGCGGGTCACCCGGGGGCAGCGGGTGTGAGGGGGCAGGCGGCCGGCGCGCCGTTTGCCCCACCACCACGCCCTCAGCCTCGGGAGACCTCCATGCGCCTGCGCCGTCTGTCCCTGCTCTTCGCCGCCTGCACCATGGCGGCGTCCACCCACGCTGCGCTCATCACCTTCGACGAACTGCCGTGGAGGCCGATCGAGGCCTTCTACGACTATCCGGTGGAGACGCAGTACGCGTCGCTCGGCGTCACCTTCGACCTCGGCTACCTGTCGCGCGACGACGCGACCCTCAACCAGTTCCTGCTCGGCGGGCACGACATGCGGGTGAGCTTCAGCGGCAGCCTGCCCACCCATGTGAGCCTGAACCTGAGCTCGCCGTACGGCGAGCTGTCGGAGTCCTACGTGATGGCGCTCGATGCGGCGGGCAACGTGGTGGGGCAGGGCCGCACGGGCGGCATCTACCCGGTGGGCAACCAGGACCCGCCGTGGACGCAGGACCTCCCGTACCAGGCCAACCGCCCGATCAGCTTCGCCTCCAGCTCCGGGATCGCAGCGCTCAGCTTCTACGACGCCTACGGCTCGCGGCTGTCCACCGTGATCGACAACCTCTACTTCGGCAACGTGCCGGCGGTGCCCGAGCCGGGCGCGCTCATGCTCGGCGCGGCGGGCCTGGGCGTGCTCGCCTGGGCGCGGCGGCGCCGCAGGGCCTGAGCGTTCAGGCGCGCGCCGCGGGCCGCGCGGGCGCTGCGGGCTCGGAGATCTGCTCCAGCGCCTCGCCGGCCATGCCTTCGTCGGCCTTCACCGCCAGATCGCCGAGCGAGACGATGCCCACCAGCTGCCGGGTGCGGTCGACGACGGGCATGCGGCGCAGCTGCGCCTCGCGCATCGTCTCGACCACCTCGTCCACCGACTGGTCCTCGTAGCACCACTGGGGCCCGGTGGTCATCACGTCGTCGAGGGTCGTGGCTTCGTTGGCGCGGTTGCGGGCCACGGCGCGCAGCACGATGTCGCGGTCGGTGACCATGCCCACGAGCTGATCGCCGTCGCACACGGGGATGGCGCCCACGTCCATCTCTTCCATCGTCTGTGCGGCCAGCACCACGGAGTCGCTCGGCGAGAGCGTGCGCACCCCGCGGGTCATCACGTCGGCAATTTGGGTCATGGCGAGCTCCTTTTGCAGAAGTCAGCGATGCGAGCCGCGCGAGGACTCGTGGGCGCGGCCACGGTTCGGATGGCGGGTCGTGCCCACATCGGGGCCCGGTTCCGCACCTTCAGCGGGATCTGCGGGGATCCAGTCGTCGGAGGTGCTCGGTGCGGGTTCCTCGGCGCCCGCAAGCGGTGCGGGCTGGGTCGTCGACGGGTTGTCGGACGGAAGGGGTTTCTTGCGCTTGCGCAGTCGAAGGTACATCTCTTTGACTCCTCAGCCTGGATGAACTGGCGGGCGGCAATCGCCATTCCCATGCGATGAAACGCGGGGCTGCCGTGGCGCGCGGCTGCGCATGTCACGCATGCGTCGCCGCGACGGCGGGAATTCCCTCGCTTGCGGCAAGCGGGTGCGTAGTAGAGAATTTCTCTACTAAATCGCCACGCAGGAGTTTCGATGCCCTATGCCACCCAGCGCGTCATGCACGACGCCGACAGCCACCTGATGGAGACACCCGACTGGATCGCGTCCTACGCCGACCCGTCGATCCGCGATCGCCTCAAGCCGCTCAACCTCGCCAAGGCCGGCAGCAGCACCTACGACCACATCCAGCGCCAGGTCGAGCGCACGAAGGACGCCGAGAAGACCGCCGCCATCAGCAGCAACGTCGTCGCTGGCCCCAAGGGCTGGGCCGCGCTCGGGGCGATCGAGGCGGCCGAGCGCCCGAAGGCGCTCGACGACCTGGGCTTCGCGAGCCAGCTCGTCTTCTCCACGTTCGCGGGCGGCCAGTACCTCTCGCACGACGACATGGAGGTGCGCTACGGCGGCGTGCGCGCGCACAACCGCGGCATCACCGAGTTCTGCAAGGTCGACCAGCGCCTGATCGCCGTCGGCCAGGTCTCGCTGTCCGAACCCGAGCTCGCGCTGCAGGAGATCCGCGAAGGCATTCGCCTCGGCTGCGGCGCCTTCTGGATCCCGTCGCAGCCGGCGGGCGATCGCGCACCGGGCCATCCGGACCTCGACCCGGTGTGGCGCGAGCTGTCGGAGTCGGGCATCCCGTTCATGCTGCACGTGGGCGCCGGGGCTTCGATCCAGCCCAAGGGCTACGACCAGACCGGCCGGCCGCGCCCGCCCGATGTGCACGGCGGCGGCGAGAACCTGCGCTTCCGTGATCTCGTGGCGCTGCCGATGGCGCCGCAGCTCTTCATCTCGTCGATGGTGAGCGACGGCGTGTTCGAGCGCTTCCCCAGGCTGCGCGGCGGCGTGATCGAGCTGGGCGCCGGCTGGGTGCCGCAGTTCCTGCGCAGCCTCGACATCGCGCACGGCATCTTCGCCAAGAGCGACCCGATGCTCGCGTCGTTCAAGCTCAAGCCCTCGGAGCAGATCCGCCGCGCGCTCAAGTTCACGCCGTTCCCGAGCGAAGACGTGGGCCGCATGATCGCGGACGCCGGCCCCGAGCTCTTCCTCTTCTCGAGCGACTATCCGCACCCGGAAGGCACCAACGACCCGATCGGCCGCTTCGAGCGCTCGATGGGCGCGCTCTCGGATGAAGCGCGCACGCGGTTCTATTCGCAGAACTTCGAAGAGATGATGCGCGCCGCCTGACGGCCCGCCGCCCGCCCACATTCCAAGAACCACAGGAGACTCAAGATGAAGAAGACCGATGCGGCCCGCGCGGCCGCGGCCCTGGTGTGCGCCCTCGGAGCCGGCGGCGCGGCCGCGCAGGCCGCGTCCAACCTCACCATCTTCGGCGGGGTCGACGGCAACGTGACGCGTGTGCGCTCGGAAGGCCGCGGCAGCATGTGGCAGGTGCGCGACGCCGGCAACTACGTCACCAAGCTCGGCTTCACCGGCAACGAGGACCTGGGCGGCGGCTACCGCGCGCACTTCTACCTGGAGTCGCAGGCGAGCAGCGACACCGGCAACGGTGTCGCGACCAACACCAACAACCGCGTCACCGGGTCGAGCACCACCGGCGGCCTCACCTGGAACCGCAAGGCCACCGTCAGCCTCTTCACGCCGCTCGGCGAGGTGCGCTTCGGGCGCGACTACACGCCCCCCTTCGCGCCGGTGGCGTACTTCGATCCCTGGGGCACGGCGGGCGTGGGCAGCTCGGTCAACCACCAGCCGATCTACAAGGGCACGCTCGCGCTGCCCACGCTCGTGCGCGTGAGCAACTCGGTGGCCTATCACATCCCGCGCTCGTGGGTGCCGGGGCTGCAGGTCTATGTGCAGGGCGCGGCCGGCGAAGGCACGGGGCCGCGCTTCGTGGGGCTGGGCACGAGCTACATGAAGGGGCCGCTGCTGATCGCGGGCGGCATCTCGCGCACCGATGCACCGCTCACCGACATGGCCGCGGCCCTCACGGCGCCCACGGTGTCGTCGGACAACAGGCTCTCGGTGTGGTCCATCGGCGCCTGGTACACGCTGCCGGGCGACGTGCGGCTCATGGGCTTCCACCATTCGCAGACGCTGGACGCCTACGGCTCGCTCGCCACGCCGGCCATCGGCACCGAGCGTGACCGCGAGGTCACCGACACGCTGCTGGGCGTGAGCTGGAGGCTCGGCGCGAACACGCTGAAGGCCTCGTACGTGATGCGCAACGACAAGGGCGTGGAAAACGCCGACTCGCGGCAGATCGCGCTCGGCATCACGCACAACTTCTCGAAGCGCACGGCGGTGTACGCCACCGGCGTGCAGATCCAGAACAAGAACACCGCGAGCTACAACTACATCGCCTCAGGCTTCAACCCGATCCCGGGCGGCACGGCGCGCGCGATACAGGCCGGCATCGCGCACAATTTCTGAATGCCCTACACGCTCTACGGTTCGCCCATCAGCTATTTCACCGGCAAGGTCCGCGCCTATCTCGACTGGAAGGCCTTGCCCTACGAAGAGGTGCTCGCGAGCGCCGACATCTACCGCGAGGTGATCCTGCCGCGGGTGGGCTTTCCCGTCATCCCGGTCGTCACGAGCGATGCCGGCGAGACACTGCAGGACAGCACCGACATCATCGATGCGCTGGAGGCGCGCCACGGCGGCCCGCCCGTCGTGCCGCCCACCGGCCTGCAGCGGCTGGCGGCGTCGCTGATGGAGCTCTACGGCGACGAATGGCTGGTGATCCCGGCCATGCACTACCGCTGGCACCACAACCGCGAGTTCGCGTTGCGCGCGTTCGGCGAGCTGTCGGTGCCGGATGCGAGCCCTGAAGAGCAGCTCGAGATCGGCACCAGGCGTGCAGGGCCCTTTGCGCAGGCCGCGGTGCTGCTCGGCGCGTCGTCGCCCGAGATGCAGGCCGCCATCGAGCGCTCGTACGAGGCGCTGCTGGCCGAGCTCGACGCGCACTTCGCGCGCCATCCCTACGTGCTGGGCTCACGCCCCTCGATCGCCGACTTCGGCCTCTACGGTCCGCTCTACGCCCACCAGTACCGCGACCCGGCGAGTGGCGAGCTCATGCGCCGCCTTGCGCCCGAAGTGGTCGCCTGGGTGCAGCGCCTCGAGTCGCAGAACGCGCCGCTGCAAGGCGACTACGTGGCCAACGACGAAGTGCCCGAGACGCTGCTGCCGGTGTTCCGCCGCCAGATGCGCGAGCAGATGCCGGTGCTGGCCGACAGCGCGCGGCGCTTCGAGGCCTGGCTCGCCGAGCACCCCGGCGAGCGCATCCCGCGCGCGATCGGCGCGCATGCCTTCGAGCTCGAAGGCGTGCAGGGCGAACGCATCGCGCGAACCTACAGCCTTTGGATGATGCAGCGCTCGCGCGATGTGTACCGCTCGCTGCAGGGCGTGGAGCGCGAGCGCGCCGATGCATGGCTCGATGCCGTGGGCGGCGCCGCCTTCCGAGAGTACGTGGACCCGCCGCGCGTGGTGCGCAGCGGGCTCAGCGTCGCGCTCGCCGCCTGACCCCTCAGTACCCCATCTTCTTCTTGAGCGCCTGGTCCACCCACATGCGGGTGTGGATCGGGCCCGGCCGCTCGGCGCCGGCGCGCAGCTCGCCGCCGTAGTTCTTCACCCACGGCCACCAAGCGGTGTAGACATAGGGCGTGGGCAGCCAGATGTAGGGGGCCTGTTCCATGATCTCGCGCGTGAGCAGCCGCACCTTCACCTGGCGGATCTTCTCGTCGGGCTCGGCGACGATCTCCTCCATCTTCTTGTCGAAGGCCGGGTCCTTCCAGCGCGACGGGTTGAAGGTCGCGCGGCTGGTGAAGTTCTTGCGCAGCGAGGTGGTCGGGTTGGTGATGGTGCTCACCATGTAGAAGCCGGGCTCGTTGGTGCCGGTGAAGAGCGCACGCTGCATGGCGCCCGGCTCGGTGACCACGAGCTTCACCTTCACGCCGACCTTCTCGAGGTAGGCCGAGACCAGCGTCACCAGGTCGTGGTTCTGCGTGTTGCCGCTGACCTGCACGCGGAACTCGAAGCCGTCGGGGTAGCCCGCTTCGGTGAGCAGCTGCCTGGCCTTCTTGGGGTTGTAGGTGTAGAGCTCCTGCACCGAGGCCGGCATGGCCGACAGCGGCTCGTAGTAGCCGGTGTGGTCGGGGTGCTGCGGGTGCACGAACATCTCGGCGTTGCCGCCGTAGTAGCCCTTGATGATGGCCTGCTTGTCGATGGCCATGTTGAGCGCGCGGCGCACGCGCACGTCGTCGAAGGGCTTGGTGTCCACGCGCATGCCGATGATGGTGCCGGAGATGCCCAGCCAGCGCGCCGTCTTGAGCTTGGGTGCGGTCTTCTTGAGCTCCTCGATGGCCGACCAGCTCACGAGCTCGAGCACGTCGAGCTTGCCGGTGCGCAGCGCGGTGAGCGCGGTGGCTTCCTCCTTGATCACGCGGTAGCTGATCCTGTCGACGAAGGGCAGCTTGTGCGACTTGCCGCCGATGGTCTCGCTGTCCCAGTAGTTGGGGTTCTTCGTGAAGGTGGAGGAGTTGCCCTGGATGTAGTCGGTGAGCTGGAAGGGCCCGGTGCCGTTGACGCTCTTCCAGTTGCCGGCGCCCGCGGTCACCACCTCCTTCGGCACGATGGCCGAGTAGTAGCCCCAGCCGAAGCGGTAGTCCCACTCGCTGTTGTAGTTCTTGAAGGTGAAGACGACGGTGTGCTTGTCGGTCGCCTCCACCTTGGCCACGTGGTTGAAGTAGCCGGGGATCTTCTTCGGGCTCTGGTCGAGGCGGTTGTAGCTGTAGACCACGTCTTCGGCCGTGAGCTCGCGCGCGTCCATCACGCCGGGCTTCGCCGGGAACATGACGCCGCGGCGCAGCTTGAACTCCACGCGCAGCGGGTTGTCGAGCACCTTCCAGCTCTCGGCGAGCTCGCCGCGCATGCCGTCGTGCGGCAGCCACGCGTCGGCGATGAAACGGTGCGGGCCGCCGCGGCTCCTGGCCTTGGAGAGATCGGCGGCGATGAGTTGCTCGTACACGAGGCCGAGGTCGTTGTTGAGCTTCCACGACCAGTCGGCCGGATCGAACGAGCCGGCATTGAGCGTGTACATCAGCGTGCCGATGTTGAGCGAGCCGCCGGGCTGCGGCTGCTCCACGGCGGCGGCGCCCTGCGCGAGCGCCCACGGCGAGGCGAGCGAGAGCAGGGCGGCCGCAGCGATCGCGCGGCGACGCGCGGGCAGGGGAGTCGTCATCGTCATGGCTTCAAGGATGAGTGGAGTTGCGTGGAGGACAGGCTCAGGATGCGAGCGTGGTGCAGTAGCGGCCTGCGTGGAAGACGAGCGGCGCGACGCCGTCCCGTCGCTCGCAGTGTTCGACCTCGCCGACGAAGATGGTGTGGTCGCCTTCGTCGTAGCGGCTGCGGTTGAAGCACTCGAAGACCGCCGCGACGCCGTGAAGAATAGGTGCGCCGCATCGCCCCGCGCTCCAGGGTATGCCCGCGAAACGATCGATGTTCTTGCTGGCGAAACGTTCTGCCAGGGAAGCCTGGTCGCAGGCCAGCACGTTGATCGCGTAGTGCGTGCCGCGCTGCAGCGGCACCATCGAGCTCGCGCGGCGCGCGAGGCTCCACAGCACGAGCGGTGGCGCGAGCGACACCGAGTTGAAGGAGCTGGCGGTCAGGCCGACGAGGCCCAGCTCCGGATCACGGCACGTGACGACCGTGACCCCCGTGGCGAAATGGCCGAGCGCGTGGCGGAACTCGTGCGCCGTGAAGGCCGGCGCGCGTGCCTGGAGGGTGGGCATGAGCATGCCCGTTAGTATAAAGAAGCTCTACTAAATGCCGACGGGGAGAACCCGGGTTGCAACGCCTCGGGCCTAGGCCCTGGCTTTCGCCCGGGTGGGCCGCGGCCCGGTCTTCGGTTCGGCCTTCGTGGCCTTGGGCTGGGCCTTGGGCTGGGCCTTGGGCGGCGCCTTGCCGCGCTCGGCCTGGAATCGCTTCTGCAGCGCCGCCCAGCCCCCGAGTGCGAAGTCGGTCCAGAGGTCGGCGGCTTCGTCGGCGCTGACGCCGGCGCGCTTGAGTGCGCGGCCCGAGAGGATGGGCGCGTTCACCACGAGGATGGAGCAGGCGAGCGCCACTTCGCGGGGCACGCCGTAGGTCTCGACGATGCGGTCGATGAAGTGGTCGGTGATGGCCGAGCGCTCGTCCTTGCCGCGTCGGCGCACCAGGTCGAAGACGGCGCGGTCGCTCGCCAGCAGGCGGATGATGGGGCCGCGTTCGTAGAGGTATTCGAAGCCGTGCCGGTTGGAGCGGCGGATCAGCGGCTCCAGCGGCCCGTCGGCCGGCAGCGCCGAGAGCTTGCGTGCGCCGAGGTACTGGTACTCGCGCTCGAGCACCGCCTTCAGGATGTCTTCGCGCTTGGGGAAGTACTTGTAGATGAGGGGCACGCTCACGCCGGCGCGGGCGGCCACCTTTTCCAGCGAGAAATCCGACAGCCCGCGCTCGAGGATGTGGGCGACTGCGCTGTCGAGCAACTGCTCGCGGCGCTCTTCGGGGGCCATGCGGCGGGCACGGGGGGCGGTGGACACGGGTGTGGAGGTGTGGCGGTGGATGCGGGCGTGAGCATAGCGGGCGCGGCGGGCTGGGCGCGTTCGCGCGGGGCTGCGATCGGTCAGCCGAGGTGACGTTCGCTGGGCTTCGACAAGCTCAGCCCGAACGGAGGGGAGGGCGCGGTCCAACATGGGGGCGAGCGCGGCCTGAACGGAGGAGGAGCTCAGCCTGAACGGGG
>JBIQJS010000188.1:0-3437 GCA_044507405.1 Rubrivivax sp. | reverse complement strand
GCGATGGCCTGCATGTAGTCGTCCGACATGTAGGCCACGAGGTGGTTCATGGCGGTGTACTGGCGACGGCCGCTCTTGAAGTTCTGCAGCTGGTTGTAGAGGTAGCCGGCGGGCTTGCCGGCGATGCGCGGGAAATAGCCGGCGTTGGTGGAGATGCCCTCCTTGCCGTGGCAGACGACGCAGGCCTGCATGCGCTGGCCCATGGTGTCCTGCACGTGGGCCGTGGGGTTGTTGGCGACAGCCGGCTGCGCCAGGGCGGCGCCGGCGCACACCGCGACGAGCGCGGCGATGGCGGCGGGTAGGAAACGAAACGTGGACATGGTGCGATTGTCGTGAGTCCCCGTCCAGCAACCCGAGTGCCGCACGTGCGTGCTGGGACGTTGTGCGCACGCGGACACGAAGCCGCGTGCGAGGCCAGGCCTGCCGGTATGGGGATTGCCGGTCACCGGGACACCGTTTCACACAAGGAGCACACATGGCACACCCCGACCCCCACCGCCAAGGCAGCGAACAGGACCAGCGCCGCCACGCCGGCACCACGAGCGAGGCCTCGGACCTCGGCACGCAGGACAAGTCGCAAGGCAAGTCGGGCCGAGCGAGCGCCGAGCGCAAGGCCCCCGACGATCCCTCACGCGCGCCGGAAAGCGGCGACAAGCCCGACGCCGCCGGGCAGGACTGAGCCCACGCTTGAGCCTGCGCAACCGTCGCACCAGGGCTTCCTGTAGGCTCGCCTGACCTGCCCGCCACGCCCATCGCCACGCCCATCGCCATGAACCGACGCCAGACCCTCCAGACGTTCCTCTGCGGCGCCGCAGCGCTCGCGCTCCCGGCCCGGGCCGCGCCGCCGCGCCTGCCGGTGGTCGAGGTGCACAAGAGCCCCACCTGCGGCTGCTGCGGCGCGTGGGTCGAGCACATGCAGGCGGCCGGCTTCGAGGTGCGCGTGCACGAGGTCGAGAACACGGCCGTGGCCCGCAAGCGCCACGGCATGCCGGACAAGTTCGGCAGCTGCCACACGGCGGTGGTGGCGGGCTACGTGGTCGAAGGCCACGTGCCGGCGGCCGAGGTCAAGCGGCTGCTGTCGCTCAGGCCGCGCGCGATCGGCCTGGCCGTGCCGGGCATGCCGGTCGGCTCGCCGGGCATGGAGATGGGGTCGCGTGTGGACCCGTACGCCGTGCTGCTGGTCGACCCGGCCGGGCGCGAGAGCGTCTTCGCGCGCTATCCGGCGGCCTGAGCCGATCTGCCGCGCCCGGGGCGCGCTTCACGCCGCATCGCGCGCCAGACGCGGCAGCGCCTGCGGCTCGCCCCAGAAGTGGTAGCGGCCCTTGCCTGAGCGCTTGACGGCATACATCGCCTCGTCGGCGCGCTCGCGCAGCTCGGCCGCCTCCAGGCCGTCCTGCGGAAACATCGCCACCCCGAGGCTCGCCGCGAGCTGCACTTCGACGCCGCGGCGCAGGACGAAGGGCGTGTCCAGCGCTTCGAGGATGCGGTCGAGCGCCGGCAACGCCTCGTCGCGATCGCGCAGGCCGCCCAGCACCACCACGAACTCGTCGCCGCCCAGGCGCGCGACCAGGTCGTGGGCGCGCGTGCACGAGGCGATGCGCCCGGCCGCGATCCGCAGCAGCGTGTCGCCCGCGTCGTGGCCGTGCGCGTCGTTCACGCCCTTGAAGCCGTCGAGATCGAGGAAGCACACCGCCACCTGCGTGCCGTCGCGCCGTGCACGGTCGAGCACGCCCTCGAGCCGGGCGTCCAGGCCCGCACGGTTGGGAAGCCCGGTGAGCGGGTCCTGCAGCGCCATCTGGCGCGCCTTGAGCTCGTTCTCCTTGAGCGCGGTGATGTCGACCATCATCCAGAGCGCATCGCCGCTCGGAAGGTGCACGCCGCTCAGGTCGACCCAGATGAGCGTGCCGTCCTTGCGGCACATCTGCAGCTGCGTGCGGAACTCGCCGCCGCGGCTCAGCACGGCGTAGGCCTGGCCCACACGCTCGAACGAGGCCTCGTCGGGGTAGAGCAGGCGGGCCGGCGTGCCCATCAGCTCGCCGGGGGCGTAGCCGAAGAGCCGTGCGTGCGCGCGGTTGTGCCAGACCACCGTGCGATCGCGCAGCCGCGCCATGCCGACGAGGTCGTTGTCGAGCACCGCCTGCTGCTCGGAGGCGATGCGGTGCACGGCCGCGTGCATGCCCACCAGCCGCGCCTGCGCCCGCACGACAAACAGCGAGAGCCCGGCCACCATCGCGACCACGAGCACCGCCAGGCCCACCGTCGTGGCGGCCTCGCGCTTCCACGGCTCGAGGAAGTCTTCGGTGCTGAGGCCGACGATCACCCGCAGCGGGTAGCCATCGACCTGGCGGTAGGCATGGCTGCGCTCGATGTCGTCGAGCGCAGTGCGCGAGATGAAGTGGCCCTGCGCCGGCTGTGCAGCCGTGGCCGCGCGCAGCTCCGCCGAGACGTGGTCGCTGCCGATCAGCGCCGACTGCGCCGGCTGGCCGGGCGCGTGGCGCGCCACCAGCGCATGCGCATCGGTGCGCAGGGCCACTGCGCCATCGCGCCCGAGCTGCACCGCCCGGAAGGCGTTCAGGTAGTGGTCGCTCGGGATCACCGCATAGACCACGCCGAGAAAGCGCCCGTCGTCGCCGGTGCGCGCGCGGGCGAGCACCGTGCTCCAGCGGCCGGTGCGTGCATCCTTCAGCAACGGCGTGACCACCAGCCGGTCCGGCGCCGAGGCCGCGGCACGGAAATAGGGCGCCGCGGCGACCGAACCCGACGTCATCGACGATGTGGCCAGGCCGAGCACGTTGCCGCGCTCGTCGGTCACGTTCAGCGCATCCACCTGCGGCATGAACTCACGGTGATGCGCGGCGAGGAATGCGGCCTGCGCCGGCGTGCTGCGGCCCGAGAGGCGGTCGAGCTGCAGGTGGGCGTCGGCCAGCGCGTGGTCGATCTGCTGCAGCTCGGAGGCGAGCCGCAGGCTCAGCGTGGCAGCGAGGTTCTCGGTCGCGTGGCGGGCCTGCCTGAGGTGTGCGTCGCGGTTGAGCACCAGGCCATACGCCGCGATGCCGGCGATCGTGCAGCCGATGATGATGTTGCCCAGCGCCAGCACGCGGCCGAGGGGGAAAGGCTTCTGGTTGAGCGGCACGTTGGTGTGGGTCTTGTATGCGGGGCACGGCGCTCCCCACGGCCAATGTAGGGCGCGCATCGCGCCGCGGCGCAGCGGCGTGTGCGATCTATTGCCGGGCCGACCTTGTGTGCGCTGTTGTCTTGATCTGGATCAAGCTCGAGGCCGCCAGGCCACGTGGCCTTACGGCCGTTACGCGTGGTTGCGGGCGGGGTGGCCTGCAACGCTCGGCGTCGCCTCGACGGCGGTGTGGTGGAGGCGTCGGGGCATGCATGCGGTGTCCAGGCTCAATGCCCGCGCCAGTTACTTGACATAATATACATTG
>JBIQJS010000057.1:0-24166 GCA_044507405.1 Rubrivivax sp. | reverse complement strand
GCAGCAAGATCGACAGCCGCACCATCCTCGACCAGATGGGCGCCGAGGCGCTGCTCGGCATGGGCGACATGCTCTACATGGCCTCCGGCACCGGCCTGCCGGTGCGCGTGCACGGAGCCTTCGTGAGCGACGACGAAGTCCACCGCGTGGTCGACTATCTCAAGCAGCAGGGCGAGCCCAACTACATCGAAGGCATCCTCGAAGGCGGCACGCTCGACGGCGAAGGCGACGTGAGCACGGCCGACATGCCCGGTGGCGGCGGCGGAGAAAACGACCCCATGTACGACCAGGCCGTGGCCGTGGTGCTGCAACACCGCCGCGCCTCCATTTCGCTCGTGCAGCGCCATCTGCGCATCGGCTACAACCGCGCGGCCAGACTGCTGGAACAAATGGAGAAATCCGGCCTCGTAAGTGCCATGTCCACCAACGGCAACCGCGACATCATCGTCCCGGCCCGAAGCGAATGAAGAAGTTGTATTGCGCGATGTTGCTGTCGGTTGCCGCGGCGTCGGCGAGCGCCCAATCGGCCGTCGAGACGCTCAAGGAATTCGTGCGTGACGTGAAGACCGGCCGAGCCGAGTTCACGCAGACCGTCACCTCGCCCGATGGCGCGAAGAAGAAGACGTCGAGCGGCAAGTTCGAGTTCTCGCGCCCCAACCGCTTCCGCTTCACCTACGAGAAACCGTTCGAGCAGGTGATCGTCGCCGATGGACAGAAGGTCTGGATCTACGACGCGGACCTCAACCAGGCGAGCTCGCGCAAGTTCGACCAGGCCCTCGGCTCGACCCCTGCGGCGCTGCTCGCCGGCGGCTCGCTGGAGCAGGATTTCACCCTCGCCGCGCAGCCCGCGAAGGACGGCCTGGAGTGGGTCGAGGCCACGCCCAAGGCGAGCGAGAGCAGCTTCAAGTCGGTGCGGGTGGGCTTCAAGGGCAAGACACTGGCGGCGATCGAGGTTCTCGATGCCTTCGGGCAGCGGTCGCTGCTGCAGTTCAGCCAGTTCGTGGCCAACCCGCCGGTCAAGCCCGAGGCCTTCGTCTTCACCGTGCCCAAGGGTGCGGACGTGATCGAGCAGTAGCCAGGACGCGGGCTGGCGCTCGCCGCTGCGACGACAATCGTCGGCATGGAATCGCGGCAGCTCCTTCTCGACGATGACGACACGCAGGCGCCGCTCGCCGAGCGCCTGCGGCCCCGCACGCTCGCCGAGGTGATCGGCCAGCAGCACCTGCTCGGGCCCGGCAAGCCGCTGCGCGTGGCGTTCGAATCGGGCCGGCTGCATTCGATGATCCTTTGGGGCCCGCCCGGCGTCGGCAAGACCACGCTCGCGCGGCTGATGGCCGACGGCTTCGAGGCGCAGTTCATCCAGATCTCGGCGGTGCTCGGCGGCGTGAAGGACATCCGCGAGGCGGTGGAGCGCGCGCAGGTCGCGCAGGGCGCCGTCAAGCGCACGGTGGTCTTCGTCGACGAGGTGCACCGCTTCAACAAGGCGCAGCAGGATGCCTTCCTGCCGCACGTGGAGTCGGGCCTCTTCACCTTCATCGGCGCCACCACCGAGAACCCGTCGTTCGAGGTGAATTCCGCGCTGCTCTCGCGTGCGACCGTGCACGTGCTGAAGTCGTTGACCGACGACGACATGGCCCAGCTGCTGCAACGCGCGCAGGCCCTGCTGCAGGCGCCGGGGCTCGCCGATGCGGCACGCGATCGGCTGGTCGGCTATGCCGACGGCGATGCCCGCCGCCTGCTCAACGCCTACGAGAACCTGGTGCGCATGGCGCAGGGCGCCGAGACGCTCGACGAGGCCCAGCTCGAACGTTCGCTCGGTGAGCAGCTGCGCCGCTACGACAAGGGCGGCGAGCAGTTCTACGACACCATCTCGGCGCTGCACAAGTCGGTGCGCGGCAGCGATCCCGACGCAGCGCTCTACTGGTTCGTGCGCATGCTCGACGGCGGCGTGGACCCGCGCTACGCGGCACGCCGCATCGTGCGCATGGCGAGCGAAGACATTGGCCTCGCCGACCCGCGCGCCCTGCGCATGGCGCTCGATGCCGCCGAGACCTACGAGCGCCTGGGCAGCCCCGAGGGCGAGCTCGCGCTGGCGCAGGCCGTGGTGTTCCTCGCGATCGCACCGAAGTCGAACGCGGTCTACTCGGCCTACAACACCGTGCGTGCCTTCATCGCCAGGGATGGCACCCGGCCGGTGCCGCTGCACCTGCGCAACGCCCCGACCAAGCTCTTGAAGGACCTCGACTACGGGCGCGGCTACCGCTATGCGCACGACGAGCCCGGCGGCTTCGCGGCGGGCGAGGACTACTGGCCCGACCAGCTCGCGCCTCAGCGCTTCTACGAGCCCGTGCCGCGGGGCCTGGAGCTCAAGATCGGCGAGCGGCTGCAGGAGCTCAGGCGTCTCAACGACGAGGCACGTCAGGCAGCGCCCGAGGGCGTCGAACGCAGGAGGCGCTGATTTCCGTACGGGGAAACGCGCAACCGGAGCCCTTCCGGCCGCCCCATAGAATCGCCCCGTTCTCAGCCCAGACATCAGACTCAAGCCCGGGCGTCCACTCAAGGCGGCGGGCTTTTTGCTTACCGGCAGGCGCGGCGTTCAAAAGACCAGCCGCTACCGATTCCCCCAGGAGCATCCCTCAATGGAAACATTCATCCAGCAGATCATCAACGGTCTGGTGCTCGGCAGCGTGTACGCGCTGGTGGCACTGGGCTACACGATGGTCTACGGCATCATCAACCTCATCAACTTCGCCCACGGCGAGGTGCTGATGGTGGGAGCCCTCACCAGCTGGACCGTCGCGACATCGCTTGCCGGCATGGGCCTGCCCGGCTGGCTGCTGCTGCTGCTCTCGCTGCTCGCGGCGATCGTGGTGTGCGCGATCCTCAACTTTACGATCGAGAAGGTCGCCTACCGCCCGCTGCGCAACGCGCCGCGCCTGGCGCCGCTGATCACCGCCATGGGCATGTCGCTGATGCTGCAGACGCTGGCGATGATCATCTGGAAGCCCAATCCCAAGCCCTTCCCCATCCTCATCCCCTCGGAGCCGTACGAGATCTTCGGCGCGGTGATCAACACCATCCAGATCATGATCCTGGTCACCACCGCGGTGACGCTCACCGCGCTCATGTACCTCGTGAACCGCACCAAGCTCGGCCGCGCGATGCGTGCCACCGCCGAGAACCCGCGGGTGGCCGGCCTCATGGGCGTGCGGCCCGACATGGTCATCTCGGCCACCTTCGTGATCGGCGCGGCGCTCGCGGCCATCGCCGGCGTCATGTACGCCGCCAACTACGGCTCGGTGCAGCACTCGATGGGCTTCCTGCCGGGCCTCAAGGCCTTCACCGCCGCGGTCTTCGGCGGCATCGGCAACCTGGCGGGCGCCATGGTGGGCGGCGTGCTGCTCGGCCTGATCGAGGCGATGGGCGCCGGCTACATCGGCGACCTGACCGGCGGGCTGCTGGGCAGCCATTACCAGGACATCTTCGCCTTCATCGTGCTCATCCTCGTGCTCACGCTGCGCCCGCAAGGCCTGCTCGGCGAGCGCGTGGCCGACCGGGCGTGAGGAGATGGCGATGAACCTCCGCGACAACAAGCTCATCACCTTCCTCATCGCCGGCGCGCTGCTGCTGGTGGCGCCGCTCATCGCGCAGCAGTTCGGCAACGCGTGGGTGCGCATCATCGACATCGCGCTGCTCTACGTGCTGCTGGCGCTCGGCCTCAACATCGTGGTGGGCTACGCCGGCCTGCTCGACCTCGGCTACGTGGCCTTCTATGCCGTGGGCGCCTACATGATGGGGCTGCTCGCGTCGCCCCACCTGTCGCTGACCTTCCCGGCGTTCGCCGCGACGTTCCCCAACGGCCTGCACGTGCCGCTCTGGATCGTGATTCCGGCCGGCGCGGCGTTGGCGGCGGTGTTCGGGGTGCTCCTGGGCGCGCCCACGCTCAAATTGCGTGGCGACTACCTCGCCATCGTGACGCTCGGCTTCGGCGAGATCATCCGCGTGTTCCTGCTCAACCTCGACTCGCCCGTCAACATCACCAATGGTCCCAAGGGCCTGAGCCAGATCGATTCGTTCAAGTTCCTGGGCTATGACTTCGGCAAGCCGCACAGCCTCTTCGGCATCGACATCCCGTCGGTCACCGGCTACTACTACCTCTTCCTCGCGCTCGTCATCGTCAGCGTGATCATCTGCCACCGGCTCGAGCAGTCGCGCATCGGCCGCGCGTGGATGGCGATCCGCGAAGACGAGGTGGCCGCCAAGGCCATGGGCATCAACACCCGCAACATGAAGCTGCTGGCCTTCGGCATGGGCGCCACCTTCGGCGGCGTCTCCGGCGTGCTCTTCGCGAGCTTCCAGGGCTTCGTGTCGCCCGAGTCGTTCTCGCTGCACGAGTCGGTGATGATCGTCGCGATGGTGGTGCTGGGCGGTATCGGCCACATCCCCGGCGTCATCATCGGCGCGCTGCTGCTGGCGGCGCTGCCCGAGGTGCTGCGCTTCGTGGCCGGCCCCCTGCAGCAGATGACCGACGGCCGGCTCGACGCGGCCATCCTGCGCCAGTTGCTCATCGCCACGGCCATGATCGCGATCATGCTGTCGCGGCCGCGCGGCCTGTGGCCGGTACCCGAGCATGGCCGCATCCGGCCGGGCTCGCCCGACCAGGACCCGACGCCCAAGGGGACGCTGTCATGAGCACCGCACCGACCACCACCGCCGACGTCCCGGTGCTGGAAGTCGCCAACGTCTCCAAGCGCTTCGGCGGCCTGCAGGCGCTCAGCGACGTGGGCATCCGCATCATGCCGGGCCAGGTCTATGGCCTGATCGGCCCCAACGGCGCGGGCAAGACCACCTTCTTCAACGTGATCACCGGGCTCTACACGCCGGACTCCGGCAGCTTCCACCTCGGTGGCCAGCCCTACAAGCCCTCGGCCGTGCACGAGGTGGCCAAGGCCGGCATCGCGCGCACCTTCCAGAACATCCGGCTCTTTGCCGACATGACGGCGCTCGAGAACGTGATGGTCGGGCGCCACGTGCGCACCGGCTCGGGCCTGATGGGCGCGGTGTTCCGCACCCGCGGCTTCAAGGCCGAGGAGGCCGCGATCGCCGAGCGCGCGCAGGAGCTGCTCGACTACGTGGGCATCGGCCGCTACGCCGAGTTCAAGGCGCGCACGCTGAGCTACGGCGACCAGCGCCGCCTCGAGATCGCGCGGGCGCTCGCCACCGACCCCAAGCTCATCGCGCTCGACGAGCCCGCCGCCGGCATGAACGCCACCGAGAAGGTGGTGCTGCGCGAGCTGATCGACCGCATCCGCAACGACGGCCGCACCATCCTCCTGATCGAGCACGACGTGAAGCTCGTGATGGGCCTGTGCGACCGCGTGACCGTGCTCGACTACGGCAAGCAGATCGCCGAAGGCACGCCCGCCGACGTCCAACGCAACGAGAAGGTGATCGAGGCCTACCTCGGCGCCGGCCACAAGACGCACTGACCATGACGACCCTGCTCAAAGTGAATGGCCTCCAGGTGGCCTATGGCGGCATCCAGGCCGTGAAGGGCGCGACGTTCGAGGTGCGCCAGGGCGAGCTCGTGAGCCTGATCGGCGCCAACGGCGCAGGCAAGACCACCACGCTCAAGGCCATCACCGGCCTGCAGCCGGTGGGCGCCGGCGACATTGAATACCTCGGCCGCAGCATCAAGGGCCAGGGCTCGTGGGACCTCGTCAAGCAGGGCCTCGTGATGGTGCCCGAGGGGCGCGGCACCTTCACGCGCATGTCGATCACCGAGAACCTCCTCATGGGGGCCTTCGTGCGCAACGACAAGGAGATCGACGCCGACGTCGAGAAGGTGTTCGGCATCTTTCCGCGCCTCAAGGAGCGCCGCAACCAGCTCGCCGGCACCATGTCGGGCGGCGAGCAGCAGATGCTCGCGATGGGCCGTGCGCTCATGGCGCGCCCCAAGCTGCTGCTGCTCGACGAGCCCTCCATGGGCCTGTCGCCCATCATGGTCGACAAGATCTTCGAGGTCGTGGCCGACATTGCCCAGCAGGGCGTGACCATCCTGCTCGTGGAGCAGAACGCGAGCCGCGCGCTGCAGCTCGCCAACCGCGGCTACGTGATGGAGTCGGGCGAGGTGACGATGAGCGGTGAAGCGTCGGCCCTGCTCAACGATCCCAAGGTGCGCGCGGCCTACCTCGGCGAATAGACGCGGGCGGGGTGGGCGCGAGGCCCGCCGAGGCGACCAAAGTCACCTCGCCGGACGGGGGTGGACTCCTATACTTTTTCGTCGCCCGTACGGGGCCTGTCACGGAGAGTATTCGATGAACGCCACGCCGCTCACCCGTCTCACCCACCTCACGCTCGCGGCTGCGGCCATTGCACTGCTGGCCGGCTGCGGTTCCACGATGCCCTCCATGGGCGGCAACAAGGGCGTCGTCTCCGGCTCCGCCAGTGGCGGCACCACCGAGGGCACCAACAGCCAGCTCGAGAAGTGCGCCGAGACGCTCGGCACGCTCGCGCTCGACGAAGACACGAGCGCGCCCTGGTACCACGAGCTGCGCCGCAACAGCCTCGGGTCCACGCTGCCGGTGCTGCGCCTGATGGTCCAGCAGAGCAACTGCTTCGTGATCGTGGAGCGCGGCCGTTCCATGAACAACATGATGCGCGAGCGCCAGCTCGAGTCCTCCGGCGAGATGCGCCAGGGCAGCAACTTCCAGAAGGGCCAGATGGTCGCGGCCGACTACACGCTGCAGCCGTCGATCCAGTTCTCGGGCCGCACGGGCGGTGCGGCCGCCGGCCTGCTCACCGGCCGTCTCTCGGCCCTCGGTGCGGTCGCAGGCAACGTCAAGCGAAACGAAGCGGCGACCACGCTGCTGCTGATCGACAACCGCTCGGGCGTGCAGATCGCGGCCGCCGAAGGCACGGCCGGCAACTTCGACTTCGGCGTCTTCGGCGGCGCCTTCCTGAGCGGCCTGGGCGCGGGCGGCGGCGGCTACGCCAACACGCCGCAGGGCAAGGTGGTGGTGGCGGCCTTCGCCGATTCGTTCAACCAGATGGTCAAGTCGCTGCGCAACTACAAGGCGCAGACGGTCAAGGGCGGCCTCGGCACCGGCGGCCGCCTCGGCGTGGATGGCGGCAGCACGCCGGCGTCCAAGCAGATCAAGAAGTAGTCATCCGGCGCTCAAGCAAAAAGGCCGCACTCGCGAGAGTCGCGGCCTTTTGCGTTGAGGGGAGGATCACTCCACCTTGGCGCCCGAGGCCTTGACCACACGCTCGTACTTCGCGTTCTCGCGCTTCACGAAGTCGGCGAACTGCTGCGGGGTGAGCGGCATGGCTTCGGCCATCAGCGCGCCCAGGCGGGCCTGGAGCTCCGGCGAGGCAAGGGCGTCGGTGAAGGCCTTGTGGAGCCGCTGGGTGTGCTCGGCGCTCAAGCCTGCCGGCCCGAAGAGCCCGAACCAGGTGTTCACGTCGAAGCCGGGGAGCGTCTCGGCGATGGCCGGCAGGTCGGGCGTGGCCTTGGCGCGCCTGGCCGTCGTGACTGCCAGGGCCTTCAGGCGACCGGCCTTGATGTTGGCCGAAGCGCTGGCGAGGTTGTCGAAGGTGAGGTCGACCTCGCCCGACAGCAGGGCGAGTTGCGCCGGGTTGCCGCCGGCATAGGGGATGTGGACCATGAACACGCCTGCCTGCGACTTGAACATCTCGCCGGCGAGATGCCCTGCGCTGCCGTTGCCCCCGGAGCCGTAGTTGAGCTTGCCGGGGTGGGCCTTCGCGTAGGCGACGAGGTCGGCCACGCTGGCGATCTTCAGGCGTGCGGCGGTGTGCGCGTTCATCACCAGCACGTTGGGCACCTGCGCCACGCCGGTGAGCGGCGTGAAGTCGCTCAGCGCGTCGTAGGGCATGCGTGCATACAGCCAGGGATTGATCGCGTGCGTGGCCACCGCGCCCATCACGATGGTGTGGCCGTCGGGGGCGGACTTGGCGACGAGGTCGGCGCCCAGGTTGCCGCCGGCGCCGGCGCGGTTCTCGACGATCACGGCGCCGAGCGCGTCCTTCGCCTTGTCGGCAAGCGCCCGCGCCACGATGTCGAGCGGGCCGCCGGGCGGGTAGGGCACGACCAGGCGAACGGGCTTCGTGCCCTGTGCGAGCGCGGGCGTGGAGGCGGCGGCAAGGGTGGCAAGCGCTGCGAGCGTGAAGTGGCGGCGGGAAGTCTCAGTCATGTTTGTCGGCCTCGGAGGTGAAGCTGTCTGCGTAGAACTCGTCCAGGGGAAGGTTGCAGTGCGCGACGAAATCGCGCTGCGCGGTGTCGACCATGATGGGCGCGCCGCAGGCGTAGACCTGGTGGCCCGAGAGATCGGGCAGGTCGGCCATGACGGCCTGGTGGACGAAGCCCGTGCGGCCCGTCCAGCCGTCTTCGGGCTTGGCGTCGGAGAGCACGGGCACGTAGCGCAGGTTGGGCATGGTGCGCGCGGCCTCCACGCACCAGTCGTGCATGTAGAGGTCGACCTTGCTGCGGCAGCCCCAGTACAGCACCGCCTCGCGCTGGAGGCCCTTGGCCTGCATGTGCTCGAGGATGGCCTTGACGGGCGCAAAGCCGGTGCCGCTCGCCAGCAGCACGATGGGCTTGTCGCTGTCTTCGCGCAGGAAGAAGCTGCCGAAGGGGCCTTCGAGGCGCAGGATCTCCTTTTCCTTCATCGCACCGAACACATGGTCGGTGAAGAGGCCGCCCGGCATGTGGCGGATGTGCAGCTCGATGCCCGGCGTGGCGCGCGGCAGGCCCGGCGCATTGGCCATGCTGTAGCTGCGGCGATGGCCGTCCTTGAGGACGAACTCGATGTACTGGCCGGCGCGGTACTGCAGCGCGTCGTTGGTGGGCAGCTGAAGCTGGAGCACGGCCACGTCGGGCGCGGGCCGGGTGATGGTCGTCACCCGGCAGGGCATCTTGCGCACCGGGTACTCGCCGGCGCCGGCCACGGTGCGCGCCTCCAGCACGATGTCGGTTTGCGGCGCGGCGCGGCAGGTGAGGGTGTAGCCGGCTTCTTCTTCGGCGGGCGTCAGCGCCTTCACCTGGTGGGTGCCATGGATCACGCGGCCTTCGACGAGCTTGCACTTGCACGAGCCGCAGGCACCGTCGCGGCAGCCGTAGGGCAGGCCCACGCCCTGTCGGATGGCGGCGAGCAGGATGGGCTCGTCGCGGTCCACCGAGAAGCTCACGCCGCTGGGCTGCACGGTCACTTTGAACGTCATGGGATAACCTTTTGCGAACGACCCTCGGATTTTGCCCCCTCCCCCATGTCCCTGCCCCATGCGCTCAGACGACCGACGCTGCTCATCGTGGGCTGTGGTGACGTAGGCCTGCGGGTGGTGCGGTTGCTGACAGGCCGCTGGCGGGTGCTCGCGCTCACGTCGAGCACGGCACGGGTGGGCGCATTGCGCGCGGCGGGTGCGATACCGCTGGCGGGCAACCTCGACGAGCCCGCGACCCTGCAGCGACTGGCGGGCCTGGCCGATGCGGTGCTGCATCTCGCGCCACCGCCCGCGCAAGGCGCGAGTGACGCGCGCACGCGGCACCTGCTGCACGCGTTCGCACGCAAGGCGCGCGTGCAGCGCATCGTCTATGCGAGCACCACCGGCGTGTATGGCGATGCGCAGGGCGCACGTTTCGACGAGACGCGCGCGGTGGCTCCGGCGAGCGATCGGGCACGCCGGCGGGCCGATGCAGAAGCACGCGTGCGCTGGTATGGGCGCGCCCTCGGGGCACGCGTCACGATCCTGCGCATCCCCGGCATCTACGCCGGCGATCGCGCGGGCGGGCATCCGCGCGAGCGCCTCGCGCGCGGGACCCCGGTGCTGGTACGCGACGATGATGTCTACACCAACCACATCCACGCCGATGACCTGGCGCGCGCCTGCGTGGCGGCGCTGCACCGCGGGCTGCCGCAGCGCGTGGTGCATGCGTGCGACGACACCGAGCTGCTGATGGGCGACTACTTCGACCTCGCGGCCGACCTCTGCGGGCTGCCGCGCCCGCCACGCATCACGCGGGCCGAGGCGGCGGGGCGCATGTCGCCGATGCAGATGTCGTTCTGGCAGGAATCTCGCCGGCTGGACAACCGGCGCCTCAAGCGCGAGCTGCGCCTGCAGCTGCGCCATCCGACGGTGCGCGAGGGGCTGCTCGCCTGAGCTGTCAGCGACGTCGCGTGTTGAAGGGCGGCAGGCCCCGCCAGTAGCGGATCGTGAGCCAGCCCCCGAGCATGCCGCCCAGGTGGGCCAGCGAGCCGAGGTCGCCGTTCCAGCTCATCACGAGCGCGATCACGCCGAAGACGATGACGAAGGTCTTCATCTTCATCGGGATCGGCGGGAAGAGCGGCATCACCGTGCGCTGCGGGAAGTACATGGCCGCGGCGATCAGCAGCGCATACAGGCCGCCCGAGGCGCCCACCAGCCGGCTCATGCCGGCGCCGGGCAGGGCCGTGGCGATCAGGAAGAGCAGCCCGCCGAACGCAGCGCCGATGGCGAGGAAGACCAAGTAGCGGTTGCGGCCCCACAGCATCTCCAGCTCCGCACCGAACATCCACAAGCCGAGCATGTTGAAGAAGAGGTGCAGCATGCTGCCGTGCAGGAAGGCATAGCTCACGATCTGCCACGGCATGAAGTAGCTGCTGCCCAGCGGATAGAGCGCGAACCAGCCGTCGATGATCGGCGTGAACAGCTGCAGGCAGAAGATCGCCGTGCAGGCCAGCATCAGGAACTGGGTGATGGGTGGGATCGGGGGCATGCGCAAACGGAGAGGCGGAAAGCCGCAAGGGTACCCCGTTTGACTTGCCGCACGGCCCTTCGTCCGAGAGGGCGTGTGGCAAAATCGCGCGCTCTGCTGCACCGGCCTCGGTGGCGAAATTGGTAGACGCGCGGGACTCAAAATCCCGTTCCGCAAGGAGTGTCGGTTCGATTCCGACCCGAGGCACCATCGGTTGCAACACGGGCCATCCCCGGGCCTGCAGCGGGTCTTGAGCGCCCCTGCGACAATGCGCCGCAGGAGAGACACCGTGCATTACAAGACCATCGAAGACGTCATCGGCCAGACTCCGCTCGTGCGGCTGGTGCGCGTGCCCGGCCCCGAGAACGAGCGCCGCGGCAACGTGATCCTCGGCAAGCTCGAAGGCAACAACCCCGCCGGCTCCGTGAAGGACCGGCCCGCCATCAGCATGATCCGCCGCGCCGAGGAGCGTGGCGACATCAAGCCGGGCGACACGCTGATCGAGGCCACCTCGGGCAACACCGGCATTGCGCTCGCCATGGCCGCCGCGATCCGCGGCTACCGCATGGTGCTCATCATGCCGGAGGACCTCTCCATCGAGCGCGCCCAGACCATGAAGGCCTTCGGAGCCGAGCTCGTGCTCACCCCGCGCAGCGGCGGCATGGAATACGCGCGTGACCTCGCCGAGCAGATGCAGCGCGACGGCAAGGGCCTGGTGCTCGACCAGTTCGCCAACGCCGACAACCCGCGCGTGCACTACGAGACGACCGGCCCCGAGCTCTGGGACGACACGCAAGGCCGCATCACGCATTTCGTGAGCGCCATGGGCACGACCGGCACCATCACCGGCACCTCGCGTTTCCTGAAGGAGAAGAACCCGGCGATCCGCGTCATCGGCGCGCAGCCCGACGAAGGCTCGCGCATCCCGGGCATCCGCAAGTGGCCCGAGGCCTACCTGCCCAGGATCTACGACCCGACCTACATCGACGAGACCGTGAGCGTCTCGCAGGATGCGGCCGAGGACATGGCCCGGCGCCTGGCCCGCGAGGAGGGCCTCTTCGGCGGCATCTCCGCTGCAGGCGCGTGCTGGGTGGCACTCGAGATCGCCAAGCAGGTCGAGAACGCGACCATCGTCTTCGTGGTCTGCGACCGTGGCGACCGCTATCTCTCCACAGGGGTGTTCCCGGCATGAAGCACCAGTTCAACTACTGCCCCAACTGCGCGACGCCGCTGCAGCAGCTCACCGCCGACGAAGACGGCGGCCCCAAGGTGCGCACCCGGTGCCCGGCCTGCAACTGGACACACTGGAACAACCCGACGCCCGTGCTGGCGGCGGTGATCGAGCTCGCCGATCGCGATGGCCTGCTGCTGCTCGCGCGCAATGCCGCCTGGCCCGGCCGCTTCTTCGGCCTCATCACCGGCTTCATGGAGGCCGGCGAGACGCCCGAGGACGGCATCGCCCGCGAGGTGCTGGAAGAGACCTCGCTCACCGTCGACTCGACCGACCTGATCGGCGTCTACGACTTCCAGCGCATGAACCAGGTCATCATCGCCTACCACGTCGTGGCGCGCGGCGAGATCACGCTCTCGCCCGAGCTTGCGGAGTACCAGCTGCTATCGCCGCACGACGTGAAGTGCTGGCCGGCCGGGACCGGCCAGGCGCTGGCCAAGTGGCTGACCTCGCGCGGCATCACACCCCAATGGCTGGACATCCCGCCGCGTCGTCCACGCATGGAAGAGTGAGCGCAATGGATTTCCAGAAGGAACTCGACACCCGCGGGCTCAACTGCCCGCTGCCCATCCTCAAGGCCAAGAAGGCGCTCGCCGACATGCGCAGCGGCGAGGTGCTGAAGGTGGTGGCGACCGACCCGGGCTCCATGCGCGACTTCCAGGCGTTCGCGCGGCAGACGGGCAACGAACTCGTCGAGCAGACGTCTGCCGGCGACGAGTACGTGCACTACCTCAGAAGGCGCTAGTTGTCGGTCAGAACTCGACGCTCTTCAGGTACTCGCGGAAGCCCGCCCCGAGCACCGGGTGCTTGAGCGCAAGCTCCACGTTGGCCTGAAGGAAGCCTTCCTTGCTGCCGCAGTCGTAGCGCTTGCCCTGGTAGCGGTAGGCGAAGACTTTTTCGCGGCGCAAGAGCCCGGCGATGCCGTCGGTGAGCTGGATCTCGCCACCCACGCCACGTGGCTGGCTGGCAATCTCGTGGAAGACGCCCGGCGTGAGGATGTAGCGGCCTGCCACGCCGAGGCGTGACGGTGCGGCTTCAGGCGCGGGCTTTTCGACGATGCGGCTCACGTCCATCAGGTCGTCGTTCACCGGCGTGCCGGCCACGATGCCGTAGCGGCGCGTGTGCTCGGCCGGAACTTCCTGCACCGCGAGGATGGAGGCGCGCCATTCCTTGAATTGCTCCGTCATCTGCTGCAGCACGGGCTTCTCGCCCACCATCAGGTCGTCGGCCAGCAGCACGGCAAAGGGATCGTTGCCGATTAAACGCTGCGCGCACAGCACGGCATGGCCGAGGCCGAGCGCCTGCGGCTGGCGCACGTAGATGCACTCCATGTCGTCGGGCTTGACCGAGCGCACCACGTCGAGCAGCTCCTGCTTCTTGGCCTGCTCGAGGGCGACCTCGAGCTCGAAGGTCATGTCGAAGTGGTCTTCGATGGGCCGCTTGTGGCGGCCGGTCACGAAGATCATCTCGCGCACGCCGGCCGCGTAGGCCTCCTCGACCGCGTACTGGATCAGCGGCTTGTCGACCACCGGCAGCATCTCCTTGGGTTGTGCTTTTGTCGCGGGCAGGAAGCGGGTGCCGAGTCCTGCCACGGGGAAGATCGCTTTGGTGACTAACATCTGCTTACAATCGTGGGTCTGAGGGAAGGTCTCGAGAGATTCTGTCACGCGCTTCGTGACGCTCGGGACCCCGGGAATGCATGGACATACTCATCATCGAGCCCCTGGAGACGGAGGTCATGCAGTGGCTGGCCTCGCGCCATGCCGTCCGCTACGCCCCCGAGCTGGTGCGGGATCCGCGGGCGTTCCGGCAGTCCCTCTACAACGTGCGCGCGCTCGTGCTGCCGCCCACCATTGCCTTCGATGCCGCCGCGCTGCACTACGCGCCCTTGCTGCGCGCCGTCGGCCGCGTCAGTGGCGGCGCTGAAAACCTGGACGTCGAAGCCTGTTCGCGCGCCGGCGTGGAAGTGGTGCGCAGCCCCACCGCCACGGCGCAGGCCGAGGCCGAGTTCATGATCGGCGCCCTGCTCTCGCTGCTGCGGCGTGTGCCGGTCGAAGGCACGAACGGCATGCTCGTCGGCCGCGAGCTCGGCGCCTGCACCGTGGGGCTCGTCGGCATGCCGCCGGCCGCCAAGGCCATGTCGCAGATGCTCTCGGGCTTCGGCTCGCGCATGGTGGGCTACGACCCCTCGCTGCATGCGAGCGATGGCATCTGGGAGCGCTGGCGCGTGCAGCCGCTCGGCCTGCGCGAGCTGCTGGAGGTGAGCGATGCGGTGTGCGTGCAGCTCAGCTACTACACCCGCTACCGCCGGCTGCTGGGCGAACGCTTCCTGCCCTACTGCAAGCCCAACCAGGTGATCGTGAGCATCTCGCACTCGGGCGTGTTCGACGAGCAGGCGCTGGCCGACGTGCTCGTCAGCGGACGCGTCTCGGCCTGCTGGCTCGACAGCCTGGAGCCCGGCGCGCTCGACGAAGGCCGGCCGCTCAAGGGCATGGACACGCTGCAGGTGACGCCGCGCGTGGCCAGCACCACGCGTGAATCGCGCCTGCGCAGCGACTGGTCGGTGGCGCGGCGCATCGACGAGCTGCTGCAGGCGACGCCGCCTGCACCGCGCGAGTTCAGGCCGACCGGCCCAGGCGTGCCAGCTGATCTCGCAGCCGCGCCAACGCCGCCGTGAAATCGGCGATGCGCTGCTGAACCTCGGCCACCACGGCCGCCGGAGCGCGCGCGACGAAGCTCTCGTTGGCGAGCTTGCCCTGCTCGCGCGCGAGGTCGGCCTCCAGGCGCTTGATCTCCTTGCCCAGGCGCTCGGTCTCGGCGGCCACGTCGATCTCCACGTGCAGCGCGAGGCGCGATGCGCCTTGCACCACCACGGGCGACTGGCGCGTGGCCTCGTTGAAGGCGGCCTCGTCGTCGAAGACCTTCACTTCCGAGAGCTTGCCGAGCGTCTTGAGCACGGCGGCCGCTTCGTTCAGGAAAGCGTGGTCGCCATAGGCGTAGAGCGGCACACGGTCGCTCGGTGACAGCGCCATCTCGCCACGCAGCGCGCGGCACGCGCTCACCAGGCCCTTGAGCTTGGCCATCCAGTCATCGGCCTGCGGATCGATGCGGTCGAGCTGCGCCTCGGGGTAGGGCGCGGTCGCGATGGTGTCGCTGGTCTTGCGGCCGGCGATCGGCGCCACCGTCTCCCACAGCTCGGCGGTGACGAAGGGCGTGATCGGATGCAGCAGGCGCAGCACGGCTTCGAGCGTGCGGATCAGCGTGCGGCGCGTGGCGCGCTGCTGCGGCTCGTTGCCGCTGGCTGTGGCCACCGCGATCTGAACCTTGGCGATCTCGATGTACCAGTCGCAGTACTCGTCCCACACGAACTGGTAGAGCGTGTTGGCCACGTTGTCGAGGCGGTACTCGGCAAAGCCCTGGGCCACGGCGGCTTCCGCGCGCTGCAGCTCGCTCGAGATCCAGCGGTCGGCCTGGCTGAAGCTCAGGTAGCCATGCGCGCTGCCACCCGGCGCGCATTCGGCCTTGGTGTGCTCCTTCAGGCCGCAGTCCTGGCCTTCGGTGTTGAGCAGCACGAACTTGGTCGCGTTCCAGAGCTTGTTGCAGAAGTTGCGATAGCCCTCGCAGCGCTTGGTGTCGAAGTTGATGCTGCGCCCGAGCGTGGCGAGCGCGGCGAAGGTGAAGCGCAGCGCGTCGGCGCCGTAGCCGGGGATGCCCTCCGGAAATTCCTTCTCGGTCGCGCGGCGCACCTTGGGCGCGGTCTCGGGCTTGCGCAGGCCCTGCGTGCGCTTGTCCAGCAGCGGGGCCAGCGCGATGCCGTCGATCAGGTCCACTGGGTCGAGCACGTTGCCCTCGGACTTGCTCATCTTCTTGCCGTGCGCATCGAGCACCAGGCCGTGGATGTAGACGTGCCGGAACGGCACCTTGCCCGTGAAGTGCTTGGTCATCATGATCATCCGGGCGACCCAGAAGAAGATGATGTCGTAGCCGGTCACGAGCACCGTGGAGGGCAGGTACAGGTCCATGTCCTGCGTCTTCTCGGGCCAGCCCAGCGTGGAGAAGGGCACCAGCGCGGAGGAGTACCAGGTGTCCAGCACGTCGGGATCGCGCGTGAGCTTCCTGCCCGGCGCCTGCGCCTGCGCTTCGGCCTCGCTGGACGCGACGTAGACCTTGCCTTCCTCGTCGTACCAGGCCGGGATCTGGTGGCCCCACCAGAGCTGGCGCGAGATGCACCAGTCCTGGATGTTGTTCATCCACTGGTTGTAGGTGTTGACCCACTGCTCGGGCACGAAGCGCACGCGCCCGTCCTGCACCACCTCGATGGCCTTCTCGGCGATGGACTTGCCGTCGCGCCCCGGCCGGCTCATGGCGACGAACCACTGGTCGGTGAGCATGGGCTCGATCACCTGGCCGGTGCGGGCGCAGCGCGGCACCATCAGCTTGTGCTTCTTCGTCTCGACGAGCAGGCCCTGCGCGTCGAGGTCGGCCACGACCTGCTTGCGCGCGACGAAGCGGTCGAGCCCGCGGTAGGCGGCGGGCGCCTCGTCGTTGACCGTCGCGTCGAGCGCCAGCACGCCGATCATCGGCAGCCGGTGGCGCTGGCCGACGGCGTAGTCGTTCGCGTCGTGCGCGGGCGTCACCTTCACCACGCCGGTGCCGAACGCGCGGTCGACGTAGTCGTCGGCGATGACGGGGATCTCGCGGCCTACCAGCGGCAGCGTGACGGTCTTGCCGACGAGTGCGCGGTAGCGCTCGTCCTCGGGGTGCACCATCACCGCCACGTCGCCGAGCATGGTCTCGGGCCGGGTGGTGGCCACCGTGACCGAGCCGGAGCCGTCGGTCAGCGGGTAGCGGATGTGCCAGAGGAAGCCGTCCTCCTCCTCGCTCTCGACCTCCAGGTCGGACACGGCCGACTTGAGCACCGGGTCCCAGTTGACCAGCCGCTTGCCGCGGTAGATGAGGCCTTCGTCGTAGAGCTGCACGAAGGTGTCGGTCACCACCTTCGAGAGCTTCTCGTCCATGGTGAAGTACTCGTGGCGCCAGCTCACCGAATCGCCCATGCGGCGCATCTGCGAGGTGATGGTGGAGCCGCTGTGCTCCTTCCACTCCCACACCCGGGCGACGAAGTTCTTGCGGCCCAGGTCGTGGCGGCTCGTGCCCTGGCCCTGCAGCTGGCGCTCCACCACGATCTGCGTGGCGATGCCGGCGTGGTCGGTGCCCGGCACCCACAGCGTGTTGTGGCCCTTCATGCGGTGGTAGCGCGTCAACGAGTCCATGATGGTCTGGTTGAACGCGTGGCCCATGTGCAGCGTGCCCGTCACGTTGGGCGGCGGCAGCTGGATCGAGAACGATGGCCGGGCCGGGTCGAGTGTGGGGGTGTAGGTGCCGCTTCGCTCCCACAACGGGCCCCATTTGGCTTCGATGGCGGCAGGTTCGAAGGACTTGGCGAGTTCGGTCATGGTGCGGGCGCAGCGGCCCCGCGCGGGCCGCCGGCAAGGAGACTGCGGAGGAGGGCCCGGATTGTAGGCGGCGCCCCTCGCGCTATGCTGCCGCGACCATGAACGGCCCCGAAGACACGCCGACCGTCGCCTCCGGTGGCGTGCCCCACTTCCATCTCGCGCTTCCGCAGGTGATCGCGCCGGTGTCGGCCGAGGCGGCGCGCACCGCCGTTCCGCTGTTGCCCGATGTCGCCCGTGCGGTCGATGCCGAGGTGGCGCGGGGTGTCGACAACGCCTGCGATGTCGCCGCGATCGGCTGCCAGGCGGTCACCCAGGCGCGCGAGCTGCTGCAGGCGCAGGTGCTGCCGCAGTGCCTCCCGGGCGACGAAGGCTCGGCGACGCGCGCGGCGCTCGCCGAGATCCGCCGGCTCCTCGACGCGCTGGACCCGGTCACCGCCCTGGCCGAGCGCCGCCTGCTGGGCGTGATCCCGTTCGGCAACGGCCTGCGGACCTATGCGCGCCAGGTGGAGGCCGCCTGCCCGCCACTGCAGAACGCGCTCACGCAGCTGCTGTCGGCCCGTGCCGGCGTGCACCAGGACATCGCGGCCCTCGAAGCCTTGCGCTGCGCGCTGTGGGAGGCGATGCAGGCGCTGGCGGTCTCGGTGCGCCTGGCCTGCGGCCTGGAGCAGACGCCTGCACACGCCGCGGCGGCCCGCGCGCGCCAGGCCGAACTCCTGGCGCAACAGGTCGCCTGCGTGACCGCCTACCTGGCGCTCGACGCGCTCAAGAAGAGTGGCCGTGCGCTCCTGAACGGCTGCGACCGCATCGAGACCAGCCTTGGACAGCTGCTGCGCGAATTTGCGCGCAGCAGCCTGCCCGAGCCCGCCACCCTGCGCGAGAAGCACGGCCAGGCGAGCCAGGCCGTGGCCGCGCTCGCAGCCTTCTGCACCGAGGCGGCGGCCATCCTCGCGCGCAATCGCGCGACCGTCGCCGCCGCGCTGCCCTGACGCGGGCTCAGCGGCCGAGCGCGCCCAGCAGCCCCGCCAGGGCGAGCGGGGTGCGGTCTTCCTGCCACGGCCCGATGACCTGCACGCCGATCGGCATGCCGTCCTTCGAACGGCCCACGGGCGCGATGGTCGCGGGCAGGCCCGAGACGGTGGCGAGCCCCGGCCAGGCGAGCTGGTCGCCGTAGCGCGTCATCTGCCCGTCGATCTGCAGTTCGCGCCCCTGCCACGGTCCGTCGTCGAACTGCACGAAGGCCGGCGTGCCGAAGGTCGGCGTGAGCACCGCATCGAACTCGCGGAAGAGCGCGGCCCATTGCCGGCGCAGGCGTTGGCGCGCGTCGAGCAGGCCGAGCCACTGGTTGGCCGTGAGCGCGGGCTGCTGCTCGGGCATGGCGCGGTTGATCTCGGTGAGCAGCATCGGGATGTAGAGCTTGTGCGAGGCCGCGAGGTCGGGCAGCAGCGGGCTCTCGTGCGCGACCGTCGCGCCGGCACGGCGCAGCGCGTTGGCGAGCGTGGCCAGCGTCTCGCGGGTGTCGCGGTCGGTGGCGCAGCGTGGATGGTGGTCGATCACCAGCAGGCGCGCGCCCTGGAGCGAGGTGACGCGCGGCGGTGGCAGGTCCACGCGCACGCCGGGGTCGGCCGGGTCGGCGACGGCCAGCAGGTCGAAGGCGAGCGTGAGGTCGTCGATGGTGCGGGCGAGCGGGCCGATCACCGCGAGGGTGGAGCCGGCGCCGTCGGCACGCGGCGGCTGGTGCCCGCGCGCCGGCAGCAGGCCGAGGCTGGGCTTGTGCCCGTAGACGCCGCAGAAGTGCGCCGGGATCCGGATGGAGCCGCCGATGTCGGAGCCCAGCTCCAGCGGCACCATGTGCGAGGCGAGCGCTGCGGCCGAGCCGCCGGACGATCCGCCGGGCGAGCGTTTCAGGTCGAGCGGGTTGTTCGTGCGGCCGTAGAGCGGGTGCACTGTCTGCCAGTCGCCGAGTGCGACCGGCACGTTGGTCTTGCCGAGGATCACCGCGCCGGCCGCCTTGAGGCGCGAGACGGCGAGCGCGTCGGTGTCGGGCCGGTAGTCGGCGAATTCGGCGAAGCCCCACGTGGTGGGCAGGCCCGCGACGTCGAAGGATTCCTTGACCGTCATCGGCACGCCGAGCAGCGGCCGGCGCTCGCCGCGCGCCAGTGCGGCATCGGCCGCGCGCGCAGCCTCGCGGGCGCGGTCGAAGTCGCGCACGACCACGGCGTTGATCTCGGTGTCGCGCTGCTCGATGCGCGCGATGTGGGCGTCGCACAGTTCGAGCGCGCCGATCTTGCGCGCGGCGAGCAGGCGCGCGAGCTCGATCGCGCCGGCCTTTTCGGGGATGGATGACGACATGCGGGGCTCCGTTGAACGAGGTGGGCTCGTTTCACCATAGCACCGCCGTCCCGGTCTCACATCGGGGGATGCTCCGCAGTGCTGCCGATCACTCCCGCGCCGGGAAGATCGACTTCTTCACCACCGCATGCACCCCCCAGTTGCCATCCACCACCTGCGTGATGCCGAAGTCCACCGCGATCGACATGAGCGAGATGGCCTCGTCTTCGTTGAGCCGCTGCGTGGTCATGAGGAAGTGGCGCATCTTGTGGTACGCGTCGCGCAGCGCGCGGTCCACCGAGCTCTTCTGGTAGATCTCGCTCTGCGCCTTGGCACCGAGCTCGGCCAGGTAGTTGGCGTAGCTGAAGCCGTGCAGCACCCATTCGTCCTGCGTCTCCAGCAGCGGGTAGGTGAGTTCGGCCAGCGGCGTGCCCGCGAGCTGCGCCTTCTTGTGCAGGATGAGCTGGAAGGTGCCGGTGAGCGAGCACTCGATGGCGGTGCCGCACAGCTCCGAGTCGCCCTGCGAGGCGTGCGGGTCGCCCACGCTGAACATCGCACCCGGCACGGCGACGGGGTAGTAGAGCGTCGCGCCCTTGCCGATGCGCCAGTTGTCGATGTTGCCGCCGGTGTGGTTGGGCGGGATGGAGGTGACCATCTCGGCCTCGGCCGGCGCCACGCCCATGGTCCCGAAGTGCGGGCGCACCGGCACGCGGATGTTCTTCAGCACGCCTTCGTTCTTCTTGATCGTGCGGTGGTCGACCGGCACGCCGGGGTAGTCGATCGTGGGGTGCACCACGCCGAAGGGGTCGGTCTGCGGCGTCCAGCGGTAGTTGTAGACGGCACGGGCCCAGTTGCGCTCGCCGGTCACGTCCATCTCGTAGATGGTCACGACCTCGCGCTTCTTCGGCTCGGTGAGCGTGTCGCCGTAGTGGAAGCCCCAGTTCGCGGCGGCGTTGCTGCCGAAGGCGCGGCCCTTGTACTTGGGGTTGCCGCTCGGGCGGGGCACCACGTCGATGATGCGCACCTCCAGCACGTCGCCCGGTTCGGCGCCCTTGATGCGCACCGGGCCGGTGCAGATGTGCACCCCTTCGCCGCCGCCTGCACCCACCTTGGCGTCCATCGGGCCGGCGCCGCGGCGGTTCACGGCCTTGCGGGTCTTGTCCCAGTAGAAGACGCTCTCGGCGCCCTTGTCGCCCAGCACCATGCGCTCGGCGTCGTCGTTGGCGTGGTGGGTGAGGGTCTCGATGGTCACGAAGTCGCCCGACTCCACCTCCACCACCGGCTTGGCCGACTTGCTGAAGTAGCCCCACAGCACCGTGTTGGCCGCGGCCGGGATGTAGTAGTGCGAGGCCATGCCCGAGCCCGGCTGGGCGCTCTGGGCCATGGCGCGCGGGCTCATGGACACGTTCAGCGCGGCGGCCGAGACGGTCGCGCCGCCGACCGCCATCGCGTCGCGCAGGAAGCTGCGCCGCGCGACCTTGAACTCCTCGCGCACTTCGGCCAGTTCCTCCGGCGTGCCGGGGCCATGGTTGCAGGTGGGGGTGCAGATGTGCTCGTAGCGTGACATGAGGGGGGCTCCTGGTGACGTGGGATCGATGCAGAGCCAGTCTCCGCCGGGTGGGGCCGGATCGACTTGTCGCGACGCGCACGAAAACTTGTCGTGCAGCGACAGGCCCGGCAGCGCGCACGCGTCGTGCTAGCGGTGGCCTGGCGATTCACTCCTCGTGTCCCCATGCTCGACGACCTGCGACGCTTCTCCACCGACGCCTACCCCGAAGACCTGCGCCAGGCGGCGTGGGACGAGGCGCTCGCGCAGCTCACGCTTTGCAGTGCCCGCGCGCCGGCCGGCGCGCGCCCGCTGTGCGGCCATGTGTCCGCACGCCAGTCGGCGCTCGGCTCGGTCTACGCCCGCATGAACGCGACGCCGCAGACCTGGTGCACCCAGCGGCTTGCCCGGCCGGGCGCCGGGCAGGCGGTGATCGTGCTGCTGGTGCTCAAGGGCCGCGCGCGGGTGCTCTCGGCCGACGAACCGCTGGAGCTTGCCGCGGGCGCGGTCGTCGTGCTCGACCCCACGCAGCCCTGGTCCGTCGACTGGCTGACCGACTTCGAGGTGCTGGCGCTGCGGCTCGCGTCGGCGAGCTTCGTGCTGCGGCTGCTGCGCACGCGCGGGCGCGATGCCAACCTCGTCGCCACGCGCAGCGGCGTCGGCGCGGTGGGCCTCACGCTGGTGCGCTCGCTTGCCGAAGAGCTCGACCAGCTGGAGGCGCACGAGCTGCTGCCCATCGAATCGACGCTGGCCGAGCTGCTCGTCACCTGCCTGTCGCAGGGCGACGCCACGCTTTCGCCGCGGGCCGACGACGACCCGACCTCGGTGCAGCTCGGCCACCTGCGGCGCGTGTGCCGCTACGTCGAGGCCCTGCTGGGCGACGCCGAGCTGTCGCTCGACGCGGTGGCCAAGCACGAAGGCCTGTCGCCGCGCTACGTGCAGAAGCTCTTCCAGGGCGCGTCGACGAGCTTCGGCGAATACCTCAAGTCACGTCGGCTGGAGCGTTGCCGGCTCGACCTCGCCAACAGCGCGCTCTCGCACTTCACCATCGCCGAGCTGTGCTTCCGCTGGGGCTTCAACGACGCGGCGAACTTCAGCCGCGCCTTCACGGCGCGCTTCGGCGTCTCGCCCAAGGCCTACCGGCAGCACCCGCCTTCGCGCGTCGAGCCGCCGCGCCAGCGCGGCGCCCAGGCCGCCGTGCGGCCGGCCGAGCCCGCACGCAGCATGCAGCCGCAGGACGGGCACGCCTCCTTCATCGAGGTGCTGCACGACCACGACCGCTACGCGCAGGCAGTGGCGCTCTCGCCCAAGCGCGCGAGCCTGCCGCCCGGCGCTTCGGCGCGCGACCTGCCGCACAGCTACTACGTGCCCGTCTCCGACAAGACGGTGCACTGGGGCTACTTCAGCCGCACGCTCAAGCCCGTGATCAGCGTGCGCTCGGGCGACTACCTCACCATCGAGACGCTGACGCAGCACGCAGGCGACGACCGCGAGCGCATGATCGATGGCGACCCGGGCGCCGAGAGCGTCTTCCGCTGGGAGCCCGGGCGCAAGGCCGTCAACCGCCGCGGCGCGGGGCCGATGGATGCCTCGGCCTTCGGGCGCGGGGCGGGCGAAGGCTTCGGCGTGCACATCTGCACCGGCCCCGTGTACGTGCACGATGCCGAGCCGGGCGATGTGCTGGAGGTGCGCATCCTCGACATCCAGCCGCGCCGCAGCTGCCACCCGGCGCACCGCGGCCGCGCCTTCGGCAGCAATGCGGCGGCCTGGTGGGGCTACCAGTACCACGACCTGCTGACCGAGCCCCGGCAGCGCGAGGTGGTCACGCTCTACGAGCTGCACACCGACGGCCCCGAGCCGCATGCGAAGGCGCTCTACAACTTCCGCTGGACGCCGCAGACCGACCCCGACGGCGTGCGCCACGCCACCATCGACTACCCCGGCGTGATCGTCGACCGGGCGAGCGTGGAGCGCCGCCACGGCGTGCTGGCGAAGGCGCGCGTGCCGGTGCGCCCGCACTTCGGCGTGCTCGCCGTGGCGCCCAAGGAAGAGGGGCTGATCGATTCCATCCCGCCGAGCTACTTCGGCGGCAACCTGGACAACTGGCGCGCCGGTGCGGGCTCGCGCGTGTACTTCCCGGTGTCAGTGGCCGGGGCGCTGTTCTCGGTGGGCGATCCGCATGCCTCGCAGGGCGACGGCGAGATCTGCGGGACGGCCATCGAATGCTCGCTCACCGGCCGGTTCCAGCTCGTGCTGCACAAGCGCGGCGCGCTGCGCGACCCCTTCCTCGCCCAGCTCAACCATCCCTTCCTGGAATCGGTCGACGCCTGGGTGGTGCAAGGCTTCAGCCACGCCAACTACCTGGCCGAGCTGGGGCCGCAGGCGCAGACGCTCGTCTACCAGAAGTCCACGCTCGACGAGGCGATGCGCGACGCCTTCCGCAAGGCGCGCTGCTACCTGATGCAGGCGCACGGCCTCGACGAGGACGAGGCGCTGTCGCTCATGTCGGTGGCGGTGGACTTCGGCGTCACGCAGGTGGCCGACGGCAACTGGGGCGTGCACGCCATCATCCGCAAGGCGCTCTTCCCGGAGTCGAGCGCCTCCTGAGGCTCACATCAGCAGGTGTTCGCCCGCGTTGTCGCCGCCCAGGATCACGTAGTTGACCTTGCGGATGTCGGCCAGGCGCGTGCCGCCGGCGTAGCTGATGGAGCTCTGCACGTCTTCGCGCATCTCGCGCAGCGTGTCGGCGAGCCGGCCCTTGATGGGCTCGAGGATGCGCTTGCCTTCGACGTGCTTGTACTCGCCCTTGTTGAAGTCGCTGGCCGAGCCGTAGTACTCCTTGAAGAGCTGGCCGT
>JBIQJS010000056.1:0-24255 GCA_044507405.1 Rubrivivax sp. | reverse complement strand
TCTTCCTTCTCGACCTGCACGAGCAGCTCGTCGCCTTCCTTGATCGCGTCCTGGATGCGGGCGTTGCGCACGTCGGCGCCGTCGCGGAAGTAGTTCTTCGAGATTTCCTTGAAGGGCAGGAAGCCGTGGCGTTCCTCGCCGTAATCCACGAAGCACGCTTCGAGCGAAGGCTCGACGCGGGTGACGACCGCCTTGTAGATGTTGCCCTTGCGTTGCTCGCGGCCCTCGATTTCGGTCTCGAAGTCCATCAGCTTCTGGCCGTCGACGATGGCCAGGCGACGCTCTTCCTGCTGCGTCGCATTGATCAACATGCGTTTCATGTTTCGCTCCTACGCTGCGGGCCGCGCGTGCGGCCGGTTGCAGCTCATCCAACACGCCGCCTCCGGACAAACCGGCAGGCGACTCATCGATGCACGAGGAACGTGAAAGAACCGGAAGGAATCGCCCTGGACTGCGGTGACGGTGGCCGATCAGCGGAGGATCGGGGGTCCGTCAGGCAGCGTTGGCGCGTGCGATGCAGCGGGCAAAGGGCGGGGCCGTGAGGCATGGGGCATGCGCCATCCGGCCACGGCGCTGCCGGCGCGGCACGCGCGCTCAGGCAGAGGGGTGTGGGAGATGGGGCACGTCATCCGCTTTGATCACTGGACGCGGGCCAGAGGCTTGCAATCGGGAGCCGGCTGCAGGGGCGCGCCGGCAGATGCTTGTCTCTGGCTTTGGAAACCTTTTGGCGAGGGTTCGTTCTTGTTTCTCTGCCGCACCGGGCCCTGGCGCCGCCGGGTCACATGGGGACACGGCCTGCTTGGTTCCGGGTGCGTTGCATCACCTTCGTGGCCACCACTTCTTGCGTGGCCCGCCGCGTTGAGCTGGGTGATTGGCGCTGAGCATGCCGGCTCGCGGCGTAAACTCAGAAAAATCAATCACTTACAGCGGAAACGTGGTGCGGCGGATTATAGGGGCCAAAGCGGAAACACCGGCAAGCGCACGGCCATCGGCTGCAGAACCCCGGGTGCGCACCGTCCGGATCGATGAAGGCTCCGAGGGCCAGCGCCTCGACAACTTCCTCGTGAAGCTGCTCAAGGGGGTGCCCAAGACCCATGTGTACCGGGTGATCCGCTCCGGCGAGGTGCGGGTGAACAAGGGCCGCGCGTCCGCCGACACCCGGCTCGCGCTGGGCGACCAGGTGCGCGTGCCGCCGGTGCGCATGGCCGACCCGGCCGCGGCCCCCGCGGCGCCCGCGCGCGAATTCCCGGTCGTCCACGAAGACGAGCACCTGATCGCCGTGAACAAGCCGGCGGGCGTGGCGGTGCATGGCGGCAGCGGCGTGAGTTCGGGTGTGATCGAGCAGCTGCGCCAGGCGCGGCCCGCGGCGAAGTTCCTGGAGCTGGTGCACCGGCTCGACAAGGAAACCTCCGGGCTGCTCCTCATCGCCAAGAAGCGATCGGCGCTCGTCGCGCTCCAGGATCAGTTCCGCAGCCGCGAGACCGGCAAGACGTATGCGGCGCTCGTGATCGGCGCCTGGCCCGCGAAGCGCCGCGTCATCGACGTGGCGCTGCACAAGTTCCTCACCGTCGAAGGCGAGCGCCGCGTGCGCGCGGTGTCCGAGGACCACGACGACGGTCGCCGCTCCATCACGCTCGTCAACGTGGCCCAGGCCTACGCCGGCTATACGCTGCTCGACGTGACCATCAAGACCGGCCGCACGCACCAGATCCGCGTGCACCTGGCTCACGAAGGGCACCCCATCGTCGGCGACGAGAAGTACGGCGACTTCGCGCTCAACAAGGCGCTCGCGCGCGGTGAGGCCGTGCCCGGCCACCGCTTCGAACGCATGTTCCTGCACGCGCGCCGATTGCGTTTCGAGCACCCTGCCACCGGCGAGGCGATCGAACTCCTGGCACCCTTGCCCGCAGAATGCGAGGCATTCCTCCAAGCCCTTCCCCCTGCCGCATGAACCGACCGCGCCGCTTCGACCTCATCGCCTTCGACTGGGACGGCACGCTCTTCGACTCGACGGCGCTGATTGCCCGCTGCATCCAGGCAGCCTGTGCCGACCTCGGCGTGGCGGTGCCCAGCGACCGGGACGCGAGCTACGTGATCGGCATGGGCCTGGTCGACGCCCTGCAGTACGCCGCGCCCGGCCTGCCGCGCGAGCGCTACCCCGAGCTCGGCCAGCGCTATCGCCACCACTACTTCGCCCGGCAGCACGAGGTGGTGCTCTTCAACGGCACGATCGAGATGCTGCGCTCGCTCAAGGCCCGCAACCACTGGCTGGCGGTGGCCACCGGCAAGTCGCGCCGCGGGCTCGACGAGGCGCTCACGGCGGTCGACCTGCGCGGCGTCTTCGACGGCACCCGCACCGCCGACGAAACCGCCTCCAAGCCCAATCCGCTGATGCTGCAGCAGCTGATGCGCGAGTTCGGCGTGGACCCCGAGCGCACGCTCATGATCGGCGACACCACGCACGACCTGCAGCTGGCGCGCAATGCGGGCGCGGCCAGCATCGGCGTGAGCTACGGCGCACACACGCCCGAGAGCTTCGACGCGTACGAGCCGCTGCACGTGGCGCATTCGGTGGCCGAGCTCGACGAGTGGCTCGCACGCCATGCCTGAGCCCGCGGCGGTGGCGCCGGTGCGCCTGTGCGCCTCGGCCGAGCTCCCGGAACGGGGCCGCGCCCATCTCTTCGAGGTGATGCACTTCCGCGAGAAGCTGCGCGCCTTCGCGTTGCGCTTCGACGGCCGCGTGGTCGCCTACCTCAACCGCTGCCTGCACGTGCCCACCGAGATGGACTGGCAGCCCGGTGAATTCCTCGACGCCGATCGTGAGTTCATCATCTGCTCCATCCACGGCGCGAGCTATGCGCCGCAGGATGGCCGCTGCGCTGGCGGCCCGTGCGGCCGCGGCAGGCTCACCGCCCTCGAGGTGATCGAACGCGAGGGCGAGGTGTATTGGTATCCTTCCCGCGAGACCCGACCCGTCTCGCCCACGCCGTCCTCCCCATGAACCCCGAAGACCCCACCCCGCCGGCCCCGCAGCCGGCTGCGCCTGCTGCCGCGCCGGCCCCGACCGCACTCGAGCAGACGCTCGCCCTCTTTGCACGCGACTACCTCGCCGACCGTCGCGCCGAGCGGCGCTGGAAGGTGTTCTTCCGCCTCTCGTGGCTGGTGGTCTTCGGGCTCGTGCTGTGGGCCATCGTGAGCGCACGCAGCATGTCCACCGCGCCCAGCGGCCCGCACACGGCGCTCGTGGACGTGCGTGGCGAGATCGCCTCCGACACCGAGGCCAACGCCGAGGCGCTGGTGGCGGCGCTGCGCAGCGCCTTCCAGGACGAGGGCGCGCAGGCCGTGGTGCTGCGCTTCAACTCGCCCGGCGGCAGCCCGGTGCAGGCCGGCATCGTCAACGACGAGCTGCGCCGCCTGAAGGCGGTCTACGGCAAGAAGGTCTATGCGGTGATCGAGGAGGAGTGCGCCTCGGGCGCCTACTACATCGCCGTCGCGGCCGACGAGATCTTTGCCGACAAGGCCAGCGTCGTGGGCTCGATCGGCGTGATGGTCGATGGCTTCGGCTTCACGGGCACGATGGAAAAGCTCGGCGTCGAACGGCGCCTGATCACGGCCGGCGACAACAAGGCGCTCGGCGATCCGTTCTCGGCGCTGTCGGACAGGCACCGCGCCTACACCCAGGCCATGATCGACCAGATCCATCGCCAGTTCATCCAGGTGGTGAAGGAAGGCCGCGGCGAGCGGCTCAAGATCACCCCCGAGACCTTCTCCGGCCTCTTCTGGAACGGCGAAGAAGCCGTGCAGCTCGGCCTCGCCGATGAACTCGGCAACCTCGACTACGTGGCGCGCGAGGTGGTCAAGGCCGAGGAGATCATCGACTACACCCCGAAGGAAAACGTGGCCGAGCGGCTCGCCAAGCGCTTCGGCGCTTCCATCGGCGCGGGCGCCGTGAAGGCGATGCGCGTGGGGTCGTCGCTGCGCTGAGGCTGCCGGCTCAGTTCGATGGGTACTCGCTGCTCCCGGTCGACGCATCGGGCGTCAGGTCGGTGAGGTTGCTGCCGTCCGCGTCGATGCGGAAGACCCGGAAGCGGTAGTCCGGCGGCACCATGCGGTGGAAGTAGACGGTCTGGCTGTCGCGGCTCCAGGCCGGTTTGCTGTTGATGTTGCCGTCGTCGATCAGGTAGCGCAGGTTGGAGCGCGTGCCGTCGGGCGCCACGTCGACCATCGCGATGCCCCAGCGGCCGATGGCGATGGCGGTGCCGGGGATGACGTTGGCCGTCGGGTCCACGTTCACGAGCCATGCGAGCTTGCTGCCGTCGGGCGACAGGTACGGGTCGTAGTCGGCCAGCGTGTTGCTCGTGATCTGCGTGGCGGGCGCGAACGGCGTCGCGTCCATCACGAAGATCTCGTAGTTCGTCGGGCCGCAGCCCGCGGCCACGGCGCAGCCGTTGAAGTAGAGCTGCTGCCCGTTGGGCGACCAGGCGACGTCGGTGTTGATGCCGCCGCGGCTGGTGTATTGCACCGGGTTCTTGCCGCAGGCGTCGGTGACGAAGATCTCGACCGCTGCGTTCGCGGTGCCGAACATCGCGATGCGCGTGCCATCGGGCGACCACTCGGCGTGGCCTTGCAGCGTCCAGCCGTTGTCGCCCGCGGCGCGCAGGCGCGTGAGGTTGCTGCCGTCGGCGTTCATCACCCACAGGCTCGCGGTGGCGTAGTCCTCCGAGGCGTTGGCGGCCGCGCGGTAGAAGAGGATCTTGCGGCGGTCGGGCGAGATGCGCGGCCACCAGTTGGCGTAGGCCGGGTCGTCGGTGAGCTGGACGGTGTCGCTGCCGTCGGTGCGCATCAGTAGATCTCGTGGTTGCCACCGCGGTCGGAATCGAAGACCAGCTGGTCGTCCGCGAGCGGCGTGACCGTGCCCGAGCTGAAGCCGCTGCAGGAGGGCGGGTTGGGGCCGGGTTCCGACTTGCCGCCGCAGCCGGCGAGCGCCGTGATCAGGAGGAGGGTGGTGATCAGCAGGCGCATCGCGGGGTCTCCTGGGTCGTTCAGCCGTCGGTCGCTTCCAGCGCCAGCAGTTCGGCCACCGTCTGGCGCCGCCGGATGAGGCGGATGATGCCGCCATCGACCAGCACCTCCGGTGCATAGGGCCGCGTGTTGTAGTTGGAAGACATGGAAGCGCCATACGCGCCTGCATCGTGGAAGACCAGCAGGTCGCCCACCTCGGCGCGCGGCAGCTCGCGCGTGTGCACCACGCCGCCTTCGCCCTGCGTGAAGACGTCGCCCGATTCGCACAGCGGCCCGGCGACCACCGTGGGCTGCACGGGACGTGGCGTGTCGTCGGCGGGCAGCAGCGTCATGCCGTGGTAGCTGCCGTACATGGACGGGCGCATCAGCTCGTTGAAGCCCGCGTCCACCAGGGTGAAGCGGTTGGCGCCCATCTGCTTGGTGGCGCGCACTTCCGCGATGAGCACGCCGGCCTCGGCCACGAGGTAGCGGCCCGGTTCGAGCTCCAGATGGATCGCATGGCCGCGCGCCTGCGCGATCTCGCGGCGCGCGGCATCCCACAGGCTGTGGTAGTGCGCGGTGTCGATGCGCGGCTCGCCGTCGCGGTAGGGAATGGAGAGCCCGCCGCCGGCCGAGATCGCCTCGATCGGCAGGTCCACGCGCGCGGCGAGGTCCACCATCGCGCGGCACACCTGCTGCAGGTGGGCGTAGTCCACGCCGGAGCCGATGTGCATGTGCAGGCCGACGAGCGTGAGGCCATGCTCGCGAATGGCGGCGAGCGCCTCCGGCAGGTCGGCGTGCCAGATGCCGTGCTTGCTGTGCTCGCCGCCGGTGTTGGTCTTGTTGCTGTGGCCGTGGCCGAAGCCGGGGTTGATGCGCAGCCACACCCGATGGCCGGGCGAGCGTGCGCCGAGCTGATGCAGCATGTCGATGGAGCCGGCGTTGACCGGGATGCGGTGCGCGACCACGGTGGCGAGCGTCGCGTGGTCCAGCAGGTCGGCGGTGAAGACGATCTCGTCGCCGCCTGGTGTGTAGCCGGCAGCGAGCGCCCGCTCGATCTCGCCCAGCGACACGGCATCCACCTTCACGCCCTCGGCGCGCATCAGGCGCAGCAGGTGGGTGTTGGAGTTGGCCTTCTGCGCGTAGCGGATGGTGTCGAAGGCGCGCAGCGCGGCGATGCGCTCGCGGAGGGTGGCGGCGTCGTAGGCCCAGCAGGGCGTGCCGTGCCGGCGCGCGATCTCGCGCAGCGTGGAGGGGGCGAAGGGGTTCATGCTCGCCATCGTGCGCCGTGCGAGGCATTCTGAAAAGTAATTGTTTGTGGGGCATCCATGCAGGATGGATATGCTTCGGCCGATGAAGCTCACCCACCGCCAGATCGAGGTCTTTCGTGCCGTCATGCACACCGGCAACGTGACGCAGGCCGCGCAGGCGCTGCACACCTCGCAGCCCACGGTGAGCCGCGAGCTCGCGCGGCTGGAGCAGGTGCTGCAGATGCCGCTCTTCGAGCGCGTGCGCGGGCGGCTGCGGCCCACCGCGCGGGCGCTGGCGCTGCTGGAGGAGGTGCAGCGCAGTTACGTGGGGCTGGATCGCATCGCGGCGGCGGCGCGCTCGCTGCGCGAGTTCACGCAGGGCCGCATCGCCATCGCCTGCCTGCCGGCGCTGGCGCATGGCCTCTTGCCGCTGGCCGTGCAGCGCTTTTCGGCGAAGCATCCGCAGGTGGGCGTGTCCATCACGCCGCAGGAGTCGCCGCTGCTGGAGGAGTGGCTCACCGAGCAGCGCTACGACCTGGGCCTCTGCGAGCGCATCGTCGCGCCCGCGGCCACGGCGATCGTGACGCTGCTGGAGGCCGACGAGGTGTGCGTGCTGCCCGAGGGGCACCCGCTCGCGGCGCGGCGCATGCTGAGACCGAAGGATTTCGCCGGCCAGCCCTTCGTGAGCTTCGCGCCGGCCGACCCGTACCGCGAGCAGGTCGATGCGCTCTTCGAGCGCGAAGGCGTGCAGCGCCGCCTGGCGGTCGAGACGGCGAGCGCGGCCGCGGTGTGCGCACTCGTGCGCCAGGGCCTGGGTCTGGCCATCGTCAACCCGCTCACGGCGATGGAGCTCGCCGGCCACGGGCTGCAGGTGCGCCCGCTGTCGTTCTCGATTCCGTTCACGGTGACGCTGGTGCAGCCGCAGCTGCGCCCGGCCAACCCCTTGCGCGAGGCCTTCATCGCGGGCCTGCAGCAGGCGGCCGGCGGGCTGCAGACGCGGCTGCGCCAGCTGGCCCGCCAGTAGACGCCGTCAGCGGTGGAAGGCCCACTCGATGCGCTGGGTCTCCTCCACGGTCTGGCCGCTGAAGGCGCCGTCGCCGAGCACGCCTTCCACGTCGAAGCCGTAGCCGAGCAGCGAGTCGCGTGAGTCGCTGGCACGCGGGCAGACGGCGAGGATGTTGCCGTTCCAGAAGGTGATGAGGCGCAGCCGGTAGCGCGCCGGCGCGGTGCTGCCGTCGATCTCCAGCGAGACGAACATCGGGTCGGGCGAGACGTCGTGCACCGAGGGCGTGACGGTCACGGTGCAGTCGTCGTCGGTGATGACCACGCCCAGCGTGCCCTCGGCGCGGTAGACCTGGCGCGTCGCGGTGCTCGCGGCGCGGTCCAGGCGCCAGGTGACCTGGCCTTCCACGAACACGGTGGTGCCGGCGATGGAGGGGCCGTCGGTCATGCTGATCGTGCCCACCCAGCGGTCGTCGGTGATCGTGACCGGCGCGGCCAGCACCACGGTGCGGCCGGTGCGCTGGTGCGTGCTCTGGAAGCTCACGATCACCGCGGCGGGGTCGGGCACCTCGTCGGGGGCGGTGTAGACCGCGCCCACGGTGCCGGTGGGCACCACGGTGCCGTACGTGGCATCGCCGCCTTGCTGCAGGAAGACATACCAGCCGCGGGTGTAGCCGGCCTTCTGGTTGAGGAAGGGCAGCTGGCGCGTCTCCATCACCGGCTGGTAGATGCAGGCGCGCAGGTCGTCGGTGATGTCTTCGCAGGTGCCGATCTCGACCTCGTAGCCGCGCACGCGCGCGTAGGGCACGAAGGCCTGCGTGCCGCCCACCGCCACGCTCGCCTGGCGCGGCTGCAGGTGGAAGGCGAGGTAGCGCACCACCGTGAAATCGACGCTCACATCGCCCGGCGCATGCGGCCGCGCGCGCTGTGCCTGGGCACCGGTGTCCTGCGCGCCGAGCAGCGCCAGGGGCAGCGGCGCACTCAGCGTGCGCGTGGTCTTGTCGATCTGCGTGAGCGGCAGCGAGAGCCAGGTGCCATCGGTGCGCTGCACGGCGACGCGCAGGCCGTCGGCGAAGGCGGTTTCGCTCTCGTCGTAGCGCACTTGCAGCGTGGCGGTGGCGCTCGGCGCGGCGGTGAGGCGCACGCGCAGCGCATCGCCGCGGCCATCGGGCGCGGTGTTGCTGACCGGCTGCGTCTCGGCCACGGTGCCCTCGTCCACGCTGCCGGCGGGCAGCACGAGCGTGATCCCGCCATCGGGCGAGCTGAGGCTCGCGGCGCCGTTGCCGAGCGTGGTCTGCGTGGCCGCGGCGAGTGCCGTGCCGGCGGCGGTGGCGACGGGCGCCTCGTCGCTGGTGCTGGCGCTGCCGGCGGCGAGGGGGGCGTCGTCCGCGTCGACCAGGCGGTAGCTGTAGGGCGTCTCGGGCGCAAGGCCTTCGTCCACGTAGGCGCCGGCGCGCGCATCCAGCGTGGCGACGCGGGTGTAGGCGCCGCTGTCGCCCGCACGCCGCTCCAGGGCGACGGTGGTGGCGCCGGCGGGCGCCGTCCAGGCCAGGCTCACGGTGTGGGCCGAGGTGCCGACCGCGGCGAGCGCGGCGCCGGTTGACGGGGGCGGGTTGCCGCCGGTGGGCGCGGAGGGGCTGTCGGAGCCTCCGCCGCCGCAGGCAGACAAGACGAGTGTGGCGGCCATGGCGAGCGCCATGCCGTAGCGAATGAAGTTCATGCTGACTCCCGGTGTTGTGGATCTGGCGCGGCGCAAGGCACCGCATGTCGCCAGTGTTCCGGGAGGGGGGCTCTCCGGCATCACCCGGAGGAGCCATCGCATGGACCGCGATGGGCCATGCCGGTGGGCCAGGGGAGGGCGAGTAAGGCGAGAAGGGCGAGTCGGGAGCGAAACGGCGCTGGGGTCGCGCGGTAGCCGGATCAGGCCGCCTTCAGCATGCCCCGCGTCTCGATGAAGCCGATCACCTCCTGCAGCCCGGCCTGTGTCTTGAGGTTGCTCATGACGAAGGGCTTGGCGCCGCGCATGCGCTTCGTGTCGGCCTCCATCACCTCGAGGTTGGCGCCGACATAGGGCGCGAGGTCGGTCTTGTTGATGACGAAGAGGTCGCTCTTGGTGATGCCGGGGCCGCCCTTGCGCGGGATCTTCTCGCCGGCGGCCACGTCGATCACGTAGATCGTCAGATCGGAGAGCTCGGGGCTGAAGGTGGCCGCGAGGTTGTCGCCGCCCGACTCGATGAACACCACGTCGGCGTTCGGGTAGCGCTGCAGCATGCGGTCCACCGCCTCCAGGTTGATGGAGGCGTCTTCGCGGATGGCGGTGTGCGGGCAGCCGCCGGTCTCGACACCCATGATGCGGTCGGCCTCCAGCGCGCCGGCCACGGTCAGCAGGCGCTGGTCTTCCTTGGTGTAGATGTCGTTGGTGACGACCACGAGGTCGTACTGCTCGCGCATGGTCTTGCACAGCATTTCGACCAGCGTCGTCTTGCCCGAGCCCACCGGCCCGCCCACGCCCACGCGCAGCGGGGGCAGCTTCTTGGTGCGGCCGGGGATGGAGTGCAGGGTGGAGGTGCTCATGATCGGAAGAGGCGTGAGTACTGGGTTTCGTGCTGCGCCGACAGGATGGCGAGCATGGGGGTGTAGGCCTGGCGTTCGCTGTCGGCCAGTTGCAAGGCGTGGGCCACGGCGTCGGGCATGGCGGCGGTGAGGCGGGAGAGCACGCGCTGCCCGGCGCTCTGGCCGAGCGGCACGGCTTTCAGCGCGGCCTGCATCATGTTCTCGGCCCAGCCGAAGACGAAGGCGAGCAGTGCCTCGCGCCGCGGCGCGCCGGTCTGGTGGGCGGCCAGTGCGAAAGCGACCGGCCAGGTGGGCGCGGGGGTCAGCGCGGCGAGCGTGGCGACACGCGCATCCTCGACACCGCGGTTCTTGAGCCACTCGACCAGCGAGCGGCCCATCTGCTCGGCCTGCAGGCGCATTTCGCTGGATTCGCGGGTGGCGATCACCCAGGCGTTCAGCTCGGCGATCGTGGCCGCATCACCGCGCGCCCAGGCCTGGTGGGCACGGGCGGCCACGGCCAGGTCGCAGCGGGCGAGCGAGAGGTGCAGCTGGTCGAGCAGCCAGTCGCCGGCCTGGGCCTCGTTGGTGACGAGGCCGGCTTCGACCGCCGCCTCCAGCCCCTCGGAGTAGCTGAAGCCACCCACCGGCAGGGCCGGCGAGGCGAGCCACATCAGCTGCAGCAGCGACGAGGCCGCAAGCGCGGGCTCGCGGCGCGAGGCGGGCGTGGAGCGCATCAGTGGTCGTGGCCGCAGCCCGGGCCGTGCTGGTGGTCATGGTCATGACCGTGATCGTGACCATGCTTGTGCTCGTGTTTGTGCCCGTTTTTGTGCCCATGGTCGTGCCCGTGGTCGTGCGCGTGGCCATGGTCGTGACCGTGCCCATGGTGGGCATGCCCGCCCGCCGCATAGGCGCCGCCCTCGGGCTCGAAGGGCGCGAGCTCCTCCGTCACGACGAGGTGCATCTGCCGCAGCATGTCGGCCAGCACGTGGTCGGGCTCCAGGTGCAGGTGGTCGGGTTGCACTTCGAGCTGCACATGGCGGTTGCCGAGGTGGTAGGCCGCGCGCAGCAGGTCGAGCGGCGTGCCGTGCTCGGGGCAGGTGCGCACCACCAGCACCGGCTGGGGCGTGGCGATCACCTTGATCAGCGAGCCGTCCTCGGCGACCAGCACGTCGCCGCCACGCACGAGGCTGCCGCGCGGCAGGAAGACACCGAGCCGGCGGCCCTGCGAGTCCTCGGTGTCGAAGCGGCTCTTCTGGCGGGTGTCCCAGTCGAGCACCACGGTGGCGGCGCGCTTGAGCAGCACGGGGGCCAGGCCGTGGCCCTGGGCGATGAGTTTGTTGACGGTCAGCATGGCGGGCAGTGTCTCAGCAATTGCCGGGCCGGGCCCCGGCGGCTCAGGGCTTTGGAGTATGAATGCGAATCATTCCTGTAGGATTCCGGCGCCCGGGGATGCCGGGTGTCGACACGTCCAGGAACCACCATGAAGACCCCTCTGCTGCGCGCTGTCGCTGCCGCGCTGCTCACGCTGGGCGCCGCCGCCCAGGCCCAGGTGATCAACCTCTACACCGCCCGCCACTACCAGACCGACGAGGCGCTGTACGCCAACTTCACGAAAGAGACCGGCATCAGGATCAACCGCATCGAGGGCAAGGAAGACGAGCTGCTCGAGCGCATCAAGAACGAGGGCGCGAGCTCGCCGGCCGATGTCTTCATCACGGTCGACGCTTCGCGCCTGGAGATCGCCGACAAGGCCGGCATCTTCGCGCCCGTGCAGAGCAAGCTGATCGAGCAGCGCGTGCCGGCCCACCTGCGCACGCCGACCTGGCTGGCGTTTTCCACCCGCGCGCGGGTGATCGTCTACAACGCCAAGACGGTCAAGCCCGAGTGGGTGCAGACCTATGAAGACCTGGCCGATCCGCGCCTGAAGGGCCAGCTCTGCGTGCGCTCCGGCTCGCACCCGTACAACCTCTCGCTGGGCGCCGCGCTCATCACCCAGCACGGCGAAGCCAGGACCGAAGAGTGGGCCCGTGGCGTGGTCGCCAACTTCGCGCGCACGCCCAAGGGCGGTGACACCGATCAGCTGCGCGCCGTGGCCGCGGGCGAGTGCGGCGTGGCCATCGCCAACAGCTATTACGTCGCACGCCTCATGCGCTCGACCAAGCCCGAGGACGTGAAGGCGATGTCGGAGCTCACCGTGGTGTGGCCCAACCAGAAGACCTGGGGCACGCATGTCAACGTGTCGGGCGGCGGCCTGATCAAGACCGCACCCAACAAGGCCAATGCGGTCAAGTTCCTGGAGTACCTGGCGAGCGATGGCGCGCAGGCCTACTTCGCCGACGGCAACAACGAGTGGCCCGTCGTCAGGAGCGCCGCGGTCAAGAACCCGGCGCTCGAGAAGCTCGGGCCCTTCAAGGCCGACGAGACGCCGCTCGCGAAGTGGGCGCCGAACACGGCGGCGGCGCAGAAGGTGTTCGACCGCGCTGGCTGGCGGTGAGCCGCTTCCGTTTGGGGTGAGTCTTTCTCAATTCGGGTGAGCCCTTCGACAGGCTCAGGGCGAACGGAGGGGAGGCCCTTCGATGCCTCAGGCGAACGGGGGGTGGGTCGTTTCGGACTGGCATCTCCATGCCGCTCGGACAGCACCCTCCTTCCGTTCGGGCTGAGGTATCGAAGCCCTCGCCGGGTCGGGCCACTCCGTTCCGGGCGAGCCCATCTCCCGTTCGGGCTGAGCTTGTCGAAGCCCTCGTGCAGGCTGGGCCCTTCGACAGGCTCAGGGCGAACGGAGGGAGAGGCCCTTCGACACGTCCCTAGCGCTGCTTCGCGATCTGCCGGCTGAGCAGGATCACCGGCAGCAGCCCCACCGCCACGATGGCGAGCGATGCCGTCGACGCCTCGGCCAGACGCTCGTCCGACGCCAGCCGGTAGGCCTGCGTCGCGAGCGTGTCGAAGTTGAAGGGCCGCATCACGAGCGTGGCGGGCAGCTCCTTCATCACGTCGATGAAGACCAGCAGCCCGGCTGTCAGCAGGCCGCGCCGCAGCAGCGGCACGTGCACACGGACCAGCGTGCGCGCAGGGGTGAGCCCGAGGCTGCGTGCCGCGTCGTCCATGTGCGGCGTCACGCGGTGCAGCGCCGAGTCGACCGTGTGCAGGGCCGACGCGAGAAACCGCACCACGCAGGCAAAGACCAGCGCGGCGATGCTGCCCGTGAGCAGCAGCCCCGTCTCCAAGCCGAAGCTCTCGCGCAGCCACTGCACGAGCAGGTTGTCCAGCCGCGCCACCGGGATCAGCACGCCCACCGCGATCACCGAGCCCGGCAGCGCATAGCCCATGCCCGAGGCCCAGTGCGCACTGCGGGCGACGGGGCCGGGATCGAGCCGCCGTGCGTACGCCACGAGCAGCGCCAGCACCACGGCGATGCCCGCCGCGAGCGACGACACCACCAGGCTGTTGCGCGCGAGCTCGAAGAAGCGCGTGCCGAACTGCGCATCGCCGTCGGTGAACGCCATCTGCAGCAGCACGCCGCTCGGCAGCACGAAGCCCAGCACCAGCGGCCCGCAGCAGGCCGCAAACGCGAGCGCCGCGCGCCAGCCGCGCAGGCGCGGGCCGCGCGGCGGCTGGCGGCGCAGGCCCGTGCCGTGGTAGCGCGCCCGCCCGCGCGAGGCGCGCTCCAGCGCGAGCACCAGCAGCACGAAGCCGAGCAGGCACATCGAGAGCTGCGCCGCGGCCGCGCGGTCGCCGAGCGAAAACCACGCACGGTAGATGCCGGTCGTGAAGGTCTGCACCGCGAAGTACGACACCGTGCCGTAGTCGGCCAGCGTCTCCATCAGCGCGAGCGCCACGCCGGCGGCGATCGCCGGACGCGCCATGGGGATCGACAGCCGCCGGAAGCTCGCCCATGGCGTGAGCCCGAGCGAGCGGCCCGCTTCCATCACCGCGCCGCCGCGCTCCAGGAAGGCGGTGCGCGCCAGCATGTAGACGTAGGGGTAGAGCACGCAGATGAACATCACCACCGCGCCGCCGGTGCTGCGCACGTCGGGAAACCAGTAGTCCGCGCGCGACCAGCCGAAGGCCTCGCGCAGCGCGCGCTGCACCGGCCCGGCGTACTGCAGCAGGTCGGTGTAGGTGTAGGCCATCACGTAGGCGGGCATCGCGAGCGGCAGCACCAGCAGCCATTCGAACTGCCGCCGGCCGATGAAATCGAGGTGCGTCACGAGCCACGCCGCCCCCACGCCGACCCATGCCACGCCGATGCCCACGCCCAGGCAGAGCAGCAGGCTCGTCGTCACGTACTCCGGCAGCAGCGTGGCGGCCAGGTGCGACCAGGTGCTGGCGGTGCCGGGGGTGAAGATGCTGGCTGCGACCGAGAGCACCGGCGCGGCGATGAGCGCGGCGATCGCGAGGCTCCACCAGGTGAGCCATCGTGTCGGATGCAGAGGGGAACGGAGGAAAGACGTCGTCATGACGGGTGAGGGCGGCGGGCAGTGTAAGGTGCGGCCTGCTCACGCCCGGCGCGCCTCGTCTCCCATGTCTTCCCCGCCCGTTCTCGACCTGCACCGCATCGGCCACCGCTATGGCCACCAGCGCACCTTCGGCGACATCGCACTCACGCTCGCGGCCGGCACGGTGTGCTGCCTGCTCGGCCCCTCGGGGTGCGGCAAGACGACCGTGCTGCGCTGCATCGGCGGCTTCGAGCGGGTGAGCGAAGGCGAGATCCGCATCGACGGCCAGGTGGTGGGCAGCACGCAGGTCCACCTGCCGCCGGAACAGCGGCGCATCGGCATGGTGTTCCAGGACTACGCGCTGTTCCCCCATCTCGACGTGCTCGCCAACGTGGGCTTCGGCATCCCCGACAAGCGCCGCGCGCGCGAGCGGGCGATGGAGCTGCTGCGCACCGTGGGTCTCGCCGAGGCGGCGCGCCGCTATCCGCACGAACTCTCGGGTGGCCAGCAGCAGCGTGTGGCGCTCGCGCGCGCGCTCGCGCCCCAGCCGCGGCTGCTGCTGCTCGACGAGCCTTTCTCCAACCTCGACGTGGAGCTGCGCGAGCAGCTCGCGAGCGAGGTGCGCAGCATCCTGAAAGCGGCCGGCACGACAGCGGTCTTCGTCACGCACGACCAGAACGAGGCCTTCGCCATGGCCGACGAGATCGCGGTGCTGCACGAAGGCCGCATCCAGCAGCGCGCCGGCGCCTACGAGCTCTACCACCGGCCCAACAGCCGCTTCGTCGCCGACTTCATCGGGCAGGGCGTCTTCGTCGAAGCCCAGGTGGTGGCGCCGCAGCGGCTGCGCTGCGAGCTCGGCGAGGTGCAGACCCCCGAGCCCATCGTGCTGGCCGACACCCGCCGGCCCTGCGCCGCGGGCGAGCGCGTGCAGGTGCTGATGCGCCCCGACGACGTGCTGCACGACGACGCGAGCCCGCGGCGCGCGACCGTGCTGCACAAGGCCTTCCGCGGAGCGGAGATCCTCTACACGCTGCAGCTCGCGAGCGGCACGCGCGTGCTGGCGCTCGTCCCCTCGCACCACAACCACGCGCTGCAGGAAGCGATCGGCGTGCGCCTGGACATGGACCACGTCATCGCCTTCGCTCCCGCAGGCTGAACGCCCGGGCGTGGCCGCAGATCTGCACGCACGGTCTGCACGCACGTGCACGTTTCGTTCGATGCAACAGCACCGCGGGGAAGCACTCAGCCACGCTGGCGAGCGCAGTGTGAAGATGCCCCGCTCACGCACATTCGAACGGGAGCTGACATGAAACGTCGAGACATCATCCGCCTGGCCGGCGCCGCCGCGGCCACCTCGTCCTTCGCCTTGCCCACACGCGCGCAGGGCACCTTCCCGAGCCAGCCGATCAAGCTCATGGTCGCCTTCGCCGCGGGCGGCTCCACCGACGCGATGTTCCGCGTGATGGCCGACAACGCCACGCCGCTCTTCGGCCAGACGGTGCTCGTGGAGCCCAACCCCGGCGGCGGCGGCACGCGCGCCGCGCAGCTGCTGCTCACCGCGCGGCCCGACGGCTACACCGTCGCGCAGGTGCCGCTGGGCGTCTTCCGCCTGCCCTACACGCAGAAGGTCAGCTGGAACCCGGCCACGGAGTTCACCTACATCATCGGCATCACCGGCTACTCGTTCGGCATCGCCGTGCCCAGCGATTCACCGATCAAGACCTGGGCCGACTTCGTCGCCTATGCCAAGGCCAACCCCGGCAAGCTGACCTACGCGACCAGCGGCATCTACACCACGCCGCACCTGACGATGGAAGACCTCTCGCACCGCCTCGGCATCGAGCTCAACCACATTCCCTACAAGGGCGTGGCCGAGATCGTGCCCGCGCTGCTGGGCGGGCAGGTGATGGCGGTGGCCGACTCCATCGGCTTCGGGCCGCACGTGGTGAGCGGCAAGCTGCGCCTGCTCAACACCTGGGGCGAGACGCGGGCGAAGAAGTTTCCCGAGGCGCCCACGCTCAAGGAGCTTGGCATCCCCATCGTGCAGAACTCGCCCTACGGCCTGGCCGGCCCCAAGGGCATGGACCCGGCGATCGTGAAGAAGCTGCACGACGTCTTCAAGCAGGCCATGGAGATGCCCAACCACATCGAAATGATGGGCCGCTTCGACCAGGAGCTGCTCTACATGAGCCCAGAGCAGTACCGCAAGTTCGCCGAAGACGTGATCCGCCGGGAGAAGGCGGTGATCGAGCGGCTCAAGGCCACGGGCAAGCTGACCTGATGGCGCGGGCTCCGGCCTTGGGCATACTCCGGCGATTCCTACGCCGGAGGCCTGTGATGCTCAAGAGCTGGTTCGTGGTGCCGGGGTCGCTGCTGCTGAGCGCGGGCCTGGCCGGTTGTCTGTGGGGCGCCGCCACGGTGGGCGGCACGCTGAGCGGCCTGCCGGACGGCACCGCCGTCACGCTGCAGAACAACGGCATGGACAACCTCACGCTGCGCGCCAACGGCCGGTTCGAGTTCGCGCGCACGCTGGATGAGGGCGAGAGCTACGCGGTCACCGTGCTCACCCAGCCGGCGGGCGCGAACTGCACCGTCGCCAACGGCAGCGGCACGATCGCCGACGACGACATCGACGACGTCGCCGTCAGCTGCGTGAGCAACGCGTCGGTCACGGGCACCGTCACCGGCCTGGCGGCCGGCACCTTCGTGCGGCTCGCCAACGCCGGCGCCACGATCGACGTGACGGCCGACGGCGCCTTTGCCTTCCCCGGCATCCTGGCCGACGGCGCCACCTATGACGTGACGGTGCAGACGCAGCCGCTAGGCCAGACCTGTAGCGTGGCCGACGGCGCGGGCACGGTGGCCAGCGGCAGGCCGACCGCGATCGCCGTCACCTGCAGCTGACGGCCGCCGGCCGGCAGGCGCCCTCAGCCGCGCGGCACGGTGAACACGGCCACCGAGCCCACGAGCTGCTGCGCCTGCTGCTTCAGGCTTTCGGCGGCCGCGGCGCTTTCTTCCACGAGCGCCGCGTTCTGCTGCGTCACCTATCCGGGTGACGGCCTGGCCGACCTGACTCACCCCGGAACTCTGCTCGACGCTTGCGGAGCTGATCTCGCTCACGATGTCGCTCACGCGCCTATCCCTGTGCCGCCCGCCAGTCGACCACCTGGCGCACGCCGTCGTCGAGCGTGGGCAGCAACTGCACGCCCTCGGCGGCCGACAGGCGGCGCACGCCCGCGCCGCCGGCCCAGAGGTCGGTCTCGTCGGGCAGCACGGCGCGCAATTGCTGCAGCACGGCCCCGACCTGTCGCGCGGGGTAGGCGACCGAGAACGACAGCGCCACCGCATCGGCGCGGTGGGCGCGCGCGGCGGCCGCGATCTCGACCAGCGGCGTCTGCGTGCCCAGCGGCACGCAGTGCGCGCCCTCCAGCGCCAGCAGCGCCTCCAGCATCAGCAGGCCCAGGCCATGCTGCTCGTCGGGCACGGTGGTCAGCAGCACGGTGGGCGCCTGGCCGGCCGGCACCGCGGTGATGGCCTGGCGCAGCACCCGCGTCGCGAGCTCCGTGTAGAGGTGCTCCTCGAAGACCTGGATCGTGCCCTGCTCCCAGGCTGCGCCGACGCCGATGCTGGTCGGCACGATGGTGTCCAGGACAAAGCTCCGCAAACCCTGCTCGGCGAGCTGCCGCTGGAGCAGCTGCTGCAAGGCGACCGCGTCGTGGCGCTGGAGCAGGGCCATGAGCGGCTCGCAACCCGGGGGCAGGGCGGCGGCATCCGCCTCGCCGGGCTGCGCGGCGGCGGCCGCCGGGGCCGCCGCCAGCGCGCCCAGCGCGGCGTCGTCCAGTCCCAGCAGGCGCCCCGGCCGGTGGCCGCGGTCCATCAGGCGCTTGATCTGCCGCAGCCGCTGCACCTGGGCGAGCGGGTACACCCGCTCGCCGTTGGCATCGCGCTCGGGGCGCGGGAAGCCGTAGCGCCGCTCCCACACCCGCAGCACGTCCTTGGAGAGGCCGACGTCACGTTCGACGGCGGCAATGCTGAAGTGGGTCTCGTTCATATTTGTCCTGGACAAACAGTTGACATCGTCGATCTGGGCGCCTATTCTTCGCTCCGCATTCTAGTTGTCTAGGACAAACAAGACCAGACAACGGAGGCAAAACCCGGGAAGGCCAGGTGGCCGCCCCGTCACCCCCAACCAGGAGAGATTCCATGAAGAAGTTCGTTGCCATCGCCGTGCTCGCCGCCACGTCCGTCGCGGTTCAGGCCAAGGACATCGTCGACACCGCCGTTGCCGCCGGCAGCTTCAACACGCTGGCCGTGGCGCTCGAGAAGGCCGGCCTGGTGCAGACGCTCAAGGGCCCGGGCCCGTTCACCGTGTTCGCGCCCACCGACGCCGCCTTCGCCAAGGTGCCCAAGGCCGACCTCGACGCGCTGCTCGCCGACAAGGACAAGCTCACCGCCGTGCTCACCTACCACGTGGTGCCGGGCAAGGTGATGGCCAAGGACGTGAAGGCCGGCAAGGTGCCCACCGTCCAGGGCAGCGCGCTCACCGTGAGCACGCAGGGCGGCGTGAAGGTCGACAACGCCAAGGTCGTGAAGACCGACATCGTGGCCGACAACGGCGTGATCCACGTCATCGACAGCGTCGTCATCCCCAAGTGAGGCCGGCGCCTCGCGGCGCCCTCCTGGGACCGGGGCGGCCCGGCATGCTCAGCGCTGCCGGGCCGCCGGTCCCTCCCACCCTCGCGATCCAGTCAGCTCAGAACAGGAAGTACTTCTGCGCCATCGGCAGCACGGTGGCCGGCTCGCAGGTGAGCAGCTGGCCGTCGGCACGCACCTCGTAGGTCTGCGCGTCGACCTCGATCCTGGGCGTGTAGCCGTTGTGCACCATGTCGGCCTTGCCGATGGTGCGCGTGTTCTTCACCGCCACCGCGCGGCGCTGCAGGCCGAGCTTGTCGGGCACGCCGAGATCGAGCGCCGCCTGTGACACGAAGGTGACGCAGGTGGCGTTCATCGCCGTACCGTAGCCCGCGAACATCGGCCGGTAGTGCACCGGCTGCGGCGTCGGGATGGACGCATTCGGATCGCCCATCGCCGCCGCGGCGATGGCGCCGCCCTTGAGGATGAGCGAGGGCTTCACGCCGAAGAAGGCCGGCTTCCACAGCACCAGGTCGGCGAGCTTGCCCACCTCCACCGAGCCCACCTCGTGCGCGATGCCCTGCGTGATGGCCGGGTTGATCGTGTACTTGGCGATGTAGCGCTTGACGCGGAAGTTGTCGTGGCGCGCGTTGTCTTCGGGCAGCGCACCACGCTGCTGCTTCATCTTGTCGGCCGTCTGCCAGGTGCGGATGATCACCTCGCCCACGCGGCCCATGGCCTGGCTGTCGGAGGACATCATCGAGAACACCCCCACGTCGTGCAGGATGTCCTCGGCCGCGATCGTCTCGCGGCGGATGCGGCTCTCGGCAAAGGCCAGGTCTTCGGCGATCGACGCATCGAGGTGGTGGCACACCATGAGCATGTCGAGGTGCTCGTCGATGGTGTTGACCGTGTAGGGCATCGTCGGGTTGGTCGACGAGGGCAGCACGTTGGGCAGGCCGGCGCACTTGATGATGTCGGGCGCGTGGCCGCCGCCCGCGCCTTCGGTGTGGAAGGTCGCGATCGTGCGGCCCTTGAAGGCGGCGATGGTGTCCTCCACGAAGCCCGACTCGTTGAGCGTGTCGGTGTGGATGGTGATCTGCACGTCGTGGCGCTCGGCCACCGAGAGGCAGTTGTCGATGGCCGCGGGCGTGGTGCCCCAGTCCTCGTGCAGCTTCAAGCCATAGGCGCCGGCTTCGATCTGTTCGTCGAGCGCGCCCGGCAGGCTCGCGTTGCCCTTGCCCTGGAAGCCCAGGTTCATCGGAAAGCTCTCGGCCGCCTTCAGCATCTGGTGGATGTGCCACGGCCCCGGCGTGCAGGTGGTGGCGAAGGTGCCGGTGGCCGGGCCCGTGCCGCCGCCGAGCATGGTGGTCACGCCGCTCATCAGCGCTTCCTCGATCTGCTGCGGGCAGATGAAGTGGATGTGCGTGTCGATGCCGCCGGCGGTGACGATGCTGCCTTCGCCCGCGATGACCTCGGTGCCCGGGCCGATGACGATGTCCACGCCCGGCTGCACGTCGGGGTTGCCGGCCTTGCCGATGCCGGCGATGCGGCCGTCCTTCAGGCCGATGTCGGCCTTGACGATGCCCCAGTGGTCGATGATGAGCGCGTTGGTGATGACCGTGTCGGCCACGTCCTTCGCGAGCCGCTGGCTCTGGCCCATGCCGTCACGGATGGTCTTGCCGCCGCCGAACTTCACCTCCTCGCCGTAGGCGCCGGCGGCGAGCGTGTAGTCCTTCTCCACTTCGACGATGAGACCGGTGTCGGCGAGGCGCACACGGTCGCCGGTGGTGGGGCCGAACATCTCGGCATAGGCGCGTCGGGTGATGGTTGCCATGGTGTCGTGTCGTTCTTGCTTCGCCGTTCGCCCTGAGCCTGTCGAAGGGCAGCGAACAGTCACTGTGTGGCCATGGGCTTCGACAGGCTCAGCCCGAACGGAAAGCGGTGCGCGTGCCTACAGGTCGCCCTGCACCAGCCCACGGAAGCCGTACACCTTGCGTTCGCCCGCGTAGTCGACGAGCTCTACCGTGCGCTGCTGGCCCGGCTCGAAGCGGACCGCCGTGCCCGAGGCGATGTTCAGGCGCATGCCGTGTGCGGCTTTCCGGTCGAAGGTGAGCGCCGCATTCGTCTCGGCGAAGTGGTAATGCGAGCCGACCTGGATCGGGCGGTCGCCGGTGTTCTCGACCACGAGCGTGGTGGTGCGCCGGCCGGCATTCAGCTGATGGTCGGGGCCGTCCGTGAAGAGTTCGCCGGGGATCATGCGCGGCGCTCCGTTCAGGCGATCAGGAGCGAGGCGCCGAAGAGCGCGACGCCGGCACCGGCCACGCGCGGCAGCCAGCGGTTGCGCTCGCGCAGCGCGAGGCCGAGCGCCACGCCCGCGCCATGCAGCAGCGCGGTCGCGATCACCATGCCGGCGAGCGCCCAGGCCGCACCGGGGCCGGCGAGCTCGCCGCCGTGCGCCGCGCCATGGAAGAGCGCGAAGCCGGCCGCGACCAGCACGCCCGCCGCCTGCGGCAGCGCGGCGCGCGTGGCGACGAGCAGGCCCAGCACCAGCAGCGATGCGGCGATCGCCGGCTCCACCGCCGGCATCGTCACGCCGGCAGCCCCCAGCAGCGCGCCCACGAGCAAGGTGCCCGCGAAGGCGAGTGGCGCGAGCCACACGCGGCGGGCGGCGAGCGCGCTCCACACGCCCAGCGCGAGCATCGCCGCCAGGTGGTCCAGCCCGGTGAACGGGTGCGTGAAGCCGGCGCGCAGGCTCTCGCCGGCGCCGTGGGTGTGGCCGGGTTCTGCGCCGGTGTGGGCCAGGGCGAGGGCCGGCAGGGCGGTGGCGAACAGCAGGGCCAGGGCGCGGCCGGCGGCGGGAAGGCGGGTCATGGGGTCGTCTCCGTCAGGGAAGGGGTCTCGGTCACGCGATCGGCTGGTGCACGGTCACGAGCTTGGTGCCGTCGGGGAAGGTGGCTTCGACCTGGATCTCGGGGATCAGCTCGGCCACGCCCTCCATCACGTCGTCACGGCTCAGCACCGTCTTGCCTTCGCTCATCAGCGCGGCGACGGTCCGGCCATCGCGCGCGCCTTCCATGATGGCAGCGCTGATGAGCGCCACCGCCTCCGGGTAGTTGAGCTTGAGGCCGCGGGCCTTGCGGCGCTCGGCCAGCAGCGCGGCGGTGAAGATGAGCAGCTTGTCCTTCTCGCGAGGGGTGAGTTCCATGGCGGCCTCAGAAAGCACGGCGCATGCCATCCCGGGGCGGCCGCTACAGTGGCGGGCCTTCCGCCGACCCTCTTCCGACATCGCCCGCCGCGGGCCGCCATGCAAGCGCTCCTCTCCTCCTCCAAGCTGCTGCTCGTCGTCGCGCTGGCCGCCGCCCTGGGCTGGTCGTTCTGGCACAGCGCCGCCTGGCTCACGCTGTGCGCGGGCCTCGCCTTCTTCCTCTTCGGCATGCAGACGCTGGAGCAGGGCCTGAAGCAGATGGCCGGCACGCGGATGGAGGCCTGGCTCGCCCGCGGCACCGGCACGCCGCTGCGCGGCCTCTTCTTCGGCATGGCGGCGACCTTCGTGCTGCAGTCCAGCACGCTGGTGTCGCTGCTCACCATCGCCTTCCTGAGCACGGGCCTCGTCACGCTGGTGGGGGCGATCGCCGTGCTCCTCGGGGCCAACCTGGGGGCGACCAGCGGGATCTGGCTGCTGGCGCTGGCGGGGCACGGCCTGAGCCTGTCGCCGGTGGCGCTGCCGCTGTTCGTCTTCGGCATGCTGCTGAGCTTTGCGGGCGAGCGCGCCAAGGGCGCGGGGCGGCTGCTGCTGGGCGTGGCGCTCATCTTCCTGGGCATCGACCAGATCAAGGAGGGCTTCTCGGCCTTCGGTGACCTGAGGCTGGACGCCTGGCAGGCCGACGGCTGGCGTGGCACGGCGCTCTTCGTGGCCGTGGGGGCGCTGGTGACGGTGGTGCTGCAGTCCAGCCACGCGACGCTGATGCTCACGCTGGCGGCACTTGCCGGCCAGCAGCTGGTGCTCGACCAGGCGGTGGGCATCGCCATCGGCTCCAACGTGGGCAGTGCCGCGTCGACCGCGCTCATGGGCTTCATCGGCAGCCGGCGCAGCGGCCAGCGCCTGGCGATCGCGCACGTGGTGTTCAACGCGAGCACGGCGCTGGTCACCTTCCTCGCGGTGCAGCCGCTCACCTGGTTCGTGCTGTGGGCGACCGGCCTCGTCGGGCAGGGCGCCAACGCGCTGATCCAGCTCGCGCTCTTCCACACGCTCTTCAACGCCGTGGGCGTGCTGCTCTTCTGGCCGTGGCAGCCGCAGTTCGCCGCGGCCCTGCAGCGCTGGCTGCCCGACGTGCCCGAGCCCCCGGTGCTCACGCAGGCGGCCCCGGTGGTGCATGCGCGCTACCTCAACCGCCGCGCGCTGCTCACGGTGGAAAGCGCGCTGCAGGCCGTCTCCGACGAGCTGCAGCACCTCGCGCGGCTCAGCCACGAGGTGGTGGCGCGCACGCTCTACTGCCCGCCCGAGCAGTGGGAGGCGCCCCTGCGCGACGACCCGGGCCTGCGCGCACGGGCGGCGCAGCAGGGCGACGATGGCGAGGCGCTGTACCAGGCGCACGTGAAGGGCGTGTACGCCGAGCTCGTCGACTTCATGGGGCGCATGGAGCTCCCGCTGGATGCGGTGCACCACGAGGCGTGGTTCCGGCTGCAGGCGGCGGCCGTGCGCCTGGTGGACGGCGTGCGGGCGGCACAGCGGCTGCAGCACGGCCTGCTGCGGCATCTGCCGGCGCGAGAGGGCGACGCGGCGCGGGAGGCTTGCCTCGATCTGCGCCATGAGGTGCTGCGCGTGTTGGCGCAGATGCGCTTGGCGCCTGGCCCAGCGATGGCTCGCGAGGGCCTCAATGCCCGGTGGAAGGCGTTCGAAGAGGCGCTGCGTGAGCGGATCCTCGCGGATGTGCGGAGCAACGTGATGGATGGGATGAGCGCCAGCAGCCTGATCTCGGATCTGCGGGCGGCGGAGGGGCTGCTGGAGGGGTTCCGGCAGGTGGGGGATGTGCCTGCGGCTGGTGTTGTCACTGCGTGAGGCCGCGCCGGGATGTGCGCCCGGCGGCGCAGTCACTTTCTTTTGCTTGCCCAAAAGAAAGTAACCAAAGAAAAGGGCACCCCGGTCGCACGGTCGCCCTAGGGGCGACTGCTCTGCGCTGCTCGGTCTTGGGGTGTCGCGCAGAACTCGCTACGCGGCCGTTGGCCGCTGCGCTCAAACAGCTGTGCGAAGTCAGATCACGAAGCGTGCTGCGCACGCCACCCCAAGCCCTGCGCTGCTCGACGGCTCTCAGGGGCCCCGAATGCGCCGCCAGCTGAGCTGGCATCGCATCCAACGCCAATACCCAACCCCGTTCGGG
>JBIQJS010000055.1:0-24261 GCA_044507405.1 Rubrivivax sp. | reverse complement strand
AGGCCGACGAAGAGCAGGATCTGCCAGACGCGGCCCATGCTCGTGAACTCGAGCCCCTGGTTGCCGATCCAGAACGAGAAGTCGCTGCCGCTGCGCTGCAGGGTGCCGATCCAGCTGGTGGCGGTGGAGCCCACCACGATCGCGATCAGCGCCCAGAAGAGCACGTCGACCCCGAGCTTCTGGAACTTCGGCTCGTGGCCCGACAGCAGCGGCGCGATGTACAGGCCCGTGGCGAGCCAGGCGGTGGCGATCCAGAAGATGCCCACCTGCGTGTGGATGGTGCGGCTCACCACGTAGGGCAGGATCTCGCTCATCGGCAGGCCGAAGAGCGCATGGCCCTCGACCGCGAAGTGCGCGGTGATGGCGCCCATGCCGATCTGCAGCAGGATCAGCCCGACCACGGCGAAGAAGTACTTGCGCGTGGCCTTCATCGAGGGCGTGGCGACCACGTGCAGCAGCGGGTCGCTCGCCAGCGGCTGCGGCGTGCCCTCGTGCTCGCGCGAGCCGTGGAACCACAGCATGGCGGCGATGCCGGCGATCAGCAGGACGATGCTCACCATCGACCAGATGGCGGCCGAGCCCGTCATGGTGTTGCCCACCATGGGTTCATGCGGCCAGTTGCTGGTGTAGGACAGGTTGGTCTCGCCCGGGCGGTCGGTCGCGGCGGCCCAGGAGGTCCAGAAGAAGAAGGCGGTGAGCGCCTGGCGGTCGGCGAGGTTCGGCAGCGATCCGTTGCTCATCGCGTACTGCTCGCGCAGCGCGGTGAGCGAGGGTTCGTCGCCGAAGAGCGCCTCGTAGTGCGCGGCCACGGCCTGGATGGCCCGGGCCCGCTCGGGCGTGACCGTGACGCGGCCGTCGACCTCGTCGTAGGTGTTGCGCCGCATCTCGGTCTTGAGCGCCATGTCGATGGCGGCCCGGTCGCCGGCCGACAGCTCGCCCAGCGCCTGCTGCTGCTGGGTGCGGATGTCCTTCAGCGCCACCGCCTCGCGGTGCAGCCAGTCGGCCGACCAGTCGGGCGCCACATAGCCGCCGTGGCCCCAGACCGAGCCCAGCTGCTGGCCGCCGGCGGCCAGCCAGGCACGCTGGCCGGCCTGGATCTGCTCGCCGGTGAAGAGCACGTCGCCTTCGGTGGACACGACCGCCTTGGGGATGGGCGGCGCGCTCAGGTGGATCTGCCAGCCCAGGAACCCGAGGGCTCCGAACGACAGGACGAAGATCAGGCCCAGCCAGCGCCAAAGCCTTTGGGTGTTGTTCATGTCGGCTCCTGAAAGGTGGAGGTGGCTCAGGCGCCGCCGCAGGCGCCGCAGCAGGGGCTGTGCGAGCGCTCGGTGTCGAGCCGGGTGATGGCCACGCGCCACTCGGCGGGGCCCTGGGCGAGGTACTCCCAGGCGAAGGCGCCAGGCAGCGTCGCCTGGAAGTGGTGGCGCAGGGGCGCCGGGTCGTGGTCGTTCACGATCAGCAGCGACTCGCCGGCGGCGAGGTCCGCGAACGTGGAGAAGATGGTCGGGTGCCGGTCTCGCGGGGGAATCTGTCGGACGTCGAGCGTGCGGGCGATGGTGGGCATGAGGGCCTCCGGGGTGACGATTCAAAGATGCATTTCAAGTGCATGAATGCTAGGAATCGGCCCGGACGGGGGGCTTGATGCGCATCAAGGTTCGGGTGGGCATCGCGATCGTCGGACGGGTGCTCGTGGATTGCATCCGTCCGCACCAGGTCGATATTGACGACAGTTCGAGAATCCTGGTATGGTCACGCCATGCCAGAAGAAGCCGTCCTCAAGTCACTTGCCGCACTGGCGCATGCCGTGCGCCTGAAGGTGTTTCGTGCCCTGGTGGTCGCCGGGCCTGCCGGTCTCACGCCCAGCGTGATGTCCGATGGCCTGGGCATCCCGCCCACGACCTTGTCGTTTCATCTGAAGGAGCTCGCCAACGCCGGGCTCGTGACCACCGAGCGAGCCAGTCGCAACCTCGTCTATCGGGCCGCCTTCGAGCAGATGAACGGCCTGTTGGCGTATCTCACCGAGAACTGCTGTGCCGGCGCGGCTTGCGCCACCGAGCAGGCCGAAGGCTGCGGCTGCTGATCCCTCGTACTTCTTTCATCCCAGGAGACCTTTGATGAAGCGATTCCACGTTCACGCACATGTGCAAGACCTCGAGGCGAGCATCGCCTTCTATTCGAAGCTGTTCGCGGCAGCGCCCACGCGCGTGGAGGCGGACTACGCCAAGTGGATGCTCGACGATCCGCGCCTCAACTTCGCCGTCTCGACCCGAGGCGCCACGCCGGGCGTCGATCACCTGGGCATCCAGGCCGACACCGACGAAGAGCTCGCCGAGCTCAAAGCGAGGGGGCAGGCGGCGGACGCGGCCCTTCGCGACGAGTGCGAGACCACCTGCTGCTACGCCCGCAGCGACAAGCACTGGGTCAGCGATCCCCAGGGCATCGCCTGGGAGCAGTTCCGCACGCTCGCGAGCATTCCGGTCTTCCACGAAAGGCCGCCCGAGGCCGAGGCCGCCGTGGCGAGCGCGTGCTGCCGCCCGGCCGAAGGCGCGCAGTCGGCCGGCACTTCCGCCCGCACGTCGTCGGCTTGCTGCTGAGCGGGCACACGATGGACGTCTTCCATGTGCTGATCCTGTGCACGCACAACTCGGCCCGCAGCGTGCTCGCCGAGGGCATGCTGAACCACCTCGCCCGCGGGCGCGGCAGGGACGTGCAGGCGCACAGCGCCGGCAGCGCCCCGAGCGGACGCATCAACCCGTTCGCGCTGGAAGCATTGGGCAACGCCGGGATCGACACGAGCGGCTACCGCAGCAAGAGCTGGGACGAGTTCAGCCACGACGGGGCGCCGCCGTTGTCGATCGTCATCACTGTCTGCGACAGCGCCGCCGAGCAGTGCCCGGTCTTCTTCAGCGCGGCGGGCGATCCGCCGGTGAAGGTGCACTGGGGCTACCCCGACCCTTCCAACGCCGAAGGCGGCGATGACGCCAGGCGCAGGGCCTTCGAGCTGACCCGACAGGCCATCGGCTATCGCATGCTGCAGCTCCTGGAACTACCGCTGGGCTCGATGCCGAAAGCCGAGTTGCAGCGCGCGCTGTCCCGGATCGCCGAGAGCTGATGATGGATCTGCCTCGCCAACTGGGTGCTGAGGCGCTCGGCACCGCACTTCTGCTGGCCGCCGTGATCGGCTCTGGCGTCATGGCCGAGCGACTCGCCGGCGGCAACGTTGCCATTGCGCTGCTCGCCAACGCGCTTGCGACCGTGGGGGCGCTCTACATCCTGATCGAAGTCTTACTGCCGGTCAGCGGCGCCCACCTCAACCCGGCCATCAGCGCCGTGATGGCATGGCGCGGCCAGCTGGCCTGGTCTGCGCTGCCGCCTTACATCGCCGCGCAACTGCTAGGCGCCGTGGCGGGTGCGTGGCTTGCGCATGCCATGTTCGACATGAATCTTTTCCTGATCTCAAACCGGGACCGTTCCGGCACGGGACAGTGGGTATCCGAAGCCGTTGCGACGGCGGGGCTGGTGCTGGTCGTCCTGCGCGCCCCGGCCGGTCGCGGAGCGGCGATGGTGGCCTGCTACATCGGGGCTGCTTACTGGTTCACCGCCTCCACGGCTTTCGCCAACCCCGCGGCGACCGTGGGGCGCATCTTCAGCGACAGCTTCGCCGGGATCGCACCCGCCAGCGCGCCGATGTTCGTCGTCGCCCAGTTCGCAGGCGCCGGGCTCGGCCTGCTGGCACACCGGGCGCTGAGCAAGGGCGGCTCTGCGCAGGCGACGCCCGAGGTGCCGCTCGACGAGCGACACGGCATGCAAGGCGTGACACGACGACCCTGGACCAACCAAGACCGAAGGATCTTTCCATGAGTGCATCCACAAGCGACCACGCACGGCTTCACGACGCCGTCGTGATCGGCGCCGGGCAGGCCGGGCTGGCCGCCGGCTACCACCTCCAGCGCGCGGGCTTGCGCTTCGTCATCCTGGACGCGGCCGACGCTGCGGGCGGCTCCTGGCTGCACTACTACCGCAGCCTGAGGCTTTTTTCGCCCGCGCGTTTCTCGTCGTTGCCGGGCATGCCGTTCCCGGGCGATCCGGGCGCCTATCCCACCCGAGACGAGACGGTCGATTACCTGAAACGCTACGCGCAGACGCATCGGCTGCCGGTGCTGGGCGGCTGCAAGGTGACGCGTGTGCAACGCCGGGCCGATGGGCTCTTCGAGGTGCAGGCTGGAGAGGACACCCTGCTGGCGCGCAACGTGATCGCAGCGACCGGCTCGTTCCAGCGCCCTCGCATGCCCGTGATCGAGGGCCAGGACGACTACCAGGGAGTGCAGCTCCATTCGCTGGCGTACCAGACGCCCGACGCCTTTGCCGGCAAGCGGGTGCTGGTGGTCGGTGCCGCGAACTCGGGCGTGCAGATCGCCACGGAGCTGGCGCGCGTGGCGCGGGTGTCCATCGCCGCGCGCCGCCCGCCCAGCTTGATCCCGCAGCGCGTGCTGGGGGCCGACGTACACCGGTGGTGGTGGCTGTTCGGGCTGGACACGTCCGAGACGAACACGCGGCGAGCCGCGTTGTTCAGGCGGCTGCACATGACGTCGGGGCCGGCCGTGCTCGATGCCGGCCGGTATGGCAAGGCGCTCGCCGAGGGCGCGCCTGATGTGAGGCCGATGTTCTGCAAGTTCACGCGTGAGGGCGTGGTGTGGCCGGAGGGCTCATCCGAAGCCGTGGACGCGGTCGTCTACGCGACCGGTTTCATGCCGAACCTGGACTACCTGCACGAACTCGGGGCGCTCGGACCGAATGGTGCCCCGCTGCAACATCGGGGCATGAGCACGGCCATCGAAGGCCTGTACTACGTGGGCCTGTCGTACCAGCGGACCTACGCCTCGGCGACGCTGCGCGGCGTCGGGCCGGACGCGGCTGTCGTGGTGGCGCGCCTGAAGCAGCGACTCGCCGAGCCCCCGCGCGGCGGCACCTCCCTGGCCAACCCGCCGACGACCGTGCAACTCAGCCCTGGCATCGGACGGGTGACGCCAGCCCGCGAGGCCTGACGCGGATCACGCGGTGGCGGCGGCCGGGCCGCCCCCCAGCAGGTGCGCGATCAACTCCCGCACGCTGCGGATCTCGCGGCCGAAGGGCAGGGCGCCGCGGCCGCTGAAGAAGAGGCCGCTCTTCACGTCGCCCTTGAGTGCAGCGGCGAGCTGCTGGTCGATGCAGAACTGGCCCCAGTCGGCCTTGCCGTCGCGCAGGCCGCATTGGGCGAGGCAGTCGAACACCTTGGTGCAGCGCTGCTTGACGTGGGCCACCGCCTTGAGACGCGGCTCGGCCTTCAGGTAGGCGCGCAGCCAGGGCGTGGCCACCGCCCGCGCGGGCAGGCCGGCCACGCTCGTGAACTCGATCTTGTCCTCTTCGCGCGCCTCGGCGAGCACGCGCTTGAACTCGGCATGGGCGTCGCACTCCTCGGTCACGGCGAAAGGCGTGCCCAGCTGCACGGCGCTCGCGCCCAGCGACTGCACGCGGCGTATGTCGGCGAGGCTGCGGATGCCGCCGGCGGCGATGACGGGCGTGGATTCGATGCCGGCCGTGCGCAGCAGCGCCACGGTCTCGGGGATGGAGCGCTCGAAGTCGAAGCGCGGGTCGTTCACGTCCTCGACCCTGGCCGCGCCCAGGTGCCCGCCGGCGTGGGCCGGGTGCTCCAGCACCACGGCATCGGGCATGCGCTTCTTGCGCTCCCACTTGCGCAGCACGAGGTTGACGCCGCGCGAGTCCGACAGGATGGGAATGAGCGCGACCCGGGGGTGCTCGGACGCAAGCTCGGGCAGGTCGAGCGGCAGGCCGGCGCCGACCACGATCGCGTCGATGCCGGCGGCGAGCGAGCGCCGCACGTAGGCCGCGTAGTCGCTGACGGCGCGCATCACGTTCATCGCGATGAGGCCGTGGCCCTGGGCGAGCTGGCGCGCGGCCGCGATCTCGCGCTCCACCGCCTCCAGGTTGGCGGCGTTGATCGCCTCCTTGGCGTCGGGGCCGACACCCAGGCCGCGCGTGCGCTCCATGAGGTCGGGGTGGTGGCGGCGCAGGTCCACCGAGCTCAGCGTGCCCACGCCGCCGGCTTGCGCCACGCTGCCGGCGAGGCGATGGGCCGAGACGCCGATGCCCATGCCGCCCTGCACGATGGGCAGGAGCGTGCGGCCGGCGAGGCGCAGGGGGGCGAGGCCGCTCTGTTCGAGCAGGGGCATGAGGTCGGCTGGGATCAAGACATCTCTCCTTGCGGCGACTCTAGGCGGCGCGTGGCCGGGCCCGGCTGATCTGGATCAAGGCATCCGTCACGCACCGGCGGCCTGCGCCCGGCGTGCGCAGGGGGCGGGGTTGATCCAGGTCATGCCCCTATCGGGCGCGTCTCCTTAGAGTGCGGCGGATGAATGCCCCCCTGTCCGCGGCCAGCACGGCCACGCTCGCGCCGCCCCGCCTCGACGTGGAGGCCGAGCCCGACGTCGCCGGCACCGAGGGGCTGGACGTGCGCTGGGTCACGCGGGCCGATGGCGCGCGCGTGGCCGAGACCGTGTTCTCGCTGCAGGGCATGTACTGCGGCGCCTGCGCCGGGCTGATCGAAGCCGCGCTGCGCGGCGTGCCCGGCGTGGAGTCGGCGGAGGTCAACGCGGCGAGCAAGCGCGCGCGGGTGCGCTGGCAGCCGCAGCGCTCGCCGGCCGTGGCGCTGATGGACGCCGTCGCGCGCGCGGGCTACGGCGCCGAGCCGGCCCGCCACGAATCGGCACAGGCAGCCGGCAGGCGCGAGGCGCGCCAGGCGCTCTGGCGGCTCTTCGTGGCCGGCTTCTGCATGATGCAGGTGATGATGCTCACCACGCCCGGCTACCTCGCCGAGCCCGGTGAGATCGCGCCCGACCTGGACGCGCTCATGCGCTGGGCGGCCTGGGTCCTGAGCGTGCCGGTGCTCCTGTTTTCGTCCGGCCCCTTCTTCCAGGGCGCGTGGCGCGCCGTGCGCCAGCGCCGCATCGGCATGGACGTGCCGGTGGCGCTCGGCATCGCGATCACCTTCGTGGCCGGCACCGCCTCCACCTTCGATCCGACCGGCCCGATGGGCGCCGAGATCTACCTCGACTCGATGACGATGTTCGTCACCTTCCTGCTCGGCGGTCGCTGGCTGGAGGCGAGGGCGCGTGCGCGCAGCATGGAAGCGCTCGATGCGCTGCTCAACCGGCTGCCGGGCACCGTGACGCGCCTCACGGCGGATGGGCGCCAGGAACAGGTGGCCGTGTCGCGCCTGCGCGTGGGCGACACGGTGCGCGTGGCGCTCGGGCAGGCCTTCCCCGGCGACGGCGAGCTGCTCGAGGCCGGCACGCAGGTGGACGAGGCGCTGCTGACCGGCGAGTCGCGCCCGGTGGAGCGCGTGGCGGGCGAGACCGTGGTGGGCGGCACGATCAACGTGGGCGTGCCGGCCACGGTGCGCCTGTCCTGCGTGGGCGAGGGCACGCGCTACCGCCAGATCGTGGACCTGGTGCAGCGCGCCCTGACCGAGCGGCCGGCCATGCTGCGCACGGCCGACCGCATCGCCGGCCCCTTCGTCTGGGGCGTGCTGCTGCTGGCCGCGGCGGCGGCCGCGGCCTGGAGCGTGATCGATCCGTCGCGCGCGCTGTGGGTGGCGGTGGCCGTGCTCATCGTCACCTGCCCGTGTGCGCTGTCGCTCGCAACGCCTGCGGCGCTCTTGAGTGCGGCCGGCGCGCTCGCACGCCGCGGCGTGCTGGTGCAGCGGCTCGACGCGCTGGAAACGCTCGCCCGCACCGACGTCGCCTGCCTGGACAAGACCGGCACGCTCACGCAGGACCAGCTCGTGCTGGCGCACATCGACGTGCCCGAGGACGCCGACCGGGCGCACCTGCTCGGCCAGGCCGCCTCGCTCGCGGCCCTCTCGCGCCACCCGCTTTCGCGCGCGCTCGCGCAGGCGCTGACCGCCTCCGGCGCCGAGTGGCAGCGGGTGCGTGAGCTGCCGGGGCAGGGCGTCGAAGCCGTGGATGCGCAGGGCCGCACCTGGCGCCTGGGCTCGCCGGCATTCGCCGGCACCACCTCGGACGCCGAGCGCCCGGTGGTGGTCTGCGCCTGCCTGGACGAGCCGCACCAGCGGGTGCATTTCGAGTTCGACGAAGCGCTGCGCCCCGACACGCCGGCCGCGCTGCAGGCGCTGCGCGAGCAGGGGCTGCAGATGCACCTGCTCTCGGGCGACACCCCGGCGAGCGTGCAGGCGACCGCCCGGCGCCTGGGCCTGCACGATGCACAGGGCGGCGCGACGCCCGAAGACAAGCTCGCGGTGGTCGCGCGCCTGCAGGGCGAGGGCCACCGCGTGCTCATGGTGGGCGACGGCGTGAACGACGGGCCGGTGCTCGCGCGCGCCGACGTCTCGTTCGCGCTGGCCCATGGCAGCGCGCTCGCGCAGCAGCGGGCCGATTTCGTGGTGCTGGGGAGCCGCCTGGCGGAAGTGCCGGCCACCCGCGCGCTCGCGCGCCGTGCCGTGCGCGTGATGCGGCAGAACCTCACCGCCTCTCTCATCTACAACGCCTCGTGCGTGCCCCTGGCGCTCGCGGGGCTGCTGCCGCCGTGGGCGGCAGGAGCGGGCATGGCGGCGAGCTCGCTCGTCGTCGTGTTCAACGCCTTGCGCCTCGCGCGCTGATTCCCTGCGATTGCGCCCATGGAAAGCCTCTACCTCCTCCTGCCGCTGTCGGTGCTGCTCATCCTCGCGCTGATCGGCATCTTCGGCTGGGCGATCAACGCCGGCCAGTTCGAGGATCTGGAGCGGGAGGGCTGGCGCGTGCTGGAGGACACACCTCCCGCCCCCTCGCGAGGTGCGCCGGTTGATCCGGATCAACCCTGAATGAAGGGGCGCCGCGAACAATCCTGGCATCAGAAACCAGGATTCTTCGCGATGAACGCCTCTCCCTCGTTGCAGACGCAAGCGGCACCGTCCTACAGCGACGCCGTCGTGCGCAACTTCACGCTGGCGGCCGTGCTCTGGGGCGTGGTCGGCATGGCGGTCGGTGTGCTGATCGCCGCGCAGCTCACCTGGCCGGAGCTCAACTTCGGCATCTCGTGGCTGAGCTACGGCCGCCTGCGCCCGCTGCACACCAACGCCGTGATCTTCGCCTTCGGCGGCTGCGCGCTCTTCGCGTCGAGCTACTACGTGGTGCAGCGCACCTGCCAGGTGAAGCTCTTCGCGCCCAGGCTCGCGGCCTTCACCTTCTGGGGCTGGCAGGCGGTGATCGTGGCGGCGGCCATCTCGCTGCCCATGGGCTACACGCAGGGCAAGGAATACGCCGAGCTCGAGTGGCCGATCGACCTGCTGATCGCCGCGGTGTGGGTGAGCTACGCGATCGTGTTCTTCGGCACCATCGGCATCCGAAAGGTGCGCCACATCTACGTGGCCAACTGGTTCTTCGGCGGCTTCATCCTCGCCGTGGCGCTGCTGCACATCGTCAACAGCGCGGCCATCCCCGTCACGTTCACCAAGAGCTACTCGGCCTACGCCGGCGTGCAGGACGCGATGGTGCAGTGGTGGTACGGCCACAACGCGGTGGGCTTCTTCCTGACCGCCGGCTTCCTCGGGATGATGTACTACTTCATCCCCAAGCAGGCCAACCGCCCGGTGTACAGCTACCGCCTGAGCATCGTGCACTTCTGGGCGCTGATCTTCACGTACATGTGGGCGGGCCCCCACCACCTGCACTACACCGCGCTGCCCGACTGGGCGCAGAGCCTGGGGATGATCTTCTCGCTCATCCTGCTCGCGCCGAGCTGGGGCGGGATGATCAACGGGATCATGACCCTGTCGGGTGCGTGGCACAAGCTGCGTGACGACCCGATCCTGAAGTTCCTGATCGTCGCGCTGTCGTTCTACGGCATGGCGACCTTCGAGGGCCCGCTGATGTCGATCAAGACCGTCAACGCGCTCAGCCACTACACCGACTGGACGGTCGGCCACGTGCACGCCGGCGCGCTCGGCTGGGTGGGCCTGATCTCGATGGGCACGCTGTACTACCTCGTGCCGCGCATGTTCGGCCAGACCCGCATGCACAGCGTCAAGGCGATCGAGCTGCACTTCTGGATCGCGACCATCGGCATCGTGCTCTACATCGCCGCCATGTGGATCGCCGGCGTCATGCAAGGCCTGATGTGGCGCGCGGTGAACCCCGACGGCACGCTCGTCTACAGCTTCGTCGAGAGCGTGAAGGCCACCTTCCCCTTCTACGTGGTGCGCCTGCTGGGGGGTGTGCTGTACCTGGGCGGCATGCTCATCATGGCCTGGAACGTCGTGATGACCGCGATGAACGGCCGGCCGCAACCGGTGGCCATTCCGCCGGTGCGCCACACCGCCGCCGCCTGAGCCTGAATCCGAGAGCTGACCGACATGTCCAAGACCGACGACAAGATCCCGACCTTCAGCCACGAGAAGATCGAGACGAACAACTTCCTGATGATCGTGCTCATCCTGCTCGTGGTGGCGGTGGGCGGGATCGTGGAGATCGTGCCGCTGTTCTACCAGCGCTCCACCACGCAGCCCGTGGCGGGCCTGAAGCCCTACACCGCGCTGCAGCTGGCCGGGCGTGACGTGTACATCCGCGAGGGTTGCTACAACTGCCACTCGCAGATGATCCGGCCCTTCCGCTCGGAGACGCTGCGCTACGGCCACTACTCCACGGCGGGCGAGTTCGTCTACGACCATCCCTTCCAGTGGGGCAGCAAGCGCACCGGGCCCGACCTGCACCGCGTGGGCGGCAAGTACAGCGACGACTGGCACCGCCTGCACCTCATCAGCCCGCGCGACCTCGTGCCCGAGTCGAACATGCCGGCCTACCCGTGGCTGGAGAAGCGCCAGGTCAACGCGGCCGACATGCCGGCGCACATGACCGCGCTGCGCCGCGTGGGCGTGCCCTACACCGACGAAGAGATCGCAGGCAGCACCGAGGCCGTGATGGGCAAGACCGAGCTCGACGCGCTCGTCGCCTACCTGCAGGCCATGGGCACCGCCCTCAAGTAATTCAACCGGACGACACAACCATGGACGTCAACGATCTGCGCATCGCCGTGACCATCATGTCCTTCGCCTGCTTCGGCGGCATCGTGGCCTGGGCGCTCTCGCGCAAGAACAAGGCGCGCTTCGAGGACGCGGCGCAGCTGCCGTTTTCCGACGAGGCGGTCGGCGAGCGCGCTGCGCCCGGCCGCGGGGAGCACTGACATGAGCGACTTCTTCCACAGCGGCTGGTCGACCTTCATCGCCGTCACGACCGTCGTCTCCATCATCGCCTGCGTGCTGCTGCTCATCGTGGCCTCGCGCCGCAAGCAGATGGCCGCCGACAACAGCACCGGCCACGTCTGGGACGAAGACCTGGTCGAGATGAACAACCCGCTGCCGCGCTGGTGGATGCTGCTGTTCGTCATCACCTGCTTCGCGGGCTTCGCCTACGTGATCCTGTACCCCGGCCTCGGCAGCGCCGCGGGCACGCTCGGCTGGACGAGCCAGAAGGAATACGAGGCCGAGCAGGAGAAGGCTCGCACCGCCATGGCCGCGGTGTACGCCCAGTACGCCGCGCAGCCGGCCGACGCGCTGGCCGCCGACCCGGCCGCCATGGGCATCGGCGAGCGGCTCTTCATCAACAACTGCGCGGCCTGCCACGGCTCCGACGCGCGCGGCAGCAAGGGCTTCCCGAACCTCACCGACGCCGACTGGCTCTACGGCAACACGCTGGACGCCATCAAGGAGACCATCGCCAACGGCCGCCAGGGCGTGATGCCGGCGATGGCCGCCGCCGTGGGCAGCTCGGAAGACGTGCGCAACCTGGCCCAGTACGTGCTGAGCCTGTCGGGCAGCCCGCACAACAGCATCCAGGCGCACCTGGGGCGCGAGAAGTTCGGCGCCTGCGCGGCCTGCCACGGCCCGGGCGGCAAGGGCAACCCGGCGCTGGGCGCGCCCAACCTCGCCGACAAGGTGTGGCTGCACGGCTGGGGCGAGGAGGCGATCGTGTCCATCGTCACCACCGGCAAGACCAACATGATGCCGGCCCATGCCTCTCGTCTCACGCCGGAGCAGATCCACGTGCTGGGCGCCTACGTCTGGAGCCTGTCGAACAGCCCGGCCCGGGCCGCGCAGTGACGGGCTGAGCCATGGCCGACAGCAGTACCGGCTCATCCACGCGGCGCGTCATCCCGATCACCCCCGTCGCGCCCCAGCCGGCTGCGCCGGGCGGCAAGGGCGAGGGCGCGCAGGAAGCCTCGGGCTGGCTCTACGAGAAGCAGGCCAAGATCTATCCGCGCTCGGTGACGGGCTGGTTCGCCCGCTGGCGCTGGGCGCTGGTGTGGATCACGCAGCTCGTCTTCTACGGGCTGCCCTGGCTCACCTGGAACGACCGCCCGGCCGTGCTCTTCGAGCTGGCCTCGCGGCGCTTCTACATCTTCGGGATGGTGCTGCACCCTCAGGACTTCATCTACCTGACGGTGCTGCTCATCATCTGCGCCTACGGGCTCTTCCTCTTCACCGCGGTGGCGGGGCGGCTGTGGTGCGGCTTCGCCTGCCCGCAGACCGTCTACACCGAGATCTTCCTGTGGGTGGAGCGGCGCTTCGAGGGCGACCGCATCGCCCGCATGAAGCTCGACAAGGGCGCGTGGACGGCCGAGAAGCTGCTGCGCAAGGGCGGCAAGCACGCGGCCTGGATCACGATCGCCCTGTGGACCGGCTTCACCTTCGTCGGCTACTTCACCCCCATCCGCGTGCTCTGGGCCGAGGCCTTCACGCTCGGCTTCGGGCCGTGGGAATGGTTCTGGGTGCTCTTCTACGGCCTGGCCACCTACGGCAACGCCGGCTTCCTGCGCGAGCAGGTGTGCCTGTACATGTGCCCGTATGCGCGCTTCCAGAGCGCGATGTTCGACCGCGACACGATGGTCGTGAGCTACGACACGGCGCGCGGCGACCCGCGCGGCTCGCGGGGCCGCACGGTCGACCCGAAATCCAGGGGCCTGGGCGACTGCATCGACTGCGGCCTGTGCGTGCAGGTCTGCCCGACCGGCATCGACATCCGCAACGGCCTGCAGTACCAGTGCATCAGCTGCGCCGCCTGCGTGGACGTGTGCGACGGCGTGATGGACAAGATGAACTACCCGCGCGGCCTGATCCGCTTCGCGACGCAGAACGCGCTGGCCAAGGGCTGGAGCCGTGCCCAGAGCCTGCGGCGCGTGTTCCGGCCGCGGGTGCTCGTCTATGGCGTGGTGCTGCTTGCGATCTGCGCCGCCTTCATCACCAGCATGGCGCTGCGCAGCCCCTTCCGGGTCGACGTGGTGCGCGACCGCGGCGCGCTCGCCCGCCTGGTGGACGAGGGCGCGATCGAGAACGTGTACCGCCTGCAGCTGATGAACGCGACCGAATCCACGCAGCGCTATCGCGTGCGGGTCGAGACGCTGGACGGCGCGCGGGTCAGCTCGCGCGACGAGTTCGAGGTCGGCTCGGCCCAGGCCCGCTGGCTGCCGGTGTCCGTGCAGGTGCCCGCCGAAGCGGCCCGCGCCCTCGGGCCCGGCGCCCACACGCTGCACTTCGTCGTCGAGCGGCTGCCCGACCCGGCGCTCGTCGACGGCGACGCACCTTCGGTGCGCGAGAAATCCACCTTCGTGGTCCCGCGCTGACCACCGCACACGCCAAGAGGAGCGACATGAACACCATCGCCAGCCGTCCCCTGACCGCAACCGACCCCGTGCCGTCGGCGCCGTGGTGGCGCCATGCCATGGTCTGGCTCGTCATCGCCGGGCCGGCGGCCGCCGTGCTCGCCGGCACCGCCACCGTGTGGATCGCGCTCGGGCATGCCGACCCGGTGATCAACGACGCGCCCGTGCCCGTCACCGAGCAGGAAGCCTCGAACGCGCCCGCGCTGAAGGTGCGCAACCACGCGGCCACGCCGCGCCAGCCATGACCACGGCGCGCGCGCTGCAGATCCTCTGGCCGGCCTTCCTGATGGCCGGCGTGCTGGAGATGCTGATCTTCGCGGTGGTCGACCCGACCGAGCTGCAGTGGTTCGGCGGGGCGCAGATCGAGTGGTCGCGTCAGGCGATCTACACCGTGACCTTCGCGCTGTGCTGGATCGCGACCGCCACCTCGAGCGCGCTCACGGCGCTCCTCATGTGCAAAGCCGCACAGCCGGACCAGATGCCTCCGGTCTGACGGCGCCGGTTGATCCCGGTCAAGCATGACCGCCCCTGCCTGGCGCACAGTGGCAGGCATGAGCACGACCCCGCCCGCCATCTCCCCCGAGACCCTGCAGCGCTTCGACGTCGCCGGGCCGCGCTACACCTCGTATCCCACGGCCGACCGCTTCGTGGACTTCGACGGCGAGCAGCTGCGCGAGCGCCTTCGCCGCCGCGCGCTCGACGCGAACCGGCCGCTCTCGGTCTACGTGCACATCCCGTTCTGCGCGTCGCTGTGCTACTACTGCGGCTGCAACAAGATCATCACGCGCCACCACGAGCAGGCCGTGCCGTATCTCGAAGCGCTGGAGGAAGAGATGGCGCTCTATGCCGCCGAGATGGGCGGCGCGCGGCGCGTCTCGCAGCTGCACCTGGGCGGCGGCACGCCCACCTTCCTCGACGACGAGCAGCTCGAGCGGCTGCTGGGGTCGCTGCGCACCTGCTTCGACATCGTGCCCGGCGCCGAGATGTCGATCGAGATCGACCCGCGCACCGTCACCCGCCAGCGCCTGGAGTGCCTGCATGCGATGGGCTTCAACCGCCTGAGCTACGGCGTGCAGGATTTCGATCCGCGCGTGCAGGAGGCGGTGCATCGCATCCAGCCGCACGACATGGTGCGCGACCTGATGCACGCCGCGCGGGACATCGGCTTCGAGTCGATCAACGTCGACCTGATCTACGGCCTGCCGATGCAGACGCCCGAGTCCTTCGCGCGCACCATCCAGCAGGTGAACGCGCTGCGCCCCGACCGCGTGGCGATGTATGCCTACGCGCACCTGCCCACGCGCTTCAAGCCGCAGCGCCGCATCCACGAGCAGGACCTGCCGTCGGCGCCCGAGCGCGTGCAGATGCTGAGCGGCGCGATCGAGGCCTTCATCGCCCACGGCTATGACTACATCGGCATGGACCATTTCGCGCTGCCCACCGACTCGCTCGGGGTGGCCAAGCGCCAGGGCCGGCTGCACCGCAACTTCCAGGGCTACAGCACGCAGCCCGACTGCGACCTGGTGGGCCTGGGCGTCTCGGCCATCGGCCAGATGGGCGACTGCTATGCGCAGAACGCCAAGACCCTGCCCGAGTACTACGAGGCGCTGCAGCAGCAGCGCCTGCCCATCACGCGCGGCGTGGTGCTGAGCCGTGACGACATGCTGCGCCGCGAGGTCATCATGGAGCTCATGTGCCAGGGCCGGCTCGACTTCGAGCGGCTGCGCGAGCGGCATGGCATCGAGGCAGAGCGCCATTTCGCGCCCGAGCTCGACCGCCTGCGCGGCCTGGCCTCCCAGGGGCTGGTGCGCGTCGACGGGCGCGGCGTGGAGGTCACGCCCACCGGCTGGTTCTTCGTGCGTGCGGTGGCCATGGTCTTCGACGCACGGCTGCGCGCGTCGCAGGAAGAGCGGCGCTTCTCGCGCATCGTCTGAGCGGCGCGATGGATGCCGCCCTGGTCCTCGCCGGCGTGCTGATGGGCGCGGCCGGCGCACCCCACTGCATGGCCATGTGCGGCGCCGCCTCGTCGGCCGTGCTCGGCCGCTGCGGGGCGGGGCAGGGCACGCGCAACGGCGTGGCCTTCCACGCCGGGCGCGTGGCGAGCTACGCGGTGGCCGGCGCGCTGGCCGCCTCCAGCGTGGCGCTGCTCAAGACCCTGGGCGAGGCGACGCCGTCGCTGCGGCCGCTGTGGACGATGGTCCACGTGGCCGCGCTGGCGCTGGGCCTCTGGCTCATGGTGACCGGCCGCCAGCCGGCGTGGATGTCGGTGCAGGCGCGCGGCCTGTCGCCGCAGCTGCAGCGCGAGGGCTGGCAGCGCGTGGCCGGGCCGGCGCGCGCGGGCGCCTTCGGCGCGGCCTGGGTCGCGTGGCCTTGCGGATTGCTGCAGTCGGCCCTCATCGTGGCCACGCTCGCGGGCAGCGCCGCCGGTGGGGCGATGGTGATGGGCGGCTTTGCGCTCGCGTCGTCCACCGGCCTCTGGGGCGCGGCGCTCCTCCTGCGGCATGCAGGGCGTGGCGCCGGCGTGCTCGGCAGCGTCTGGATGGTGCGTGTCTCGGGGGCCTGCCTGGTGGTCGCGTCGGGCTGGTCGCTCGGCTCGGGGCTGTGGCACCGCGTCGCCGCCTATTGCTTCGGCTGACCTTGCGGCCAGCGCCGCGCTTCAGGCCAGCGCGCTCAGCAGCAGGGCCTGCAGCGTGTACTCGTCCGCCGGCCGGTCGCTCGACCCGTCGCCCTGGCAGCCCAGCGCGTTGAAGACCGGCCGGCCCGTGGTGCGGGCGAGTCGCTCGAGCAGGTCGGGCGCGAGCCCGTGGCAGTCGATCGCGTCATAGAGCCGGCCGAGCAGGCCGCCCACGGTCTCGGGCAGGTGCACCTCGGAGTTGAGCGCCTCGCTCGGGCGGATGTGCGTGACGCGGGCGCCGAGGGCCATCGCGGCGCGCGAGAAGATGTCGAAGCCTGGGCAGGCCGCGTGTTCGCACAGCACCGCCACGTTCTTGCCGCGCAGCGGCTGCAGGGCCTGACCGGCCCGGGCCGCCTCGGCCAGCGACGCGGCCACTTCGGACACGCGGCGGCGCTCGTCGTCCGGCAGGGCGTCGATCGACCAGGCATGGGAGGAAGGGACGAGGTACTGCATGCGCGTCTGGCTCTGGGCGGCAGGCCGGGTGGGTGGGTGAGCGGGCAGCTTGAGCCGCATCACGCGCCGAGCCCGATCGGCGCGGGCACGATGCACGCGATCCGGTGGAAGAGGGCCTCGTAGTCGGTGTCGGGCGCATGCCCGGTGAGCGGGTCGCGGTTGGCCTCGAAGGCCTCGTCGAGATCCGCCCAGTCCTCGGGCGTGAGCACCTTCTCGGCCAGCGGCAGGATCTCGCGCTCCTCGAGCGCCATGTGCCGCAGGTAGAAATTCACATAGCGCTCGGCGGCGTGCTCGAAGGCGGCGCGCCGGGGCTCGCCCAGCATCTCGAAGGCGAGCAGCGCGTGCTCCAGCTCGCGGATGTTGCGCTCGCCCAGCGCGTGATCGGTGTCGAGGTGGTCGATCAAGTCGCGCGACAGCGGCGTGCGCGCGCGCAGCTTGGGGAAGAGCAGCTCGGTTTCCTTGCGGTGATGGCGCTTCTCGGGGAACTCGTCCACGTAGAAGACCATGGCGCGCAAGGCGGCGAAATCGGGCAGCCTGGAGCCGCCCCGCCGCTCGGCGATGTGCAGCAGGATGGAGCGCAGCATCGCCGCCAGCGCGGCGTGCTCCTCGCGAATGATCCTGAGCGTCGAGTGGGCGGCCATGGGTGTCTCCTGCAGATGGCAGGAGATTCCCATGGCGCAGGCCGCAAGGCCTTGCGCCCGATCAAAACATCAGCGTGCCGCGGCCCCCGCCGGGACGCCGTTGCCCGGAACTTCCGCTTCCTCGCGGGCGGGCCGCTCCGGCATGTTCATGTAGACGGTGCGCGTCGGCAGGGCGAAGCGGGCGCCGAGCTTTTCCATCTCTTCGACCAGGCGCAGGTTGATGCGCTGCTGCTGGTCCATGTAGATGTTGTAGCTCGGGTCCAGCACGAAGTAGACGACCTCGAACTCCAGCGAGCTCTCGGCGAAGCCCTTGAAATGCGCCCGGTCGAAGCGCACGCCGTCGGTTTCGGTCACGATGCGCTGCACGATCTCGGGCACCTGGCGCAGCTGATCGGCGCTGGTGTCGTAGGTGAGGCGGAAGGTGAAGACGATGCGGCGCTGCTGCAGGCGCTTGTAGTTGCTGACCGTCTGCTTGAGCAGCTCGGTGTTCGACATCACGATCTGCTCGCCGCCGAGGCTCCTGATGCGCGTGGTCTTCACGCCCACCACCTCGACCGTGCCGGCGATGCTGCCGAGCACGATGAAATCGCCCACCTCGAAGGGCTTGTCCACCGCGATGGCGACCGAGGCGAAGAGGTCGCCGAGGATGTTCTGCGCCGCCAGCGCCACCGCGATGCCGCCCACGCCCAGGCTCGCGATGAAGGCGGTGACGTTCACGCCCAGGTTGGAGAGCATGGCCAGCAGCAGCACCGTCCACAGCACCGTGCGCAGGCCCCACGAGATGAGCGTGGCGGCCGCGCTGGCAGGCGCCGTCGCCGAGCCACCGACGCGCGTGGCATGCCGCTGCAGTCCGAGCGTCACCGCCTTGTTGGCCCAGAGCGCCACCTGCACCGCCAGCGCCACGAACCACAGCTGCGAGACGCGCGCGGCCCAGCGATCGGGCAGGTCGAGGAAGCCCACGCCGATCAGCACCGACACGAGCACGATGAGCGCGCGGTTGGTGCTGCCCAGGATCTCGACCACCGTGTTGTCCAGGCGCGTGCTCGTGCGAGAGGAGATGGCGGACATCCGCTTGAGGGCAAAGCGCAGCGCCGTCGTGAAGATGACGTAGGCCAGGAGGGCGACGGCGAGCGCGGTGATGGCGCTCCCGGTCGAGACGCCGAAGACGGTGCTCGGGAGCCAGTCGAACGAAAGGTCGGTCATGAGATTCCTGATCGATGCGGAAGGTCTGAGGTCGGTTGAATATTTGGACAAATATAGAATGGCCGGCTCGTTCCAGAGACGATGCCCCACGTCGGCGCATCAGAATCATTGAACTCCCTGCGACTTCAACTCCGCTTCCTGGTGCCGCTGCTTGCGACGCTGGGCCTCGCGGCGTATCTCGCGTTGCCGGTGATGGACCAGCTCACGCTGCGCTGGTTCTCGCGCGATCTCAACCTGCGCGGCGAGCTGGTCTCGAACGCCCTGTCCGACGCGATCGGCGAGGCCATGGCCACCGGCAACACGGCGCCGTTGCAGTCGATGTTCGACCGCGCGGCCAAGGACGAGCGCATCGTCGGCATCGGCCTGTGCGCGCGCGATGGCGGGCTCCTGCGACGCACCGACGGCTTCCCGGCCGGCGCGCAATGCAGCGCGCTGCGTGCTGCCGCAGCGTCGGATCCGCCCATCATGCAGATCGAGGGCGGCGGCGTGCACGTGGGCATGCACCCGGTCGCGGCCGCCAACGGCAGCATCGCCGACATCGTGCTGCTGCACGACGTGAGCTTCATCGAGCGGCGCAGCGAAGACACCCGCAAGTACCTCATCGTGCTCATCGCGGTGCTGGGCGCGACCATGGCCTTCATCACCATGGTGGTCGCGCAGCTGAGCTGGCGCGGCTGGGTCTCCGGCATCCGCGGCCTGCTGCGCGGCGAGGGGCTGCTGCGCCCGCTCGGGGCGTGGCGCGACCTCGCGCCGCTCGCGGCCGACCTGCGCGTGCGGCTGCGCGACCTCGAGGACGAATACCGCCGCTCGCTCGGCCCCGAGGTCGAGTGGAACGCCGACCGCCTGCGCTCGCTGCTGCGCACGCAGCTGCGCGGCGACGAGGTGATCGTGGTCTCCAACCGCGAGCCCTACATCCACGAGAAGGGCGACGACGGCGCGGTCTTCGTGCGCCGGCCCGCGAGCGGCCTCGTGACCGCCATCGAGCCGGTGATGCGGGCCTGCTCGGGCACCTGGGTCGCGCATGGCGGCGGCAGCGCCGACGCGCAGACCGTGGACGCCAAGGACCGCATCAAGGTGCCGCCCAACCGCGACGAGTACACCCTGCGCCGCATCTGGATGACGCCGGAAGAGGAGCAGGGCTACTACTACGGCTTCGCCAACGAGGGCCTGTGGCCGCTGTGCCACGTGGCGCACGTGCGCCCGGTCTTCCGCGAGAGCGACTGGAAGGCGTACCAGCAGATCAACCAGCGCTTCGCCGATGCGGTGGTGGCCGAAGCGCGCAGCGAAGATCCGATCGTGCTCGTGCAGGACTACCACTTCGCGCTCGTGCCCGCGATGATCCGCGCCCGCCTGCCGCGCGCGACCATCCTCACCTTCTGGCACATCCCCTGGCCGAATCCGGAGTCGTTCGGCATCTGCCCGTGGCGCCGCGAGATCGTGCAAGGCCTGCTCGGCAGCACCATCATCGGGTTCCACACGCGCTACCACTGCAAGAACTTCATGGAGACGGTGGACCGCTACCTCGAGGCGCGCATCGAGCAGGAGCACAACACCGTCTCGTACCAGCGCGACGAGACCTACATCGAGAGCTACCCGATCTCGATCGAATGGCCCGAGCAGGCGCCCGCACCGGCCGCGGTGGCCGCGCGCGAGGCGGTGCTCGCGCGGCTGAACTTCCCCGAGGGCCATCGCATCGCGCTCGGCGTGGACCGCTTCGACTACACCAAGGGCATCCTCGAGCGTCTGCACGCCGTCGAGCGCCTGCTGGAGAAGCGCCCCGAGTGGCGCGGCAGGTTCACCTTCGTGCAGGTGGCCGCGCCCACGCGCAGCGCGCTGGAGGAATACCGCTCCTTCCAGGAGCGCATCGAGCGCGTGGTCGACCGCGTGCGCAAGCGCTTCGGCGGGCCGGGCTACGAGCCGGTGATCCTGCTCGCGCAGCACCACGAGCACGACGCGCTCAACGAGCTCTACCGTGCGGCCGATGTCTGCCTCGTCACCAGCCTGCACGACGGCATGAACCTCGTGTGCAAGGAGTTCGTGGCCGCGCGCAGCGACGAGCAGGGCGTGCTCATCCTGAGCCGCTTTGCCGGCGCCGCGCGCGAGATGACCGAAGCGCTCATCGTGAACCCGTACCACGTGGAGGAGTGCGCCGACGCCATCCACCAGGCGCTCGTCATGCCGCCGGCCGAGCAGCGCGAGCGCATGGCGAGCCTGCGCATGACGGTGCGTGAGTTCAACGTCTATCGCTGGGCCGGCCGCATGCTCTCCGACGCGGCCCGCCTGCGCCTGCGCAAGCGCATCGAGGCGCGCGTGCAGCGCCACGGCGCAAACGACCTCGCGCCATGAGCATGACGCCGCTCTTCAGCCCCGAGGGCGAGCAGGCCCTGCGCGAGCTGGTGGCGAGCCGCCCGCTGCTCGCGTTCGATTTCGACGGCACGCTCGCGCCCATCGTCGACGACCCGACGGCAGCGGCCATTCCGCCCCAGACCCTCGCGTTGCTGCAGCAGCTGGCGTCGCGCTTCGAGGTCGCGATCGTGAGCGGCCGGGCCGCCGCCGACGTCAGCTCGCGGCTCGGCTTCAAGCCGGCTTACGTGCTGGGCAACCATGGCGCCGAGGAGGGCGACGCGCCGCTGCCCGAGCATGCGCGGCCGGCGGTCGACGCGCTGCATGCGCGCGTGGCCGCGGCCGGCGCGGCGCTGGCGCAGGCCGGCGTCGAATTCGAGGACAAGGGCCACTCCTGGACGCTGCACTACCGCCGCGCGCCAGACGAGGCGCGCGCCCGGCGCGAGATCGAGCAGCTGCTGTCGGGCTTGCCCGCGCCGCTCGTCACGATGGAGGGCAAGTGCTGCGTGAACCTCCTGATCGCGGGCGCACCCGACAAGGGCCAGGCGCTCGCCGCGCTCATGGCGCGCCAGGGTCACGGCACCGTGCTCTATGCCGGCGACGACGTGACCGACGAATCGGTCTACCGCTGCGCCCGGCCCGGCTGGCTCACGGTGCACGTCGGGCACAGGGTGCTGGCGCACGAGGCGCGCTATTGCGTGGAGCGCCAGGCCGACGTGGCGCGGCTGCTCGCACGGCTCTGCGAGCTCTCGGCCTAGCTGCCGAGCGGGATGTTGGCGGCGCGCTCGTCGGTGTGGAGCACCGAGAGCAGCTCCTGCAGGTCGTCTTCCAGGCGCACGAGCGTGGCCGGGTCCAGCTTGGCCAGCGCTTCGGGCAGCACGCCGGTGAACGGCCCCGGGGCCTTGCTCAGGAGCCGCGCGCCGGTGGGCAGGATGTGCAGCTGCACGCTGCGGCGGTCCTGCTCGGACTTCGTGGCCACGATGTAGTCGCGCTCGGCGAGCGTCTTCACGAGGTTGCTGGCGGTGGACTGGTGCACGTCCATCTCGTCGGCGAGTGCGTTCACGCCGATGCCCGGCCGGTCACGGATGATGCTCAGCGCCCATAGCTGGGCGCCGCCCACGCCGGTCTTCTTCTCGACCTGCTGGAAATGCGTCTTCACGGCATTGAAGACCTGGCGGAACTGCCGCAACACGCGCCCGGCGGCGACCGCATCGCCCGCGACCGCAGCCGTGTGCGCAGGCGGGGCCGCAGGTGTGGCGGCAGGGATCGCGGGGGTGGCCCGACGCGTGGGCCGCTTGTTCGTTGCCATGCCAACCCCGCACGCGAGGCCCGTGGACGGGCGAATGAAGTGGACAAAAGAGAGCCCCGCAAGCGGGGCTCGAAAAAGCTTCTGATGTCGCCCGGACCGCTCTCGAAGTCTCGGACGCGTCAATTGTATTTGTTCAAATCGATCGAGGCATCGCGTTTCCACGGATGAAACCGTGAAGCCTGACCGCGTTTGACGCGGCTCATTTCACGCGCAGCACGTCGAGTGCGCTCACCGCATCGGCCTGGTTGCCGAACGACTGCCGGATGTAGGTCGCGACCGCCGCGATGTCGTCGTGATCGAGCGTCTGCCCGAAGGGCGGCATGCCGAAGGGCTGCGGGTTGCCCGGGGTGCTCGGCGGAAAGCCGCCGAGACGGATGACCTGGACGAGGTTGGCCGCCGAGGGCAGCACGACCGCACGATTGCCGGCGAGGGCCGGATAGATGCCCGGCACGCCTTCGCCCGATGCGCCATGGCAGGCGGCACAGTGGTCGCGGTAGATCGCCTGGCCGCGCGTGAGCACCTCCGGCGAGCCGGGGCGATGGCGCTTGCGCTCGACCTCGCGCACCGGGATGCTGGCGAGGAACTCGGCCATGGCCGCGAGGTCGGCCTCGCTCATGTGCTGCGTGCTGTTGTAGACCACGTCGGCCATCGGCCCGGAGACGGTGGCGTCGCGCACGATGCCGTTCTTCAGCAGCGCGACCACGTCTTGCGGCTTCCAGCCCTGCACGCCGGCCTCTTCGGCGCTCGCGAGCGAGGGCGCATACCAGCTCTCGTCGGGCATCAGGCCGCCGCCGAACTCCGCGTTGAGCGGCGTGGCGCCGAAGACGTTGCGCGCCGAATGGCAGGCCGCACAGTGGCCCAGGCCCTGCACCAGGTACTTGCCGCGGTTCCACGATGCGCTGCGCGCGGAGTCGGGCGTGTAGTCGGCCGGGCGGAAGAAGAGCGCGCGCCACACCGCGAGCGCCGCCTGCGTGTTGTACGGGAAGCGCAGCGCATGCGGCCTGCCCGGCCGCGAGACCGGCGGGAGCGTGCGCAGGTAGGCGTAGAGCGCGTCCGAGTCCTCGCGCGTGACCTGCGTGTAGCTCGGGTAGGGGAAGGCCGGGTAGAGCAGCCGCCCGTCCTTCGAACGGCCGTGGCGCATGGCGCGCCAGAACTCCGCGGCCGTCCAGCGGCCGATACCGGTGTCGTCGTCGGGCGTGAGGTTGGGCGCGTGCACAACGCCGAAGGGTGTTTCCACGCCGCGGCCGCCGGCGAACTCGGCGCCATCGGGGATGGAATGGCAGCCGACGCAGTTGCCGGCGCGCGCGAGGTAGGCGCCGCGCTCCACGAGCGCCGGCGTGACGGCCAGCGGCGTGTCGTCGAGCGGCGCCTCGCCGCGCACGTTGAGCCAGGCGACGAGCGCGACCGCCAGGGCCGCCAGCAGCGCCACGATGAGCACGGCGCGCAGGGCGCGGCGGGTAGGGCGCGCGCTCACAGGCCGCTCCCGCAGGCGATCGGCAGCGTCGTCGTGGTGGCGGGCTCCGGCTTGGTGCCCAAGGGCAGCGTCTGCGCGGAGAGCCAGCGTGCGACGAGGCCAATCTCCTCGGGCGTCAGGCGCGCGGCGATCTGCGCCATGCAATCCGGCGCCTTGGCCTGGCGCTGGCCGGTGCGCCACGCGCCCATCTGGCCGACGAGGTAGTCGGCCGGCAGGGCGAGCAGCCCCGGCATGGCCGGCAACTTGCCGGCCATGGTCTCGCCGTGGCAGGCGGTGCAGGCGGGGATCTGCCGCTGCGGCGCACCCTGCTGCACGAGCGTCTGCGCCACCTGCACCTGCGCCGGGGTGAGCGCAGCGGGTTGTGCCGGCGGATAGGGCAGGTCCAGCGAGGCGAAGTACTGCGCGATGGCCTGCATGTAGTCGTCCGACATGTAGGCCACGAGGTGGTTCATGGCGG
>JBIQJS010000054.1:0-24283 GCA_044507405.1 Rubrivivax sp. | reverse complement strand
GCCGAGGCCCGAGGCCCCGCCGGTGACGATGAAGACCTTGCCTGCGATGTCCATGGCTTGCTCCTTTGGATGTGGCTCAATGAAAAAAGCCGCTCGGGGAGCGGCTCGTCTCGGGTCTGCGCAGCGCCGGTCAGGCCAGGGCCTGCAGCGCCCGCTGGGTGATGTCTTCGAGTGCGCCCAGGCCGCTGATCTTGCGGTAGCGCGGGGCGTTCGCGTCGCCGGTCTCGGCCCACCGGGTGTAGTAGCCCACCAGCGGCTCGGTCTCGGAGTGGTACTTCTCCAGCCGGGTGTTGACCTTCTCGACCGTGTCGTCGGCGCGCTGCTCCAGCGGCTCGCCGGTCACGTCGTCCTTGCCTTCGACCTTGGGCGGGTTGTACTTCACGTGGTACACGCGGCCCGAGGCGCCGTGCACGCGGCGGCCGGTCACGCGCTCGCGCACCACCTCATCGGGCACGTCGATCTCGAGCACGTAGTCGAGCTTCACGCCGGCGGCCTTCATGGCATCGGCCTGGGGAATGGTGCGGGGGAAGCCGTCGAAGAGGAAACCCTTGGCGCAATCCGGCTGGGCGATGCGCTCCTTGACCATGCCGATGATGATGTCGTCGCCCACGAGACCGCCGGCATCCATCACCTTCTTGGCCGCCAGGCCGAGCGGCGTGCCCGCCTTGACGGCCGCGCGCAGCATGTCGCCGGTGGAGATCTGCGGAATGCCGAACTTCTGGCAGATGAACGCAGCTTGCGTGCCTTTCCCGGCGCCGGGTGCGCCCAAAAGGATGAGTCTCATGCGGGTCCTCTAAGTTTGTAATGCTGGCTGGGCCTGCAGCGCCGGCAGGCCCGGGGGTGCCGGCGAGAATATCACGCGACCTCAGGCGCAGAGCCTGCGCACGCGCTCCAGGTCCTCGGGGGTGTCGATGCCAGGTCCGGGGCGTGCGGCGCTCACATGCACCGCGATGCGCTCGCCGTGCCAGAGCACGCGCAGCTGCTCGAGCGACTCCTGCACTTCGAGCGGCGCGGGCGGCAATTGCGGAAAGCGCCGCAGGAAGGACGCACGGTAGCCGTAGACCCCGATGTGGCGCAGCGGCGCCGGTTGCGGCAGCTGCGTGACGCCCTGCGCATGGCCGTCCCGCCACCAGGGGATGGGCGCGCGCGAGAAGTAGAGCGCCCGGCCACTGCCATCGAGCACCACCTTCACCACGTTCGGGTTGACGAGCTCTTCCACGCTGTCGATCGCATGGGCCGCAGTGCTCATCACGCACTCGGGACGGGAATCGAGCAGGCCCGCGCAGGCGTCGATGAGCGCAGGCTCGATCAGCGGCTCGTCGCCCTGGACGTTGACGATGGCGTCCTCGCCATCCAGCCCGAGCAGCGCACAGGCCTGGGCCAGGCGGTCGCTGCCGGTCGGGTGCGCTGCATCGGTGAGCACGCAGTCCACGCCGTGGGCGCGACAGGCCTGCACGATCTCGTCGTCGTCGGCCGCGACGACCACGCGTGTGGCGCCCGACAACGCCGCGCGGCGCGCCACCCGCACGACCATGGGCTCGCCGCCCAGGTCGGCGAGCACCTTGCGCGGCAGGCGCGTCGATCGCAGCCGCGCCGGCACGAGCACCGTGTACGTCACGCCGAGGCCTCGGGCGCCGGCGTGGGGGTGTCGAGCGAGCGCGCTTCGGATTCGAGCATCACCGGGATGCCGTCGCGGACGGGAAACGCCAGCCGGTCGGCTCGGCAGACCAGCTCCTGCCGTTCGTGCTGCGGCGGGCGCTGGTGCTCCAGCGGGCCTTTGCAGAGCGGGCAGACCAGGAGCTCGAGCAGTCGGGTGTCCATGTGAGGGCCTTCAAGGGGTGCGGGGCGGGGTGAGCCAGGGCAGGAGCTGCGCGGCCCACGCGGGATCGACCTGAAAGTCTAGCGTTGCCACCCAGACCCGCGTCGCGCGCATGTGTTCCGGGCGCAGCTTGACGGCGTCCTTCTCGGTCACGATCACGTCGGTGGTCGACTCGGGCCAGGGCAGGGTGGTGTAGGCGTGGTGGTCCGGCAAGGCGAGTGTCTCGATCTGCAGGCCGCTCGCGCGCAGCATCTCGAAATAACGATCGGGCCGCGCCATGCCGGCGGCCGCGAGCACGGGGCGATCCCGCAGGGCGTGAAGCGCATCGAGGGTGGCCGGTTCGCCACGCCACCAGTCCGCGAGGGGCACCACGCCGGCCAGTCGCCGTCGCGCGATGCGGCCCGGCAGCGGCGTGCTGGGGCGCGAGGCGTTGTAGAGCACGAGGCTGCGCGGCGGCACCGCTCGCGGCACCGGCTCGCGCAGGGGGCCGGCGGGCAGCACCCAGCCGTTGCCGCCGCCACGCTCGTCGAAGACGATGACCTGCGCATCGCGCGCCAGGCGCCAGTGCTGCAGACCGTCATCGCACACGATCACCGAGGTCTCGGGATGCGCCGCCAGCAACAGCCGCCCGGCCGCGATGCGGTCCGCGCCCACGGCCACCGGCGCGCCCGTGCGCAGGTGCATCAGGAGAGGCTCGTCACCGGCCTCGGTGGCTGGCGTGTCGCGCGTGAGGAGCCGCGGCGCCGGCGAACTGCGGCCATAGCCGCGCGAGAGGATGCCCGGATGGTGCCCCTGCGCGCGCAGCCATTGCACCAGCGCCATGGTGGTGGGGGTCTTGCCGGCGCCGCCGACGATCAGGTTGCCCACCACGAGCACCGGCACCGGCAGGCGCTGGCTGCGCACGAGGCCCGCGCGGTAGGCCGCCCGGCGCAGGCCGGCGAGCAGACGGAAGAGGCAGGAAAGCGGCCACAGCAGCCGGGCCACCGGGCCCCGCCTCAGCCATTCGTCTTGCAGGTGCAGCGACAAGGGCCGTCAGCGGCCCTGGTTGGCCTGGGTCGCGAAGGTGAGCTTGGGCAGGCCCGCGCGGCGCGCGGCGTCCATCACGGTGATCACCGACTGGTGCGCGGCGGTGGCGTCGGCCGAGACGATGACGACGGTGTCCTGCGCGCCCTCGGCCGCCACGGCCAGCTCGGCCGCGACCTGCTCGACGCTGCGGCCTTCGAGCAGCTTGCGGTTGATCGCGTAGCGGCCGTCGCCCGACACCGAGACGATGATCTCGCGCGGGTTGTCGCGCGGCCGGTCGGCGTCGGCCGTCGGCAGCGTGATGTTGAGCTCGGTGAACTTGGAGTAGGTGGTCGAGAGCATCAGGAAGATGAGCACGACCAGCAGCACGTCGATGAACGGGATCAGGTTGATCTCCGGATCATCGCGGTGGTGCTTGCGGAAGTTCATCGCCATCGCCGGTCAGGCGGCCTTCTTGGCGGGCGGCACCGAGAAACGCATCAGGTGCGGCACCAGGCGCTCGGCGGCCTGCTCCATCTCGAGCGTGTACTCCTCGACGCGGCCGCGGAAATAGCGGTGGAACATCAGCGCCGGGATGGCGACGATCAGGCCGAAGGCGGTGTTGTAGAGCGCAATCGAGATGCCGTGGGCGAGCATCGCCGGGTTGTTGCCGCCGGTGGGCGACTGCGAGCCGAAGATCTCGATCATGCCGACCACTGTGCCCAGGAGGCCCAGGAGCGGGGCGGCCGTGGCGATCGTGCCCAGCGTGTTCAGGAAGCGCTCCATGCGGTGCACGGCCACCCGCCCGGCCGATTCGAAGGCGGCGCGCAGCACGGGCTCGGAGAGGCGCGGATCGGCGATCACGGTGCGCAGGCCGGTGGCGAGCACGGTGCCGAGGATGGAGTTGTCGGCCAGCTTGTTGACCACGTCAGCGCCGGGCAGGTGGGCGCGCGTGACCGAGATGACTTCGTCCAGCAGTTTCGGCGGCGCGACGCGCGAGGGACGCAGGCTCGACAGCCTTTCGATGATCAGCGCGAGGGCGACGATGGAACACAGAATCAGCGGCCAGATCGGCCAACCAGCGGCTTGAATGATCGAAAACAATCCTGTCCTTTCGAGTTCTGCCCGATCCGGGAGGCGCGATTATGGCCTCATGACCGTGCATGTCACCGGCTACGATCGTTGCCTGTTGTGACCACGCCCCGAGTTGGCGCTCTTCCACCGCTGCTGTGGATAACTTTGTGGGCAACCGTGTTGCGCTGCGGCGCAAGCCGCGAAAAATCAAGCGTTGCGACAAATTGCTGAAAACTTAGGCAAAGAAAATTCCTTGAAAATCAACAGCTTGCACGATTGTGAAAGCCCCATGACAGCCAAATTGCAGTGCCATGCCTTGATGGACGCGCTTGTGGAGTTCTCGACCCGCATCAGCATTGGGTTTGCCGGTGGTTGAGCCTTTGCCGTCGCGCCCCGAGCGCATGGTGTGGAGCGTGGCGGCGCTGGTCCACGCGGTGTCCGACGCGCTGGCCGCGCGGTTCGCCTCCTGCACCGTGCGTGGCGAGATCTCGGGCTTCTCCCGCGCGTCGAGCGGCCATTGCTACCTGAGCCTGAAAGACGCCGAGGGCGGCGGGGCGCTGCTGCGCTGCGCGATGTTCCGCCGCGCGGCGAGCCTGTGCGACTTCGCGCCGGCCGACGGCCAGCTCGTCGAGGTCCGCGGGCGCCTGGCGGTGTACGAGCCGCGCGGCGAACTGCAGTTCGTCATCGAGTCCATGCAGCGCGCAGGGGCCGGCGCGCTCTTCGAACGCTTCCTGCGCCTGCGCGGGCGGCTCGAAGCCGAAGGCCTGTTCGACGAAGGCCGCAAGCGGGCGCTGCCCCGCCACCCGCGCCGCATCGGCGTGGTCACGTCGCTGGGCGCAGCCGCCTTGCACGACGTGCTGACGGCGCTCGCGCGGCGCGCGCCGCATGTGGAGGTGGTCGTCTATCCGAGCCTGGTGCAGGGCTCGGAGGCGCCTGCGTCCATCGTGGAGGCGCTGCAGACGGCGGACCGGCGGCGCGAGGTCGACCTCCTCATCCTGTGCCGCGGCGGTGGCTCGCTCGAGGACCTGTGGGCGTTCAACGACGAGCGCGTCGTGCGGGCGATCGTGGCCTGCGGCCTGCCGGTGCTTTGCGGCGTGGGCCACGAGACCGATGTGACGCTCGCCGATCTGGCGGCCGACGTGCGCGGGCCCACCCCCACGGCCGCCGCCGAACTCGCCTCGCCCACGCAGGAGGAAGGGCTCGCGCTGCTTGGCGCGGTGGCGCGCGTGATGCAACGGCGCATCGGACTGGTGCTCGACACCCAGGCGCAGCGGTTGGATCGTGCCACGCTGCGCCTGATGCGCCCGGCCGATGTGGTGCGCCGCCATGCCGAGCGCCTCGCACTGCTGCGCCAGCGCCTGCGGGGCCGGGCGCTCGGGCAGGTGCCGCGGCAACGCCAGCTGTGCAGCGAGTGGCAGGGCCGGCTTGCGCGGGGGGCGCGCGTCACGCTCGCCGCACGGCAGCAGCGCCTGGCGTCCCTGGAGGCGCGGCTGGCGGCGCTCGACCCGCGCCGGGTGCTCGCGCGCGGCTACGCCTGGCTGAGCGACGGAGAAGGCCACGCGCTCACGAGCGCTGCGCGGCTCGCCCCCGGGCAGGAGATCGAGGCGCAACTCGCCGACGGGCGCGCGAGCGTGGCGGTGCTGCGCGTCGAGCGAGACGCATAGCCGCGCTCTGCACGATGGCAGGCGCGCCTGCCTACAATGCCGGCCGATTCTCTCGACCACCCCAAAGGACTCGTCATGGAACACACCCTGCCGCCGCTCCCCTATGCCCACGATGCGCTCGCACCGCACCTCAGCAAGGAGACGCTTGAATACCACCACGACAAGCACCACAACGCCTATGTCGTGAACCTCAACAACCTGCAGAAGGGCACCGAGTTCGAGGCGATGTCGCTCGAGGACATCATCAAGAAGTCGTCCGGCGGCATCTACAACAACGCCGCCCAGGTCTGGAACCACACCTTCTTCTGGAACTGCATGAAGCCGCAAGGCGGCGGCGAGCCGACCGGCGCGCTGGCCGACGCGATCAACAAGAAGTTCGGCAGCTACGCCGCCTTCAAGGAAGCCTTCACCAAGAGCGCGGTGGGCAACTTCGGCTCGGGCTGGACCTGGCTCGTGAAGAAGGCCGACGGCAGCGTGGACATCGTCAACATGGGCGCCGCCGGCACGCCGCTGACCACCGGCGACACGCCGCTGCTCACGATCGACGTCTGGGAGCACGCCTACTACATCGACTACCGCAACCTGCGTCCGAAGTTCGTCGAGGTGTTCCTGAACTCCCTCGTGAACTGGGATTTCGCGGCCAAGAACTTCGGCGGCTGAACGCGCCGGGGCTTCGACTCCGCATGAAAAAGGCCGGTCATCGACCGGCCTTTTGCTTTTCGGTGGCGACGGCGCTCAGGGCGCTCAGGGCGCGAACGGGCCGCCGGTGAGCCTCGCGCCCGGCTTGATGCCGCGCTTGGCGAACCAGCCCTGGTTCATCTCGAGCACATAGCGCACCGGTTGCGTGGAGCAGTGCGAGTCGAGCGACTGGGGCTTCATGTCCTCGATGTTGACCACGGTGCCGTCGTCCGCGAGGAAGGCGGCCGACAGCGGCAGGAGCGTGTTCTTCATCCAGAAGCACTGCTGCGCGGGCTGCTCGAAGATGAAGAGCATGCCCTCATTGGCCGGCATGGTCTGGCGGAACATGAGGCCGGTCGCGCGCTGCTCGGGCGTGCGGGCGACCTGGGCGTAGATGTTGTGCAGGCCGGCGGCGAGCTTGACCTTCGGCAGGTTCTGCGCCGCGTTCTGGGCGGTGGCGGCAGCTGCGCCGACGAGCAGGCAGCAGGCGAGCAGGAGGCGTTGGAGCATGGTCGGGCGCATGGGTGAGGGCGGTGAATTATCCGGGAGCGGCCACGAAAAAACGCCCGGCGCAAACCGGGCGTTTCGCAAGGAGGCCGCTGGAAGCGGCCAGCCCAGAGGCGTCAGCCGAGGCTGATCACTTCTTGGCTTCTTCCTTCTTGGCTTCCTTCTTTTCTTCCTTCTTGGCGGCTTCCTTCTTTTCAGCCTTCTTCTCGGTCTTGGCCGGAGCGGCGGCAGCGGCAGGCTTGGTGGCGTCGTTGGCGTAGGCGCCGACGGCGAACAGGGAAGCGATCAGAGCGGCCAGAAGCTTGTTCATGAATAGACCTTTCGATGTTGAAGTGTGCCGCGCGAGCATCGCGCAGCAGGCGGCACAACGTGTGCCTTTGTCCATCGGTTGACACAGACCGTGGCTAGAATCTTTCGTTACCTATCGCAGTCCGGAGACGGCCCCATGTACAAGCACATCAAGGTCCCACAAGGTGGGCAAAAGATCAGCGTAAACCCCGACTACTCGCTGAACGTGCCCGACCAACCGATCATTCCTTACATCGAAGGTGACGGCACCGGCTTTGACATCACGCCCGTGATGATCAAGGTGGTCGACGCTGCGGTGGCCAAGGCGTACGGCGGCAAGAAGAAGATCCACTGGATGGAGATCTACGCGGGCGAGAAGTCCACCAAGATCTACGGCCCGGACGTCTGGCTGCCCGATGAAACCCTGGAAGTGCTGCGTGACTACGTGGTCTCGATCAAGGGCCCGCTGACCACGCCCGTGGGCGGTGGCATCCGCTCGCTCAATGTTGCGCTGCGGCAAGAGCTTGACCTCTATGTCTGCCTGCGGCCCGTCCAGTACTTCAAGGGCGTGCCTTCCCCGGTGAAGGAGCCGGAGAAGACCCACATGGTCATCTTCCGCGAGAACTCCGAAGACATCTACGCCGGCATCGAGTACGAAGCCGAGTCGGACAAGGCGAAGAAGGTCATCAAGTTCCTGACCGAGGAAATGGGCGTCAAGAAGATCCGTTTCCCCGAGACGTCGGGCATCGGCATCAAGCCCGTCTCGCGCGAAGGCACCGAGCGCCTGGTGCGCAAGGCCATCCAGTACGCCATCGACAACGACAAGCCCAACGTGACGCTGGTGCACAAGGGCAACATCATGAAGTTCACCGAAGGTGGCTTCCGCGACTGGGGCTACGCCCTGGCCCAGAAGGAATTCGGCGCCGAGCTGATCGACGGTGGCCCGTGGTGCAAGTTCAAGAACCCGAAGACGGGCAAGGAGATCACCATCAAGGATTCGATCGCCGATGCCTTCCTGCAGCAGATCCTGCTGCGCCCGGCCGAGTACTCGGTGATCGCCACGCTCAACCTCAACGGCGACTACATCTCCGACGCGCTCGCTGCGCAGGTCGGCGGCATCGGCATCGCCCCGGGCGCCAACTTGAGCGACTCGGTTGCCATGTTCGAGGCCACGCACGGCACGGCGCCCAAGTACGCCGGCAAGGACTACGTCAACCCGGGCTCCGAGATCCTCTCGGCCGAGATGATGCTGCGCCACATGGGCTGGACCGAAGCGGCCGACCTCATCATCAGCTCGATGGAAAAGGCCATCCTGTCGAAGAAGGTGACCTACGACTTCGCGCGCCTGATGGACGGTGCGACCCAGGTGTCGTGCTCGGGCTTCGGCCAGGTGATGATCGACCACATGTGAGGCGCGCGGCGCCGCATCGTGCGGCGCCGGTCCTCACGCCGACCCCGGTCTGCGCAAGCAGCCGGGGTTTTTTCATGGCCGACCGGACCGTGGCGCGGGCGGGCGGCCGCAAGCGAAAAGGGCCGCTCGACGCGGCCCCTCCGTGCGTGATGAGCGCCGGGCTCAGGTCGCCGGTTTCACGTCGGCGAACTCCGCGCTCAGCTGGCGCGCAGCGCCGGCCAGCAACACGGTGTCGACGCCCACGGCCACGAACTGCGCACCGGCCTCGAGGTAACGCCGTGCGGCGTTGCGATCGGTGGTGAGGATGCCGGGCGCCTTGCCCGCCGCGCGCACCTGCGCGATGCCGTCCAGGATGGCCTGCTGCACCTCGGGGTCGCCGGCGGCGCCGAGCTTGCCCATCGAGGCCGACAGGTCGGCCGGGCCGAAGAACACGCCGTCCACGCCGTCGACCGCGGTGATCGCGGCAAGGTTGCGCAGCGCGGTGACCGACTCCACCTGCACCAGCACGCAGAGGTTGTCGGCCGCAGTGTGCAGGTAGTCGCGGTGCACGTTCCAGCGCGAGGCGCGTGCCAGGCTGCTGCCCACGCCACGCACGCCCTGCGGCGGGTAGCGCGTGGCGGCCACCGCCTGCGCGGCCTGCTCGGGCGTGTCGATCATCGGCAGCAGCAGCGTCTGCGCGCCGAGGTCGAGGTACTGCTTGATGAGCGCCGTGTCGGCCTGCACCGGGCGCACTACGGGGTGGGTGGCATACGGCGCCACCGCCTGCAGCTGCGACAGCACGCCGCGCAGGTCGTTGGGCGCGTGTTCGCCGTCGATCAGCAGCCAGTCGAATCCGGTGGTCGCCAGCAGCTCGGTGACGTAGGCGTCGGCCAGGCCGGACCACAGGCCGATCTGCGGACGGCCCTCGCGCAGGGCCTGCTTGAAGGGGTTGTGCAAGGAATGGGTCATGGGGCGGCGGGTGAAAGTGGGGCGCTCAGGTGAAGCGGAATGCGATGCTACCGAGCGGGCCGTAGTCGGCGTGGAAGCTGTCGCCACGCTCGGCCGGCGTCGGCCGTGTGAACGAGCCGGCGAGCACCAGCTGCCCGGCTTCGAGCCGTTCGCCATAAGGCGCGATCTTGTTGGCGAGCCACGCCACGCCGTTGGCCGGGTGGTTGAGCACACCACCGGCGAGGCCGGTTTCTTCGACGACGCCGTTCTTGAACAGCATCGCGCCCACCCAGCGCAGGTCGACGCTGTCGGGCCGCACCGGCCGCCCGCCGAGCACCACGCCGGCATTGGCGGCGAAGTCGGCGATGGTGTCGAACACCTTGCGCGGCGCACGGGTCTCGCGGTCGAACTGCTCCACCCGCGAGTCGATGATCTCGATGGCCGGCACCACGTAGCGCGTGGCGGCGAGCACGTCGAACACCGTGACGCCGGGCCCCTCGATGTCCCGGTCGAGGATGAACGCGAGCTCGACCTCCACGCGCGGCAGGATGAAGCGGTCCATCGGCAGGTCGGTGCCCTGCTCGAACAGCATGTCGTCCATGATGGGCGCAAAGTCGGGCTCGGTGATCTGGCTGGCCAGTTGCATCGCCCGCGACGTCAGGCCGATCTTGCGGCCCTTCACGGTGCGGCCGTCGGCGAGCTCGAGCTGCACCCAGGCACGCTGGATGGCATAACCGTCCTCGAGGGTGATGTGCGGAAACTCGCGCGAGAGCTGGCGCATCTGCGTGCGGGTCTTGCGGGCGTCGTACAGCCGTCGGGCGACCGACTGGATCTGCTCGGGGGTCATCGTCATGGTGCGGTTCTCGTGAGGGAAGGGGGATCGAAGCGGGCCGGCAGCGCCGGCCTCACTGGGAGCGCAGCCACTTGTGGCCCCAGACCGTGCCGCAGCCGCCTTCGTCGTAGGCGATCTCGCTGTCCCAGTGCATCGGGGGCGCGCCGCAGGCGTACTCGATCCAGAAGCCGCTGGGCGTGGCCATGTAGAACGAGATGGCCATGTCGTTGACGTGTCGCCCGATGGTGCTCGCCAGCGCCACCTCGTGCTTCTCGCAACGGTCGTAGCACATGCCGACGTCGTCGATGCCGGGCACTTCGAGCTGGATGTGGCGCGCGCCGTGGCGCGGCTGGCCGGGCTGGATCGCCGGTGCGAGCGCGATGGAGTGCTGGCGCGCGTTGCCGATGTGGTACCAGCGGATCGGGAAACGCACCTGGTTCGCGCCGCCGGTCGCCTGGTGGCGCACGTTGGCCACGCGGATGCCGAGCTTGTCCTGCCAGAAGCGGTGCGTGTCCTCGAACTGCGACATCTCGCACCCGAGCACGATGTGGCCGAGGCCTTGCTGGCTCATGAGGAATCGGGTGCCGGTGGGCGAGATGAAGCGCGGGCGGAAGTTGACCACCGGCCCCCAGGCGATCTCGTGGCGGAAGCCCGCCGGATCGGTGAGCCAGAAGAAGGCGTTCACGCGCCGCTCGATGCACTCGGCCTGGCTGCCGGCGGTGAGCGCGACGCCCTGGCCTTCGAGCTCGGCACGGGCGTCGGCGAGGGCAAGCTCGTCGGTGACGAACCAGCCGACCGCGGTGAGCTTGTCTTCGTCGGAGGCCTTGACCAGCATCCGGCAGTCGCGCTCGTCGAAGCGCAGGCGCAGGCCGGCGCCGCCTTCCAGGTCGTGGGCCTGGCCGCCCAGGACGTTGGCCGTGTAGTGGCGCCAGGCCTCGAGGTCGCGCGCCGCGAGCACGACGTAGCCGAACTCCTTCAGGTTCATGACCGCGCCTGCCGCGACGTGATGGTGTCGCGCTCGTTCATGAACTCGATGAACACCTGGTTGAAGCGCACCGGGTCCTCGAACTGCGGCCAGTGCGCCACGTTCGGCATGTCGACGATGCGCGAGCGCGGCACCAGCGCCGCCACGTCGCGCGCCGACTTCACGTAGACCTGGTTCGGGTCGTCCACGCTGCAGATCACCAGCACCGGCACCTGCAGGCTCTCGTACTCGTGCGGCTTGTTGCGGTTGGCCTCCCAGGCCTCGGGGCGCAGCACCGACAGCACGTGCTGCATCGCGGTCGGGAAGCCGGGCATGCTGTAGACGTGCAGGCGCACCGCCTTCATGTCGGGCAGGATGTTCCGGTCTTCGAGCACGAGGCGCTTGAAGACGGTCTGCATGCTCTCCCAGGTGGGCTTCTCGGCCGCGCTGCCGCGCACCTTCACGATCGCCTTCTTGGTCTCGGCGTGCTCGTTCAGGCCGGCCGGCGCGAGCATGCAGATGCCTTCGCTGCGGTGCGGGTACTTGAGCGTGAAGCGAGTGGCGATCCACGACCCCATCGACACGCCGATGATGGTGGCCTTGTCGATGCCCACGGCGTCCATGAAGCGGTGGATGTGGTCGGCGTAGAACTCGATGGTGTAGTCGACGTCGGGCTTGTCGGTGAAGCCGCAGCCGATCATGTCGATCGCGAAGCAATGGAAGTGCTCCGACAGCGGGCCGATGTTGGCGGTGAAGTTCTCCAGGCTGCCGGCCGTGCCGTGCAGCATGAGCACCACCGGGCGGCCTTTCTGGCCGGCCTCGATGTAGCGGGTGCGGGTGCCGCCGGCGTCCACGTAGTCGAGCTTGAACGGGCGCTCGAAGAGGTGGGTCCAGATGCTGCGATAGCCGAAGTTGTTCAGCAGTTCGAGGGACATGTCGCGTCGCTCCTTCAGTCGACCAGGTCGAGGCCGGCGGCGGCGACGATGGGCTTGTAGCGCACGAGTTCGTTGGCGAGGGTCTGCGCCGTGTCCTTCGCGTTGCGGTACAGCGGCTGCACCGACAGCCGGTTGTACAACTCGTGCGTGCCGGGCTCGGCCATGATGTCGCGCATCAGCTTCTCGAGCAGGCTCACCGACGCCTGCGGCGTGCCCTTCGGGAAGAAGAGGCCGCCCCATTCCTGGTCGGAGAGATCCTTGTAGCCCAGCTCGCGCAGCGTGGGCATGTCGGGGAACGCCTTCAACCGTTCGGGGTTGAAGGTGGCCAGCAGTCGCGCCTTGCCGCTGCGCACCGCGGTCGACAGGCCGCCGATGTTCATCGACACCATGTCGAGGTCGCCCGCCATCAGCGCCTGCGGCGCCGTCACGCTGCCGTACGGCACGAAGTTGAGCTTGAAGCCGGCGGCCTCCGCGAAGCTCAGGCCGAGGAAGTGCGGCAGCGAACCCTGCGCGTTGGTCGAGAAGTTGAGCGACTGCTTCTGCGCCTTGGCCCACTCGATGAACTGCGGCACCGTCTTGACCGTGGCCGGCACCGAGCTGCCCACCGCGATCGCGGCCGAGGTCGCGAACGTGGTGGCGGCCGGTTCGAAGTCCTTCACCGGGTCGTAGTTGAGCTTCTTGTAGACGTAGGGGTAGAGCGTGAACAGCGGCGACGGCACGAAGATGATGGTGCGGCCGTCGGCGTCAGCGCGGCGGACCTGGTCGAGCGCGATGCGGCCGGCCGCGCCGGGGCGGTTCTCGACGATCACCGTCTTGGCGTACTTGCCGGCCAGGCGCTCGGCGTACAGGCGCGCCATCGCATCGAAGGCGTTGCCCGGCGGGAAGCCGAGCACGATGCGCACGATGCCGTCGTGCGGTTGCGCGAGCGCGGGCAGGCCGAGTGAGCCCGTGGCCAGGGCCGCCGAGGAGGCCATGAAACGGCGACGATTGAGCAGCATGTCTTGTCTTCCTTTGGGTGAGAGATCGGGCCGGCGAGGCCACTCGTTCTTGTGTTTGTGGAGTGCAGGCGAGGGCCGCCTGCCGTCGTGGCGCGCACCGACCCGGGGGCGGGTTGCACGATGAGCTTAGTGGTCGGTGTCGGGGGCGCACAAACGATGTTTGCGCACCAACTTGATGACGCAAGGTCACGATGTACCCGGCCACTTCGTGAGCGGAGTTCATCAACTTCCTGCTGAACGATCGTTTGCCGCCGGGCCGTGGTGCCGCCTACGCTTGACTCCGATTTCTTGGTCAAGTTCGGAGACATTCATGAACCAGATGGACATACTTCTTGGCGACTTCAGCAAGTCGTCCCACGTGTCGCATGCACGTGAGCTCGTGCCGGTGCTGCGCGAGCGTGCCGCGCGCCAGTGGCAGGAAAGCGCGGTGTTCCAGGAGACCATCGACGACCTGCAGGGCAGCGGCCTCTTCGGCATGATGCAGCCGCGGCGCTGGGGCGGCTCCGAAGCCCACCTGAGCGAGTTCTACGAATCGGTCATGACGATCGCCGAGGCCGATCCGTCGGTCGCGTGGGTGCTGAGCGTGGTGGGCGTGCACAGCTTCCACCTCGCGCAGTTCGACGAGCGCGCGCAGGAGGAGGTCTGGGGTTCCGATTCCAGCATGCTCATCGGCTCGCCGTATTCGCCCAACGGCACCGCCGAGATCGTGGACGGCGGCTACGTGCTCAACGGGCACTGGAAGTTCTCGAGCGGGTCGAAGCATTGCGGCTGGACCTTCCTCGGCGGCGTCGTCAAGGACGGCTCCACGCCCGACCCGTCGCTGCGCTACCAGCGCAACCAGCTCGCCTTCCTGCTGCCGCGCTCGGACTACGAGATCGTCGAGAACTGGGACGTGCACGGGCTGCGCGCTTCGGGCAGCCACGACATCGTGGTGAAGAACGCCTTCGTGCCGGCGCACCGCACGCTGTCGTTCATCGCGCTGCAGGAGAACAAGACGCCGGGCCAGCGCGTCAACACCTCGCCGCTCTACCGTCATTCGTTCTTCCAGGTGTTCCCGCGGGCCACCTCGGCGCCGATCGCGGTCGGCGCGCTCAAGGGCATGGCCGACCAGGTGGTCCACTACGGCCTGCAGCGCAGCAAGACGGCGGTGGTGCGCGCGGGTGTGGGCAACACCGCGCAGGACCCGGCCGTCGCGCTCGCCGTGGCGCGCGCGCTGTCGGCGGTCGACGAGATGAAGGCCAGCATCCACCGCAGCTTCGTGCAGCTCGCGCAGTGGGTGGACGAGGGCGTGGAGGGCGACCTGCACACGCGGCGTCGCTACCGCTACGAGACCGCCGCCGGCCCGGCGCGCTGCGCCGAGCTCGCGTCGGAGCTGTTCCGCGTATGCGGCGGCTCGGGCGTGTCGCGCGACCTGCCGTTCGGGCGCCTGCTCAACGACATCCTCGCGGTGCGCTCGCACATCACCAACAACTTCCAGCCGCACGCCAACGCCTGGGTGTTCGCCCAGATGGGCCAGGACGTCGCCGGCTGGCCGGTGTGATCGGCCATGAGCACGCATGACGTTTCGGCGATCGCGGCCGGCGGCGCCGCGATCGACCCCACCGAACTGCGCCGCGCCTTCGGCAGCTTCACCACCGGCGTGACGGTGATCACCACGGTCGACGCGGCCGGGCGCCCGCACGGCATGACGGTGAACTCGTTCGCCTCGGTGTCGCTCGACCCGCCCCTCGTGTTGTGGAGCCTGCGCCAGCGGGCCTACACCTTCGACGTGTACGACCAGGCGACGCACTTCGCCGTCAACGTGCTCGCCGAAGACCAGATCGGCCTGGCCCAGCTCTTCGCGAGCAAGGTGTCCGACCGCTTCTCCCAGCTCGCGGTGCAGACGGGCGCCGGCGGCGTGCCGCTGCTGCCGGGCTGCGTGGCGCACATCGAGTGCGCGACGCAGATGCGCCACCCGGGCGGCGACCACGTCATCTACATCGGACAGGTGCTGCGTGCGCAATGCCGGCCGGCCGGCCCGCTGGTCTTCAGCCAGGGCCGCTACGCCGTCGCGTCGGCGCATCAGGCCTCGGCGGACCGTGCAGCGGCCTGATCGGCGCTGATCTGTTCGAGCGCCCAGTCCCGGAAGTGCTGCAGCGGCGGATAGGCCGCGCGGTGCGCCGGGTGGGCCAGGAAGAACCCGGCCACCACGACCAGCGGGCGGCCGGGCACTTCCTTCAGCGTGCCGTCGAGCAGCTCGCGCTGCGCCATCAGCCGGGGCACGAGCGCCACGCCGATGGAGTTGAGGACGGCCGCGAACACGAGCCCGAAGAGGCTGAACTCGAACTGGCGCGGCAAATGGGTGACGTCGACCGCGTTCTGCTGGAAGTACTGCGTCCACAGGTGCGGCCGGTTGGCCTGCACGAGCAGCGTCTTGTCGGGCAGGTCCTGGGCGGAGTTCACGCCGTGGCGCTCGAGCCAGGCCGGCGTGGCCACGGCCACCAGGTCTTCCGACCCCATGCGGTAGGCGACCGTGTCGGTCCAGGCCTTGGTGTCGGTGTGGATGGCGGCATCGAGCGCGTCGGTGTCGAACTCGAAGCCCACGCCCACGCTCACGATGTTGATGGTGATGTTCGGGTGGCGCGCAATGAAATCCGGCAGGCGCGGGATCAGCCAGCGTTCGGCGACCAGCGGCAGCACGCCGAGCCGCAGCTTCTGCGTGCCTGCACGCAGTTGCGACGCCTGGTCGGACACCGTCAGCAGCCGCCCGAGCGTGAGGCGCACCTGGCCGGCCAGGAAGGCGCCTTCTTCGGTGAGGCGCACGCGCTGGCGGGTGCGTTCGAAGAGCGCGAGGCCCAGGTGGTCTTCGAGCGCCTTGATCTGCTTGCTGACCGCGCCGGCGGTGAGCGACAGCTCGACCGCGGCGCTGGCGAAGCTGCCCAGGCGCGCCGCCGCCTCGAACGCGGTCAAGGCGTTGATCGGCGGCAGGCGCCTGCGGTCGATGGAGAACTTGATGGATCTCATGGGCCGCGACATCGTAGCCCTTTGGCCGTCGCCACGCAGCCGCGACGGGCCCTCGACCGGCGACGCGGGCGAGGGGCCGGCGCCATCACCCAAGCGGCCCCTGGAAACGCCGGTCGGCGTAGGTGTCGCTGAGCGGCTCGAGGGTCTGCGGCCACGGCTTCTGCGGCACACGCCGGGCGTGCGCCGGGCGCGGCTCGCCGTTCCAGCCGATGCGTTCCATGTCGAAGTACAGCTGCAGGCAGTGGCCCTCAGGCCCCACGAAGTGCGCGGCGTAGTCGATGCCCGGGTGCAGCTCCGGCGGCAGCGTGAGCTCGGTGCAGCCGTGCGAGCGCAGGTGTTGCACCGCGCCGAGCAGCTGGGTGTACGAGCCCATGCGCATGCCGTGCGCCACGAGCGTGGTGTGCCCGGGCAGGCCGAGCGCGGGGCGGGCGGCCACCGGCACGAGGCCGATGGTGTGGTGTTCGCTGCCCACGCGCAGGAACACGCAGCGGTGGCCGTGGGTGCGGGTCTCTTCGGTGACCTGCAGGCCCATGACCTCGGTGTAGAACGCGATCGAGCGCTCCACGTCTTCGACGAACAGCACCACCGGGCCGTGGTCGACCACCTTGAACGGCCGCGGCAGCAGCACGCCACCCACCACGTGCCGGCCGTCAAGCGCGTCGCGTGACAGGTGGCCGTCGTGCAGGTCGATGCCTTGCGCCTGCACCGCCACCACCTCGTCGAGGTCCGACACGTGCGGCAGCTCGGGCGCGGTGGTGCGGCTCAGGTGCGCGAACGCCTTCATCGGCTTGCTGCGGCCGTCCCAGCCGATCTGCTCCATGCCGTAGAAGAGCTCGACCATGTGGCCGTCCGGGTCCTTGAAGTACAGCGCCCAGTTGCTGCCGGGGCGGTCGCGCCCCATGCGGAAGATGTCGCCGCCACGCTCGTTCAGCCAGCGGTGCGCGTTGACCACCTCCTCCAGGGAGCCGACCTGGAAGCTCAGCTGGTTGACCGTCACCGTGCGGCCGTAGCGCGGGTCGCGCGTGCGCCCGAGGTCGGCCGAGATGAACGCCATCGCGTGGTGGTCGGTGTTGTGCGTGTGGAAGTAGCCGATGGGCTCGGGCTTGCCGGGCGGCTGCAGCACGTCGGTGCGGCGCAGGCCCATGACCTCGGCGAAGAAGTTCGAGGCCGCGAGTGGGTCTTCCATGTAGAGGCCGAGGTGGCCGAGCCGGCCGATCTTGAACGGCTGCGGCAGCATCACGCCGCCCACGTCGTGGCGTTGGGCGGGCGCGCTCATGCCGGCTGCTCCGCCAGGAAGGCGAGCGCGAGTTCGTTGAACACCTTCGGGTTCTCGAACTGCGACCAGTGCGAGGTCTCGCGGATCGGTGCGAGCCGCGCGTTCGGCAGCAGGCCCACCACGGTGCGCGCGGTCCTGAGGTACACGTCGTCGGTGTCGACGTGCTCGATCAGCAGCACGGGCGCGGTGATGCGGCGCCATTCGTCGTCGCTCAGGTTGTTGCGCAGGCGGATCTCGGGGTCGAAGAGCGTGAGCATGCGCGGCATGATCTTCTGCATGCCGGGCAGGCTGTAGACACGCTGGCGCACGGCGATGATGTCGTCGACCAGGCTCTTTTCGGGGTCGTGGTAGAGCCGCGCGAGCACGGCGCGGGTCTTGTCCCAGGTGGGGTCGTCGGCCGAGCTGCGGCGTGCATCGAGCGAGCCCTGCACGCTGGCGGCGAGCGGGAAGTACCCCGTGGGCGCGACGAGGATCATGCGGCTCACGCGCCCGGGGTGCGCGAGCGCCAGCCGCGTGCTCACCCAGGCGCCCAGCGACACGCCGATGAACGCGGCGCGCTCGATGCCCATGACGTCCATGAAGGCGGTGACGTGCTCGACGTAGTCGCGGATCTCGTAGGGGCGGTCGGGCTTGTCGGTGAAGCCGCAGCCGAGCATGTCGAGCGCATACACATGGTGGTGCTGCGCGAGCTCGTGGATGTTCTCGCAGAAGGCTTCCCAGTGGCCGCCGGTGCCGTGCAGCAGCACGAGCTGGGGCCGGCCGGGCTCACCGGCTTCGATGTAGCGGGTGCGCAGGCCCGCTGCCTGCACGTAGGCCTGTCGGAAGGCGGTTGTCATCAGGCGCGCCCACACGCTGCGGTAGGTGGCCGATCGGTCGAGCGTCATGTCGGATTCCACGGCGCGCTCACTCGGCGGTGATGCCGACTTCCTTGACGATCTGCGCCGCCTCGGCCGACATCTTCTTGATGAGCGCGTCGAACTCGGCCGGCGTGGAGCCCACGGCCTCGTAGCTGTGCGGCGTGAGCGAGGCCTTCTGGAAGGCGGGGTCCGACACCACTTCCTTCACCGCCCGGGCGATGGTGTCGATGGCCGTCTGCGGCGTGCCGGTGCGCACCATGAAGCCGAGGAACGAGGTGTAGTCGGCGCCCTTCACGCCGGCCTCCTGGAAGGTCATGGCATCCGGGGCGGCCGGCACGCGCTTGGGCACGGCCACGCCGATGATCCGGGCCCGGCCGGCTTCGACCATGGCGCGCGCGCCCGAGGGGCCGGTCACCGTCATGTCGACGATGCCCGCGCCCACGTCGGTCATGGCGGGCGCCGCGCCCTTGTACGGCACGTTGACGATGTCGGTCTTGGTGCTGCGCTTGAACATCTCCATCACGATCTGCGGCGTGCTGGCGGGCCCGAAGGAGCCGTAGCTCAGCTTGCCGGGGTTGGCGCGTGCGTAGGAGATGAGGTCGGGCAGCGTCTGGATCCGCGGGTTGGCGGTCGACACGATCAGCACCTGCGGCAGCGTCACGATGGCCGTCACCGGCTTGAGGTCGTTGACCGAATAGGGGAGCTTGGCGATGACGTGCTGGTTGATCGCGGGGATGGGCTCGGCGGTGAAGAGCAGCGTGTGGCCGTCGGCCGGCGCCTTGAGCACGGCCTGGGTGGCGAGCACGCCGGCCGCGCCGGGGCGGTTCTCCACGATGACCTGCTGGCCCCACTTCTGCGCCAGTCGCATGGACACCGCGCGTGCCATGGTGTCGCCGCCGCCCCCGGCCGACCACGGCACGTACACGGTCACCGGCTTGGTGGGGAAGGTCTGCGCCATCAGCGGCGCGTGGCACAGGGTTGCGGTCAGCGCGAGGGCGGCGATCTGGGCGAGCTTCATGTTTGTCTCCGGTGGAAATGGTTCAGCGGAAGCGCAGCGCCGCAACGGGCGCATGCAGCGGGAGCAGGTCGAGGTGCAGGCGCTGGATCAGCACCTTGAGTTCGGTGGCGTCGGCGGCGAGGCCGTAGACGTAGCGGTCGGGGCGGACGACCACCGCCAGCGCGCGCCGCTCGGCCATCCAGGCGGCGAAGCGGCCGTCCGTCTCGCTCAGGCGGGTGGCGCCGTCGGCACCGGTCGTGGGCGCGCTCATGCCGGGCACGAAGGCCAGCCGCTCGCCGCCGATCCGCTGCCACAGGGCGGCATGTTCGGCGTCGAGCCAGCGCTGCGGGCCGTCGCCCACGGTCGCGATCTGGAAGCGCAGGCGCGCGTCGTCGTCGAGCAGGCGTTCGCCGTGCGGCGTGTGGATGCGCGGCTGCATGAACAAATGGCCGGCCGAGGGCGAGAGCGTGCCGTCGGCCTGGCGCGCGAGCAGGCCGTCGGTGAGCGGCGGGATGTGGTTCTGGCGCGTCTCGGGCTCGGTGCGCGCGGCGAGCCGCGCCAGCAGCTCGGCATCGCGCTGCCGGGCCTCGGCCGGGTCGAGCACGCCGATGATGCGGCCGAACTCCTTGGCGGTCGACACCAGCGAGCGGAAGTGCGGGCGGCGCTCCTGCATGTAGCTGTCGAGCAGGTGCTCGTGCGCGCCGGCGTCGACATGCAGCAGCTTCCAGGCGAGGTTGGCCGCGTCGCGGATGCCCGACACCAGCCCCTGGCCGAGGTGCGGCGGCGTCTGGTGCGCCGCGTCGCCGGCGAGGAACACGCGACCCTCGCGCCAGCGGTGCGCCACGAGCGCGTGGAAGCGGTAGACCGCGCTGCGCCACAGCTGCAGGCCGCTCAGGTCGACGCGTTCGCCCATCATCTGCAACACCCGGTGCGGATCGCGGAAGTCGTCGGGGTTCTCGTGCGGCAGGATGCGGAACTCCCAGCGCCGCAGGTCACCCGGCCCGACGACGTAGGTGCCGGGGCGCTCGGGGGTGCAGTACTGCACGTTGCGATCGCCGTAGTCGGCCGCACCGGTGCGCAGCATGTCGACCACGATCCACCATTCGTCGAACTGCAGGTCTTCGAGCGTCACGCCGAGGGCCTCGCGCACCGTGCTGCTGGCGCCGTCGGCGCCGATCACGTAACGCGAGCGCACTTGGCGCTCCTCGCCTGACGTCAGATCGCGCAGCGTCGTGGTGACGCCGGCGGCGTCCTGCGCCAGGCCGGTCACCTCGGTGAGCAGCGAGACCGACACCTTCGGCTCGCGCTCGACCGCCGCGCGCAGCAGGCGTTCGAACTGCGGCTGCAGGAAGGTCTGGTTGGGCGGCCAGCCGAGCGCGTAGGGCGGCTCGAGCGGCTCGAAGCGGCGCAGCACCGTGCCGTCGGACGCCTGCCAGAGCCCGCCGCGGTACTGGCGCATGTGCGGGAAGAGCTCGTGCGCAACCTCGCAGAACTGGAGCACGCGCAGCGCCTCGTGGTCCATGCCGATGGCGCGCGGCTTGTCGAACACCTCGGCCAGCTTGTCCACCACCAGCACGTTCCATCCGCCCTTGGCCAACAGCTTGGCGCTGATCGCACCGGTCGGGCCGTACCCCGCCACCACCACGTCGTACTCTGACTTCATAACTGCCTGGTTCGCGGGCGCCCGCCCTGCGGGGCGCCTCCTCGGTGTCGGTCGTCGCGGGCGGGCCGCGCGGGTTTTCGACACGTCCGGGCCAGTCTAGGCAGGGGTCCGGCAGGCGGCAACGACGGCGTTCATAATGTTCAGATTCTGAACAGAGGGCCATGGCGCGCATGGCCACCCCGATGGCGACAGGCACCTATCACTCGGTGGCCGGGCTGAAGAAGGGCCTGGCCCTCCTGCACCTGCTGGCCCTGCATGGCGAGAGCACCGCGCTCGGGTTGTCCGAGCGCTCCGGCATTCCGCGGCCGACGGTGCACCGGCTGCTCGAGACGCTGAAGGAAGCCGGCTACGTCGACCAGGACGCCCCGGCTCGCGGCTACCGGCTCACGTCGATGGTCACGACGCTGGCCGATGGCTACAAGGACGACGACTGGGTCATCGGCGCGGCGCGGCCGGTGCTGGAAACCCTGCGCCGAGCCGTCGCCTGGCCGACCGACGTGGCCATCTGCATCGGTGGGTGGATGGTGGTCTGCGCCACCACCCACGACCAGAACCCCTTGTCGGTGGACCGGGTGGTGCGCGGGCGGCGCATCTCGATGATCACCTCGGCGCTCGGCCGGGCCTACCTCGCGTTCTGTCCGGTGCACGAGCGGGAGTCGCTGCTCGACAGCCTGCGCCCCAACACGCCGCTCGAACGCCGCCTGCTCGACAACATGGAGCTCTACCGCCGCGAGCTCGACGCCACCCGTGAGCGGGGCTACGCCCTGCGCATCCGCGGCTCCCAGCCGCAGACCTGCAGCATTGCCGTGCCGGTGATGCACCAGGAATGGGTCGTCGCCTGCGTCAACATCCACTGGATCGCCAGCGCCGTGAAGCCCGAAGACGCGGTCCAGCGCTACCTCGGCCACCTGCAGGATGCCGCCCGCGCCCTGCAGCAGCAGTACGCGCGACGTCAGCGGGAGCTGGCGCGGACGAAGACGTCGAAGGTGATGCCGGCGGCGCTCTCGGCACCCGGGCCGGCAGGCAGACGCGCACCCACGAGAAAAAGCCCGCCGGAGGGGCGGGCTTGATCGGGCGCGGCGCGAGATTCAGGCGCTCGGGGTGCCGGCGGGGGAGGCGAGTGCTGCGGGTTCGGCCTGCTCGACCGGGCAGATGTTCTGCGCCAACTGGCCTTTCGGGCCCTGCACCGGCTCATAGGTCACGCGGCCACCTTGCTTGAGGGTGCGAAAACCTTCCATTTGTATGGCCGAAAAATGCGCGAAGACATCTTCTCCGCCGCCTTCGGGTTCAATGAAGCCAAAACCTTTTGCGTCGTTGAACCACTTGACAGTTCCGAAAGCCATATTGGGCTCCTCCCTAGAACCGCGGAATTCTTAGCACGCGTCTATGCACTGTCAAGGCGCCTTTCCCTAAGCGTTGCGCGCCCGCCCGCCGCTCCCGAGCCGCAAAAACGATGGGGCGTGACGCATTTGTCGCCTTGTATTGAGCCCCTGCGTCGCAATATCCGAGACACTGAGTCACAAAGCACCAACTCATTAGAATGAATCCATGCCTGACGACACCCCTTCGACCCCCAAGCCTCCCAGGGCGATACCGCCGCCGGCAGACGGCAGCCAGGGGGCGGTTGTCGCTGAGCGCAAGACGGCCAGGACAGAGCCGCCGAGGATGTTCCAGGTGGTGCTCCTCAACGACGATTTCACCCCGATGGAATTCGTCGTGATGGTGCTTCAGGAGTATTTCAAACGCGACCTCGAGACGGCGACGCAGATCATGCTCAAGGTGCACAAGGAGGGCCGGGGCGTCTGCGGGGTCTATACCAAGGACGTGGCGGCCACGAAGGTCGAACTGGTGTTGACGGCCGCGCGGCGCGGCGGTCACCCGCTGCAATGCATTATGGAGGCCGCATGATTGCGCAAGAGCTTGAAGTCAGCCTGCACATGGCGTTCGTGGAAGCGCGTCAGCAGCGCCATGAATTCATCACCGTCGAGCACTTGCTGATGGCGCTGCTGGACAACCCCTCGGCAGCCGAGGTGCTGCGCGCCTGCTCGGCCAACATCGACGAGCTGCGCAAGAGCCTGGTGCAGTTCATCAAGGAAAACACCCCGACCGTGGGTGGCACCGAGGAGGTCGACACCCAGCCGACGCTCGGTTTCCAGCGCGTGATCCAGCGCGCGATCATGCACGTGCAGTCCACGGGCAGCGGCAAGAAGGAAGTCACCGGCGCCAACGTGCTGGTGGCGATCTTCGGCGAGAAGGATTCGCACGCGGTCTACTACCTGCACCAGCAGGGTGTGACGCGCCTGGACGTCGTGAATTTCATCGCCCACGGCATCAAGAAGTCCGACCCGCCCGAGCAGCCGAAGTCCAGCGAAAGCAACAACGGCGAAGGCGAGAAGGAAGAGGGCGAAGCCAAGGGCTCGCCGCTCGACCAGTTCACGCAGAACCTCAACCAGATGGCGCGCGACGGCAAGATCGATCCGCTGATCGGCCGCGAGCACGAGGTCGAGCGCGTGATCCAGATCCTCTGCCGCCGCCGCAAGAACAACCCGCTCCTCGTCGGTGAAGCCGGCGTGGGCAAGACGGCGATCGCCGAAGGCCTGGCCTGGCGCATCACGCAGGGCGACGTGCCCGAGATCCTGGGCGACGCGCAGGTCTACGCGCTCGACATGGGGGCGCTGCTGGCCGGCACCAAGTACCGCGGCGACTTCGAGCAGCGCCTCAAGAGCGTGCTCAAGCACCTGAAGGACCAGCCGAACGCGGTGCTCTTCATCGACGAGATCCACACGCTGATCGGCGCCGGTGCGGCCTCCGGCGGCACGCTCGACGCGAGCAACCTGCTCAAGCCTGCGCTGAGCTCCGGCCAGATGAAGTGCATCGGTGCGACCACCTTCACCGAGTACCGCGGCATCTTCGAGAAGGATGCGGCGCTGTCGCGGCGTTTCCAGAAGGTCGACGTGGTGGAGCCCTCGGTCGAGCAGACGGTCGAGATCCTGAAGGGCCTCAAGTCGCGCTTCGAGGAGCACCACAGCGTCAAGTACGCGATCGGTGCGCTGCAGGCGGCGGCCGAGCTCTCGGCCAAGTTCATCAACGACCGTCATTTGCCCGACAAGGCGATCGACGTGATCGACGAGGCGGGTGCCGCGCAACGCATCCTGCCCAAGAGCAAGCAGAAGAAGACCATCACCCGCAACGAGGTCGAGGAGATCGTCGCGAAGATCGCGCGCATCCCGCCGACCAGCGTGTCGAGTGACGACCGTTCCAAGCTCAAGACGCTGGAGCGCGACCTCAACAGCGTGGTGTTCGGCCAGGAGCCGGCGATCGAGGCGCTTGCCGCCGCGATCAAGATGGCGCGCTCCGGCCTCGGCAAGCCCGACAAGCCGATCGGCTC
>JBIQJS010000053.1:0-24341 GCA_044507405.1 Rubrivivax sp. | reverse complement strand
CGCCCGACGTGATCTTCCTCGTCTACAACGACCACGCCACGGCCTTCAGCCTGGACATGATCCCCACCTTCGCGATCGGCTGCGCCGAGTCGTACCAGCCGGCCGACGAAGGCTGGGGCCCGCGCCCGGTGCCGGTGGTGCAGGGCGACCCGGACCTCGCCGCGCACATCGCGCACTCGGTGATCCAGGACGACTTCGACCTCACCATCGTCAACAAGATGGACGTGGACCACGGCCTGACCGTGCCGCTGTCGCTGATGTTCGGCCAGCCCGAGGCGTGGCCGTGCAAGGTGATCCCCTTCGCCGTCAACGTGGTGCAGTACCCCGTGCCCTCGGGCCAGCGCTGCTACAACCTCGGCAAGGCGATCGGCCGCGCCATCGCGAGCTACGACCGGCCGCTCAAGGTGCAGGTCTGGGGCACGGGCGGCATGAGCCACCAGCTGCAGGGCCCGCGCGCCGGGCTCATCAACAAGGAATTCGACAACAACTTCCTCGACCGGCTCATCGCCGACCCCGAGGGCCTGGCCAAGGTGCCGCACATCGACTACGTGCGCGAAGCCGGCTCCGAAGGCATCGAACTCGTGATGTGGCTCATCGCCCGCGGCGCCATGAGCGCCACGGCACCCAAGGTGGCCCATCGCTTCTATCACGTGCCCGCGTCGAACACCGCCGTGGGCCATCTGATCCTGGAGAACCAAGCATGACCATCAAAGTCGCATTGGCCGGCGCCGGCGCCTTCGGCCAGAAGCACCTGGACGCCATCCAGCTCATCGACGGCGTGGAGGTCGTTTCGGTGGTCGGGCGCGAGCTCGACAAGACGAAGGACGTGGCCGCCAAGTACGGCATCGGCCACGTGACCACCTCGCTCGACGAGAGCCTGAAGCTGCCGGGCCTGGACGCCGTGATCCTGTGCACGCCCACGCAGATGCATGCCGCGCAGGCGCTCGCGTGCCTGAAGGCCGGCAAGCACGTGCAGGTGGAGATCCCGCTGTGCGACGTGCTCAAGGACGGCGAGGCGGTGGTGGCCGAGCAGCAGAAGACCGGGCTCGTCGCCATGTGCGGCCACACACGCCGCTTCAACCCCAGCCACCAGTTCCTGCACAAGAAGATCCAGGCCGGCGAGTACCACATCCAGCAGATGGATGTGCAGACCTATTTCTTCCGCCGCACCAACATGAATGCGCTGGGCCAGCCGCGCTCGTGGACGGACCACCTGCTGTGGCACCACGCCGCGCACACGGTGGACCTCTTCGCCTACCAGACCGGCTCGCCCATCGTGAAGGCCAACGCCATCCAGGGCCCCATCCACCCGACGCTGGGCATCGCGATGGACATGTCCATCCAGCTCCAGGCCGCCAACGGCGCCATCTGCACGCTCTCGCTCAGCTTCAACAACGAGGGGCCGCTGGGCACCTTCTTCCGCTACATCGGCGACCACGGCACCTACATCGCGCGCTACGACGACCTGGTGCAGTCGTCCAAGGACGGCAAGGAAACGCCGGTGGACGTTTCCAAGCTCGATGTGTCGATGAACGGCATCGAGCTGCAGGACCGCGAGTTCTTCGCCGCCATCCGCGAGGGCCGCGAGCCCAATGCGAGCGTGGCCCAGGTGCTGCCCTGCTACCGCGTGCTGCACGACCTGGAGCGGCAACTGGCGTGAGCACCGCCCTGCCGCCACGCACGCTCGGCCCCTTCCAGGTCTCGGCCCTGGGGCTGGGCTGCATGAACCTGAGCCACGCCTACGGCACGCCGCCCTCGAAAGCCGAGGCCGAGGCGCTGCTGCTGCGTGCACTCGACCTCGGCGTCACGCTCTTCGACACCGCCGCGCTCTACGGCTTCGGCGCCAACGAGACACTGGTCGGCGAGGTGCTCGCGCCGCACCGCGCGAAGTTCACGCTCGCGAGCAAGGGCGGCCTGCACGGCGTGGACGGCAAGCGCGTCGTCGATGGCCGGCCCGAGACGCTCAAGTGGAGCTGCGAGCAAAGCCTGAAGCGACTGCGCACCGAGGTCATCGACCTCTACTACCTGCACCGCTGGGACAAGACCGTGCCCATCGAGGACAGCGTGGGCGCGCTCGCCGACCTGGTGCGCGAGGGCAAGGTGCGCACCATCGGGCTGTCCGAGGTGTCGGCCGAGACGATCCGCCGCGCGCATGCCGTGCACCCCATCACCGCGGTGCAGACGGAGTACTCGCTCTGGACGCGCAACCCCGAGATCGCCGTGCTCGAGGCCTGCCGCGAGATCGGCGCCGCCTTCGTGGCTTTCAGCCCGCTCGCGCGCGGCTTCCTGACCGGCGCGCTGCGCGACGTCACCACGCTCGTGCCGGGCGACATCCGCAAGGCCATGCCGCGCTTCACGCCCGAGCACTACGCGGCGAACCTGAAGCTGCTCGACGGTTTTGTCGCCATCGCCCAGCAGTGCGGCTGCACGCCTTCGCAGCTCGCGCTCGCGTGGCTGCTGCACCAGGCGCCGCACATCATCCCCATCCCCGGCACGCGCCGCATCGCCCACCTCGAAGACGACCTGGGCGCAGCGAGCGTGTCTCTCGATGCCGCCACGCTGCAGCAGCTCGACACGCTGATCAACCAGCGCACCGTGAGCGGCCCGCGCTACGACGCCGCCGCGCAGGCGGGCGTGGACACCGAGGAGTTCTGAGCGTGCGGCCGCAGCTGCTCCTGCTGCCCGGCCTGCTGTGCGACCGCGCCGTGTGGCAACCGCAGATCGACGCGCTCTCGGACCGCGCCGACTGCACGGTGGTCGACTACGGCCTTTGCAATTCCCTGCAGGCCATGGCCGAGCATGCGCTCGCCACCGCACCCGCCGGGCCGCTGGCGGTCGCCGGGCACTCCATGGGCGGACGTGTGGCCTTCGAGATGTGGCGGCTCGCGCCCGAGCGCATCGCACGCCTCGCCCTGCTCGACACCTCGTACCACCCGCTGCCCGCGGGCGAGGCCGGCGCCACCGAGCGCGAGGGCCGCATGACCCTGCTCGCCACGGCACGGCGCGACGGCATGGCCGCGATGGCGCGGCTCTGGGCCGTGGGCATGGTGCACCCGAGCCAGCGCGAGACGCCGCTCTTCGAGCGCATCGTCGAGATGCTCGCCCGCAAGACGCCCGACCACTACGCCGCGCAGATCGAGGCCCTGCTCGCCCGGCCGGACGTGGAGCCGCTGCTGCCCGGCATCACCTGCCCGACGCTGCTGGTGTGCGGGCGCGACGACAGCTGGAGCCCGCCGGCACGCCATGAATTCATGCACTCGCGCATCGCCGGCTCGCGGCTGGTGGTGATCGAGCGCTGCGGCCACATGAGCACGATGGAGCAGCCGCTGGAGGTTGTGCAAGCCTTCACCGAATGGCTGGGAGATCCGGCGGCCTGATGGGCGTGGGCGCCTCCTTCTGGGAAGATCGCGCCCCATGACCCGCTACCTGCTGCGATACGGCCCCCTCGCCTGCGCGCTGCTGCTGGCAGCGTGCTCCACGACCCCCCAGCGCGACGGCCCCGAGGCGCGCCCGCCCAAGGGGCTGGAGCAGGTGCCCGATGCCACGCCGCGCGTGGAGCCCATCCGCGCGGGCGGCCCCAACAAGCCCTACGAGGTGCTGGGCCGCGCATACAAGCCGGTGAGCACCGACCAGCCGATGTCGGAAAAGGGCATCGCCTCCTGGTACGGCAAGAAGTTCCACGGACGCAAGACCGCCAGCGGCGAGGTCTACAACATGTACGCGATGACGGCGGCCCACAAGACGATGCCGCTGCCGAGCTACGCGCGGGTGCGCAACCCCGCCAACGGCCGCGAGATCATCGTGCGCGTGAACGACCGCGGCCCCTTCCACAAGGGCCGCATCATCGACCTGAGCTACACCGCGGCGCTCAAGCTCGACCTGCTCAAGGGCGTGGGCCGCGTGGAGGTGGAGCGCATCACCTTCGAGGAGATCCGCAACGGCAGCTGGCAGCGCGACGGCAAGCGCGCACCGCCGCCGAGCGAGGAAGCAATCGCCGAGGTGGCGGCCAAGACCGAGGCGCTCGCGCCCCCCACCGAGGAAGCCGCCACGCCCGCCGGCGAGGGCTACTGGGTGCAGCTGGGCGCCTACCGCCAGCGCAGCGGCGCCGAGGACTTCCAGCGCAAGGTCTCGCAGGAGCTGGACTGGCTCGCGCCGCAGCTCGCGATCTTCCGCGACCCGCAGCTCTACCGCCTGCAGGCCGGGCCCTACCCGACGCGCGGCGAAGCGCAGGAGGCCGCCGCGCGCGTGCGCGAGGCGCTGCAGCTGGTGCCGGTGGTCGTGGAGCGGCGCTGAGCGATCGAGGTGCTCAGCGCCCGCCGGTCACGTCGAGGAACGCACCCGTGGCGTAGCTCGCCTCGTCGGACAGCAGCCACACGATGGCATGGGCGATCTCCTCCGGCGTGCCGGGCCGCTGCATCGGGATCTGCGGCGCGAGCGTCCACTGCCGGCCGGGCTGGCCCCCGCTGGCATGGATCTCGGTGTCGGTGATGCCGGGGCGCACCGCGTTCACGCGCACGCCTTCGGCCGCGAGCTCCTTGGCGAGGCCAATGGTCAGCGTGTCGATCGCGCCCTTGCTCGCGGCGTAATCCACGTACTGGTTCGCGCCACCGCCGCGCGAGGCCACCGAGGAGACGTTGACGATGCTGCCGCCCCGCCCGCCGTGGCGGGTGGACATGCGGCGGATCGCCTCGCGGGCGCAGAGGAAGCTGCCGTAGACGTTGATCTCGAACATGCGCCGCCAGCGCGCGAGCGTCATCTCGTCGAAGCGCTGGGTGGTGTCCACGATGCCGGCGTTGTTGGCGAGGCCCCGCAGGGGCGGCAGCTCGGCGTCGATCCGCGCATACATCGCGAGCACCTGCGCCTCGTCGGCCACGTCGGCCTGCACCGCCAGCGCCTGCCCGCCGCCCGCGCGGATGGCCTGCACCACGGCATCGGCCGCGGCGGCATCGCGCGTGTAGTTCACTGCCACCGCCCAGCCGCGCTCGGCGCACAGGCGCGCGGTGGCCGCGCCGATGCCGCGGCTGCCGCCGGTCACGAGCACGGTCCCTTGCACATCATTCGTGGTCATCGTCTTCCTCCGCTTTCTCGTCGAGCCGCTCCTGCAGCGGCATCAGGCCCTGCATGTAGCGCTCCACGTCCACCGGCCTGGCCACGCGCAAGGCGGGCGGGAAGAGGTGGGTCATGTAGAGCTCGCTGCCGGGCCGGTCGGTCGCCTGCAGGTTGAACCAGATGCTGAGGGCGATGCCGGCGAGCGCGCTGCCCCAGGCAAAGCTCAGCGTGCGCACGCGGTGGTGCGGCTCCACCGCCTGCAGGTGGTGGTAGAGCATCACGCCGCCGATCGCGAAGCCGGGCACGAAATTGAAGTCGGTGAGCCAGGGCCACGAGAAGGCGAAGGCCAGGAGCGCGGTGCCGGCGAGCATGGCCTGCCAGGCCAGCACCGCCACCAGCATCACCCGCAGGTGCCAGCTGAAATGGCCCTGGCGCGTGAAGACCTTGGACAGCAGCGTCCACAGGCCCGCCCAGCCCAGGCCGAACGACACCGCCGAGACCGCCATCGAGCCCATGGCGCGCGCGAGCAGGCCGGGGTCGTTTTCGAGCCAGGTGTCGAAGGCGAGCACGCCGGCCACCGCCAGCGTGAGCAGCAGCAGCTGCGGCACGCCCTGGCGCACCACCGGCGAGGCGACGAGCTTGCGTTCGGGCGCAAGCGCGTGGCTCGCCAGCCGCAGGCGCAGCTGCGTGCGGCCGGCGGTGAGCTGCACCGGCGCCTCGTGCGGGCCGTCGGGCACGGCCCAGCCGTCGCCGGCGCGCAGCGGCTGGCCGTCGGCGAGCACGCCGTTCAGGCTCTCGCCCACGGTGAGCCACAGCCGCCCCTCCTCGCCCGGCGCGATGCTGAAGTGATGCCCTGCGGTGTGGGTGTCGTCGAGCACCAGGTCGTTGTCGAGCGCGCGGCCCACACGCAGCGGCCAGGCGTGCACCGGCACGGCATGGCGCACGCTGCCGTCCCGGTCGAGCACCTCGATCAGGGCGAGCACGGTCACTCCACCCATGCGTAGGCCTCGAGGTAGTGGCGCGCGAGCTTCATCGCGTTGGGGTAGCTCACGCCATGCACGTCGAAGCGGCCCTGCACGCCCGACTGCGGCTCGTCGAGCGTGGTCACGAGCACGGCCAGGTCGTACAGCTTGGGCAGCTTCTTGTAGGCGCGCAGGCAGACCACCGCGCGCAGCACCAGGCCGTGGCGGTCGAGGTAGCTCTCGTGGCACTGCGGCTTGGTCTGGTGGCGCGGGCCCAGGCGGAGGAAGCTCTCGTTGCGAAAGCTCGCCGAGTACTGCGCGGCGAAGCGCAGCGTGCCGAGCTTGCGCCCGTCGTAGGCCTCGTGCCGTGTGGCCAGCGTGCCGGTGTTGAACTCGCCGACGAAGATGCGCGTGTCCATCACGCAGTCGGAGCGCTCGAAATCGAGCCCGCCGGTGCGCGACGGCTCGCTGCTGCCCCAGCAGCGCATGAAGCGGTCGCGCGGCACGGGCACGGTGTAGCGCGGGTGCGTGCCGGCCTTCCAGCCCTGCTCGATGAAGCGCTCGGTGAGCGCCTCCTGGTGCGCCATGAGCTGCGTGCTCACGATGGGCCAGGCATGGCCGGCGAGCGGCGCGGCATCGCGACCGCGTGCCAGCAGTGCGCTCGCAAACGAAGCCGGCACGAGAAAGCTCACCTGCTCGCCATCCACCCGCCGCGCCACGTTGACGCCGATCACGCGGCCGGCCTGGTCGAGCGCGGGGCCGCCGCTCATGCCCGCGCTCAGCGAGCCGGCAAAGAAGATCTGCGGATAGAAGCTGCGCTCCACCAGGCCGTTGTAGTTGCCCTCGATGACGGCGAAGCCCACGTCGAGCGGGTTGCCGAGCGAGTACATCCGCTCGCCCTGCGCCAGCCGGTCGCCCTCGGGGCGGAAGGCGAGCGCGTCGTACTGGCTCACCTTGGGGTCGTTCACCTTCAGCAGCGCCAGGTCGTGCAGCACGTCGAGCATGAGGATCTGCACCGGCGCCTCGCGGCCATCGGCCGTGACGAGCACGAGGTCGTGACGCTCGGGGCGCAGCGCGGCCTGGCTCACCACGTGGAAGTTGGTGATGAGATGGCCTTCGCGCGTGACGATGAAGCCCGAGCCCACCGAGGTCTGGCTCGCCTGGCCCTTGAGCACGGTGCGGATCTGCACGAGCTGCGAGCGCGCCTGCTCGTACACCTTGCGGGCCGAGAGCGACACCGGGGCCGACGCCGCCACGGCAGGGGGCACGGCCGCCGGTGGCGGCACCTGCGCGTGTGCCGGCGGCCACAGCGCGGCGAGGCCGGCGAGCAGCGGCGCCGCAAGGCGCCAGGGGGTAGCTCTCATCGTGGACGATTCTACGGATGCCCCCTCGCCGCCTCGGGCGTAAAGTCCCCGCGCCACGACCCCCGGAGACCCGCATGCAGCGCCGCACCTTCACCCTCGCCGCTCTCGCCGCCCCCACCCTTGCCTGGGCCCAGGCCGTGGAGAAGCCGAAGCTCACCCTCGCCGTGGGCGGCAAGAACCTCCTGTACTACCTGCCCCTCACCATCGCCGAGAGCCTGGGCTACTTCAAGGCCGAGGGGCTCGACGTCAACATCGTCGATTTCGCCGGCGGCTCGCGTGCGCTGCAGGCCGTGATCGGCGGCAGCGCCGACGTGGTCTCGGGCGCCTTCGAGCACACGCTCAACATGCAGGCCAAGGGCCAGCGGCTGCGTGCCTTCGCGCTGCAGGGCCGCGCGCCGCAGATCGTGCTCGGCGTGAACCCCAAGACCCTGCCCGATTTCAAGACCGTGGCCGACCTCAAGGGCAGGAAGATCGGCGTCACGGCGCCCGGCTCCAGCACCAACGTGATGGTGAACTTCGTGCTCGCCAAGGCCGGCCTGAAGCCGAGCGACGTCTCCATCATCGGCGTGGGTGCGGGCAACGGCGCCGTGGCCGCGATGCGCGCCGGCCAGATCGACGCCATCTCCAACCTCGACCCGGTGGTCACGCTGCTGCAGCGCAGTGGCGACCTGAAGATCGTCTCGGACACGCGCGTCGTCGCCGAGGCCGACCGTGTCTTCGGCGGCCCGATGCCGGCCGGCTGCCTCTACGCGCCGCAGACCTTCATCGACCGGCATCCCGGCACCGTGCAGGCGCTCGCCAACGCCATCGTGCGCGCCAACAAGTGGATCCAGGCCGCCGGCCCGAGCGAGATCGTGAAGGCCGTGCCCGAGAGCTACCTCCTCGGCGACCGCGCCGTCTACATCGACGCCTTCCTCGCGAGCAAGGGTGCCCTCTCGCCCGACGGCAGCATCCCCGAAGCGGGTGCGGCCACCGCGCAGCGCGCGCTGCAGAGCATCGACGAGGGGCTGAAGGGCGTGAAGTTCGACCTCGCCGCGGTCTACACCAACGAGTTCGTGAAGAAGGCGAACGCGAAGTACCCGCGAGGCTGAGGACGCACACCCTTGCTGCTCTATGTGCTCGACCTCTTCGGCGTCGCCGTCTTCGCGGCCAGCGGCGCGCTGGCGGGCGTCGCCACGCAACTCGACCTGCTCGGCGTGATCGTGCTGGCCTCGATCACGGCCATCGGCGGCGGCACGCTGCGCGACGTGCTGCTCGCGCGGCACCCGATCTTCTGGATGCACGACAGCGGGCCGGTCTACACCATCCTCGCGGCGACTGCGGCCACGCTGCTGTGGGTGCATGTGCTGCCGGCGCCCACCGACGCCCTGCTCATCGCCGACGCGATCGGCCTGGCGGTGTTCGCGATCTCGGGCGCGCAGGTCGCCGAGAAGGCCGGCTGCCGCGTGCTCGTGATCGTCCTCATGGGCACGCTCACCGGCTCGGGCGGCGGCGTGCTGCGCGACGTGCTCTGCGCCAAGGTGCCGCTCATCCTGCGCCAGGAGATCTACGCCTCGGCGGCCATCCTCGGCATCCTCGTCTACCTGCTCGTGCGCCGCGCCGCGCAGGCGCCCACCGCGTGGGCCTTCGCCGCCGGTTTCGTGACGGTGGCGGGCACGCGGCTGGCCGCGATCGCCTACGACCTGAAGCTTCCGGTGTTCACCCCTGTGTCATGACACCCGTTTGGCCTGAACGATGACCCCTGCCCTGCAACTCGACGCGGTGCGCTGCACCTTCGTCTCGCGCGACGACCCCTCGCAGCGCTACACCGCCGTGGACGAGGTATCGCTGGCCGTCGGCGCCGGCGAGTTCGTCTCGGTCGTCGGGCCGACCGGCTGCGGCAAGAGCACCCTGCTCAACGTGGCGGCCGGCCTGCTCGCGCCCAGCCGCGGCACGGTGCGCGTGTTCGGCGAGCCGCTCGCGGGGCTCAACCGCCGCGCCGGCTACATGTTCCAGACCGAATCGCTCATGCCCTGGCGCACCGCGCGCGCCAACGTGATGGCCGGGCTCGAATTCCGCGGCGTGCCCGACGCCGCGGCGCAGGCCGACGAGTGGCTCCGGCGCGTGGGCCTGGGCGGCTTCGGCGACCGCTACCCGCACCAGCTCTCGGGCGGCATGAGGAAGCGCGTGAGCCTCGCGCAGACGCTGGTGCTCGACCCCGACATCATCCTCATGGACGAGCCCTTCTCCGCGCTCGACATCCAGACGCGCCAGCTGATGGAAAACGAGGTGCTGGCGCTGTGGGCGAACGACGACGGGCGCCCGGCCGCCCCGAGCCCGGCGGCGGCCCCCTCGGAGGGCGAACACAGCCAGAAGAAGGCCGTGCTCTTCATCACCCACGACCTCGACGAAGCCATCGCCATGAGCGACCGCGTGGTGGTGCTGAGCGCCGGCCCGGCCGCGCGCCCCATCGGCGAATTCCACATCGACCTGCCACGCCCGCGCGACGTGGCCGAGGTGCGCGTGACGCCGCGCTTCGTGGAGTTGCACCAGGCCATCTGGGCGGTGCTGCGCGACGAGGTGCTCAAGGGCTACCGGCAGCAACTCGCCGCATGATAATGAAGAACAAGCTCGTCCTGCGCCTGGCCCAGCTCGCGTTGCTGGTGGCCGTCTTCGTCGTCTGGCACGTGCTCACCAAGCCGGGCCTCGTGCCGCCCTTCGTCTTCGAGAACGACCGCCAGGCGGCCTTCTTCTTCGGCGAGCCGGTCGAGATCCTCGGCCGCATCTGGGCCTGGTTCGTGACGCGCGCCGACATCTACGAGCACCTGGCCGTGACGCTGCTCGAGACCGTGCTCGCCTTCGGCATCGGCACGGTGCTGGGCCTGGCCTGCGGCATGTGGCTCGCACTCAGCCCGCTCGCCGCGGCGATCTGCGACCCCTACATCAAGGCAGCGAACTCCATGCCGCGGGTGATCCTCGCGCCCATCTTCGCGGTGTGGTTCGGGCTGGGCGTGGCGAGCAAGGTGGCGCTCGGGGTCACGCTCGTCTTCTTCATCGTCTTCTTCAACGTCTACCAGGGCGTGAAGGAGGTGAGCCCGGTGGTGCTCGCCAACGTGCGCATGCTGGGCGCGAGCCGCGCGCAGCTGCTGCGGCACGTGTACCTGCCAAGCGCCATGAGCTGGGTCTTCAGCTCGCTGCACACGAGCGTGGGCCTGGCCTTCGTGGGCGCGGTGGTGGGCGAATACCTCGGCTCGGCGCGCGGCGTGGGCTACCTCATCCTGCAGGCCGAGGGCGCCTTCGACATCAACACCGTGATGGCGGGCATCCTCGTGCTCACCGCCTTCGCGCTGGCGCTCGACGCGCTGGTGGCGCAGGTGGAGCGGCGGCTGATGAAATGGCAGCCCAAGAGCGGCGAGACGGAAAAACTCTGAGGGTGCGCGCCGCCACCGCCGTTCGGTGGCGGCACGCGGTCAGGTGATGCGGTAGTAGTCCAGCACCACGAGCCGCGCCTCGCGGCGGCCGGAGGCGATCGCCATCACCTTGTTGAGGTGCAGCCAGGCCGGTGCGCCGGTCTGGAAACGGATCAGCGTGCGAAAGAAATACTCCCTCGGGTCCACCGATTCGCCGCGCGCCAGGCGTTCCATCACCGGCGGCTCGGCATGGCGCATGCCGTTGCTCGTGACCTCGATCAGCGCGCCGTCCTCGGCGCGGATCACGTAGTGGGCCGAGATGTCGAGCACGCCGTCGGCACGGTTGACCTGCCAGTCCACCCCGCCGTCGACGAGGCTGCCGTTGAGCTCGGGGCCTTGCACGGTGCCGCCCTTGAGCGGGATGTAGCGGCGCTCGCCGTAGGGGCCGCCGCCGAGCGTCACGAGCCTGTCGACCTCGCAGCGGACCTGGCACATGGGGATGAGGGCGGGCGGAGGCGCGATCTGGGTCATGGCAACGAGGGTCGGTGTAACGTAGATCGCGCAACGATACGCCGGCGCGCAGGCGTGCCGAGGTCATCCCAGAGGATGACGTGGAGCACGTCACGCTGTCGTCCTCACGGATGACAGCAGCGGGCCGATTTGGACCGACACTCCGCGCCGAAGGAGACCTCAACATGACCACCACCCGCCGCGCCCTGATCACCGCCACCAGCCTCTCGCTCGCCGTGAGCGCGCTGGCCCTGCCGACCGTCGCCGCTGCGCAGAGCTACCCCGACCGGCCCGTGAAGCTGATCGTGGGCTTCCCCCCCGGCACCGGCCCCGACATCCTCACCCGCCTCGTCGGCCAGCAGCTCGAAGCCGGCCTCAAGCAATCCGTCGTGGTCGACAACCGCGCCGGCGCCGGCGGCCAGATCGCCACGCAGGCCGTCGCCAAGGCGCAGCCGGACGGCTACACGCTGCTGGTGGGCGAAGTGGGCTCGATCGCCATCGCACCGCCCGCCTTCAGCCGGCTGCCCTACGACCCCGCGAAGGAGCTCGCCGTGGTCGCCGAAGTCGCCCGCTCGGACTTCCTCCTCGTCGTGCCGGTGCAGTCGCCGCACAAGACGGTGGCCGACTTCGTGAAGGCCGGCAAGGCCAGCAAGGACAGCGTCAACTTCGCCACCTTCGGCGCCGGCACGCCGGGCCACTTCGGCGGCGAGATGCTGGCCGAGCAAGGCGGCTTCAAGGTCGAGCCCATCCACTACCGCGCCACGGGTGATGCGATCACCGCCATCGTCTCGGGCCAGGTCGAAGGCGCCTTCGTCTCGACCGCGCTCGGCGCGGCCCAGATCAAGGGCGGCAAGATGCGCGCGCTCGCCACCACGGCCAAGAGCCGCTCGCCGCTGCTGCCGGACGTGCCCACCTTCACCGAAGCCGGCATGCCCAAGGTCGACTTCTCGGCCTGGTTCGCGGTCTTCGCGCCCGCCAACACGCCGGCCGCCATCCTCGAGACGCTGAGCAAGCAGGCCGTGGCCGCCGCGCAATCGGCCGAGGTCCGGCAGAAGCTGACCGAAGCCGGCTTCACCGTCACCGGCACCCCGCGCGCCGAGGCCGACAAGATGGTCAAGTCGGAATTCCCGCGCTGGGCGGCGATCGTCAAGCAAAGCGGCTTCAAGGGCGACTGAGCGCGCTGCGCCTCGGGCACGGTTGAGAAACACCGTGCAACGAGGCTCATGCCCGGGCTTGCGCCACGGATCACACGGAGGCAGGCGGCGCAGCTGAACTATGCTGCGCCATCCCTGCCTCGACTGTTTTCTGGAGCCGCATCGATGAAGCCCGCCCTGACCCCCTCGTTCCTCTCCCTCGTGCTCGCGCTCGGTGGCGCCGCGGGCCCGGCGCTCGCCAGCTCGACCGCCGCATCCTCCGCCTCGGAAGGCGTCTCGGCCTCGGTCGGCAGCGTCTCCACCTCGTTCGAGACCTCGAGCGACGCCTCCTCCAAGGGCGACAAGACCGCTGCCGGCGACTACAAGGTGGTCGAGGTCGCCGAAGTGGCCGAGCGCCCGGGCACGCTGCGCCTGAAGCTGCAGCCGCTGGCCGCCGATGCCGGCCGTGACGGCTTCGTGCTCTACGTGCCGGCCCAGGTGGTCGCCCAAAGCCCGGTCGAGCCGGGTCACGTGATCGCCGCGCGCCCGCGGCCTTACGGCGTGGAGTTCGCCAGGGCCGACACCGGCCGCGCCTTCTTCCTGGTCCTGCACGACGACTGGTACCGCGAGCTGCAGTCCAACCCCGTCACGCTTTGATCCCACGCGCGCTCGCCCGGGCCGCACTGCTGCTCGGGCTCGCCCTGGCCGCGGCCGTCGGCGCGCAGGCGGCCAGCCAGCGTTACTGCGACGCGCCGCTGGTGCTCGACGCGGCGCAGAAGGACCGCCTCTTCCGCCTGGGTGGCGTCATCAAGACGGCGCTGGAGCGCCATGCCGCAGGCGGCGTGGCGCTGATGTCGCGCTCGGGCCTGGACCTGGCCCGCTTCGGCCACCGCTACTCCCATGCGGGCGTGAGCCTGCGCGCGAGCCCGGACACGCCGTGGGCCGTGCGCCAGCTCTACTACGCCTGCGACGAGGGTCGCCCGCGTCTCTACGACCAGGGCATCTCGGGCTTCCTGCTCGGCACCGAGAACCCCCGCGAGGGCTACATCTCGATCGTGCTGCTACCGCAAGACGCCGCGCGCCGGCTGGAGCGCGCGGCGCTCGACCGGCGCGGCGCGCTCGCCCTGCTCGCCGGCACCTACAGCGCGAATGCGCACGCCTGGAGCGAGCGCTACCAGAACTGCAACCAGTGGGTGGCCGAGCTGCTCGCCGCCGCCTGGGCGAGCGAGTCCGTGGGCTCACGCCACGAAGCGCAGCAGTGGCTCGCGGCGCAGGGCTACGCGCCCACCGTCTTCGACATCGGCGACCGGCTCGTCATGACCGTCGGCATCGCGCTCGTGCCCTGGCTGCATCGCGGCGACCATCCGGCGGAAGATCTGCGCACCGCGCGCCTGCGGATCAGCATGCCCGCGGCCATCGAAGCCTTCGTGCGAGCGCAGGTGCCCGAGGCGCGGCGCATGGAGTTCTGCCACAACGAGCGGCACATGGTGGTGCGCGAAGGCTGGGCGCCGATCGCGGACGGTTGTGAGCCCGGGGCTGGAGACACGGTCATCCCCTACTGAGCGCCCCGGCGACTCAGTTCATTTGGCGGTGGGCATCACGAACTCGGCGCCCTTGCCGATGCTCGCCGGCCAGCGCTGCATCACGCTCTTCTGGCGGGTGTAGAAGCGCACGCCTTCCTCGCCGTAGGCGTGCATGTCGCCGAAGAGGCTCTTCTTCCAGCCGCCGAAGCCGTGCCAGGCCATGGGCACCGGGATCGGCACGTTGATGCCCACCATGCCGACCTCAATGCGGCGCGCGAATTCGCGCGCCACGTTGCCATCGCTCGTGAAGCAGGCCACGCCGTTGCCGTATTCATGCGCGTTGACGAGCTGCACGGCGGCCGCGAAATCGGGCACGCGCACCACGCACAGCACCGGCCCGAAGATCTCCTCGCGGTAGATCCTCATCTGCGGCGTCACGTGGTCGAAGAGCGTGCCGCCGAGCCAGAACCCGTCCTCATGGCCGGGCACCGTGCAGCTGCGGCCGTCGACCACGAGCTGCGCGCCTTCGTCCACGCCGTGGGCGATGTAGCCGGCGATGCGCTCACGCGCCTCGCGCGTGACGATGGGGCCCATCTCGGCGTCGAGCGCCATGCCGTTCTTGATCTTGAGCGTCCTCGCGCGCTCGGCCAGCGCCGGCACGAGCCGGTCGGCCACGTCGCCCACCGCCACCGCCACGCTGATCGCCATGCAGCGCTCCCCGGCCGAGCCGTAGCCGGCGCCAACGAGCGCATCGACCGCCTGCTCCAGGTCGGCGTCGGGCATCACCACCATGTGGTTCTTCGCGCCGCCCAGCGCCTGCACCCGCTTGCCGTGGTGCGCGCCGGTCTCGTAGATGTACTGGGCAATCGGCGTGGAGCCGACGAAGCTCACCGCCTTCACGTCCGGGTGCGCGAGCAGCGTGTCCACCGCCAGCTTGTCGCCCTGCACGACGTTGAAGACGCCATCGGGCAGGCCGGCTTCCTTCAGCAGCTGCGCCATGAAGACCGAGGCCGACGGGTCGCGTTCGCTCGGCTTGAGCACGAAGCTGTTGCCCGCGGCGATCGCGATCGGGAACATCCAGCACGGCACCATGCACGGGAAGTTGAACGGCGTGATGCCCGCCACCACGCCCAGCGGCTGGCGCAGCGTCCAGTTGTCGATGCCGGTGGAGACCTGCTCGGTGTAGTCGCCCTTGAGCAGCTGCGGCACGCCGCAGGCGAACTCGACGATGTCGATGCCGCGGCTCACCTCGCCCTGCGCATCGGTGTACACCTTGCCGTGCTCGGCCGTGATCATGGCGGCGAGCGTGTCGCGGTGCTGGTTCATGAGCTCGAGGAACCTGAACATCACGCGCGCACGCCGGATCGGCGGCGTGTCGGCCCAGGCCGGGAAGGCGGCCCGCGCAGCGGCGACGGCGGCGTCCACCTCGTCGGCCGTGGCGAGCTTCACCTGGCGCGCGACCTGGCCGCTCGCGGGGTTGTAGACGGGTTGCGAGCGGCCCGCCCCGGCGACGGACTGGCCGCCGATGACGTGGGCCACGTCCTGCGTGGAGGTGTAGGCAGCGGGGGCGTTCATGCGCGTCTCCTGGATCTCGTGCAGTCGTCCAGTCTAGGCAGCCGACGCGCGCCTGGCTATGCGTCCACCCTGACCACATTGTTCGATAGACTGAACAATATGGCGACGTCCGAACCGCGCATCGACCTGCTCTGGCCCCAGGTCCACACCCTGGTGCTGCTGGCGCAGAACCCGAGCTACACGCAGGTGGCACAGCGCCTGGGCCTGTCGAAGGCGGCGGTGAGCCAGCGCATCAGCGACCTCGAACGCGCGATCGGGCAGACGCTCGTCCAGCGCACGACGCGCTCGGTGCGCCTGACGGAAGCGGGCCAGCGCCTGGCCGAGCAGACGGCCGAAAGCTATGCGCTCATCGCGCGCAGCGTGGGCGAGGCGCGCGACCTCGCCGCGCAGCCACGCGGCCTGGTGCGGGTGACGGCGCCGGTGGCGCTCGGCCGGCAGCACCTCGCGCCGCAGATCGAGGCCTTCGTGCGCGAGCGGCCGGAAGTGCGCATCGAGCTCGACCTCTCCGACCGCCTGGCCACGCTCGCCCACGAGGGCTACGACCTGGCCGTGCGCCACACCAGCGCACCGCCCGACAACCATGTGGCATGGAAGCTGTGCGCCTCGCGCTCGCTGCTGGTTGCGAGCAACGCCTACCTCAAGCGGCGTGGCATGCCAGGACATCCGGCCGAGCTGGCACAGCACGCCTGCCTTGCCTACCTGCGCGCGGGGCCGGCGGTGTGGCAGTTCGAGCGGCCGATGCGCGGTGGGCCCGAGCGGCTCAACGTGCCGGTGCAGGGGCCACTGCGTGCCGGCAACAGCGAGGTGCTGCGCGACGCTGCGCTGTCGGGCCTGGGCATCGCGCTCGTGCCCGATTTCAGCGCCGCCGCCGCCTTGCGCGCCGGCCGCCTGCGTGTGGTGCTGCCGGCGTGGAAGCCGATGGGCATGTTCGGCGATGCGATCTATGCCATGCACCCCTGGAGCCCGACGACGCCGAAGGCCGTGCAGGCGCTGGTGGCGCATCTGCGGCAGGCGATGGCGGGCGGCTTTCCGATCGACACGCTCTAGCAGCCATCCCGCGCGGGCAAAAAAAAGCCCACCCGGTGAGGGGTGGGCTGTTCAAGTCCTCAAGAGGACGTCGTTGGGACCGTTGCAGTTCTTTCGCTTCTTGTGGATGTTCTTGTTGTGGGCGCGGAGCGTTGTTCTTCTTCTTCGCTCCCGTCGATTTGAACCGTGTACCTGGGTCAGAAGACCGTGTGACAGCACCGGGGCACTGTAGTCGTGCGACTCTGGCGCCATCCATCCCCAATACGAGGGACGAATGGATACGGTTTGTAGCAAGCCCATCGCGACACCACGCGCCTGGATGCGCAATGCGCTCAGCACCTTGCACCGACGCAAGGCGTCATCGGGCAGCGCGACAATGCGCCATGCCTGCACCGCACCGCCCCTCCAAGCCCCCTGCTGCGCCCGCGCCTCTCGGCGAACGCGAGATCGAGGAACTGCAGACGCTGCTCGATCGCGTGCCCGCCCCGCTGGAGCCGCTGGACGTGAGCATGCTCGACGGCTACCTCTGCGGCGTGCTGGTGCAGCCGGTGCGGGTGCCGGCGAGCCGCTGGCTGCCGCACGTCACCGACGTCGACGCTCGCGCCCTGCCCGCGGGCTTCGAGGCGACGCGCCTGCACGCGCTCGCACAGCGCCGCCACGCGGAGCTCGATGCGGCGATCGAGCGGCGGCAGTGGTTCGATCCCTGGGTCTTCGAACTGGAGGGAGACGACGACGAGCCCGCCGCGCCCGAAGCCGTCTACCCGTGGGTGGCGGGTTTCGCCACGGCAATGGAATGTTTCCCCGCCCTGATGGACCGCGACGCCCAGGCGCTCACCGAGCCGCTCGCCTTGCTGTACCGCCATCTCGACCCCGACGACCTGGAAGACGCCGACGAGTTGCTGGCGGAGATCGAGACGCTGGAGCCGCCCGAAGACCTGGCCACGGCGGTCGAGGAACTCGTGCGCGCCACGCTGCTGCTTGCCGACATCGGCCGTCCGGCGTCGAACGCGCAGCCGCCTTCCAGGCCCGCGCGGCGCGGTCCGCCGCCGCGCAGGCGCTGACCGTCGTCGCGAACCAGCCTCGCCGCGCGTGCTGCGGGTCACGCCTCGGCCGGCAGGCCGCAGAAGCGGAACGCGAGTTCGGGCCGCACTCCGCTCATGAGCTCGGCCAGCGCGCGCCCGGAGCCTGCGCCGTGCGTCCAGCCCAGCGTGCCGTGGCCCGCGTTCACCCACAGCCGATCGACGGGCGTGCGGCCGATGTAGGGCAGGTTGTCCGGCGTGCTCGGTCGCAGGCCGGCCCAGAAGTTGGGCTCGCTCGTGTCGGCCACGCCGGGGAAGAGCTCTTCATACCGCCGCACGAGCCCGTCACAGCGCACGCGGGCGGTGGGGGTGTCGAGCCGGGTGTCGTAGCCCGCCATCTCGGCGGTGCCGGCCACGCGGATGGTGTCACCCAGGCGGCTGACCGCGATCTTGTGCGCGTCGTCGATCATGCTCACGACGCTCGCCCGTGCGGGCTCGCGCAGCCGCATGGTCGCGGAGTAGCCCTTGGCGGGATAGATGGCGAGCGACACCCCGAGCGGGCGCAGCAGCGGCGCCGTGTGGCTGCCGAGCGCGGCGACGTACGCGTCCGCCTGCAACCGGGTCGGCGCACCGCTCTCGCGATCGACGACGTGCACGGCCTGCAGCGCGCCCCGCGCCACTTCGAATCGCCGCACGTCGTGCTGGTAGAGGAAGCGCGCGCCGCGGGCGGCACAACGCCGCGCGAGCTGCTGGATGAAGCGGAAGGCGTCGCCCGATTCATCGCTCGCGGTGTAGGTGCCGCCCACGATGTGGCGGGCATGGCCGGCGAGCGCCGGCTCGACCTGCAGCACCTCCTCGCGCGTGAGCACGCGGCGCTCGACGCCGTGGCGGCGCATGATCTGCGCCGCGGTCGTGGCCTTGTCGAAATCGTGCCCGTCGCAGAAGAAATGCAGGATGCCGCGCTCCAGCCGGTGGTACTCGATGCCGGTCTGCGCCACCAGCGCCTTGAGCGACTCATGGCTGTAGCGGCCGAGCGCCACGAGCTGCGCCACGTTGCGCTCGAAGGCGACCTCGTTGCAGTTGGCGAGGAAGCGCAGGCCCCACCGCCACTGCTGCGGATCGAGCCGCGGCCGAAAGAGCAGCGGCGCGTCATCGCGCGCCAGCCACTTCAGCACCTTGAGCGGCACGCCGGGGCCGGCCCAGGGCTCGCAGTAGCTGACCGAGATCTGCGCGCCGTTGGCGTGGCTCGTCTCCAGCGCGGCATCGCGTTGCCGATCGACCACGGTCACCTCGTGTCCGCGCTCGAGCAGGTACCAGGCGGTCGTGACGCCCAGGATCCCGGCGCCGAGCACGACGACCTTCATCCCGCCGTCCCGCCGGAAGTGAGCAGCTGCAGCGCCACGGTGAACATCACCAGCGCGACCGCCGCATCGATCGCGCGCCAGACCTGCGGCCGGCGCAGCCAGCGCGAGGCGGCCGCCGCACCGTAGCCGAGCGTCGTGAACCACATCGCCGAGGCCAGCCCCGCCCCGACTGCGAAGGCGATGCGGCCCTCGGGCCCGTGCTGCGCGCCCACGCTCCCGAGGAGCACCACGGTGTCGAGATAGACGTGCGGGTTGAGGTAGGTAAGCGCAAGCGTGGTGGCGAGCGTGGCCGCAAGACCCCGCCCGGCCGTCCCTGCCTGCGACCATTGCGCCTCGCCGCGCCACGCCTGCCAGGCCGAGCGCGCGCCGTAGAACATGAGAAAAGCCGCGCCGCCATAGCGGAACACCTGCAGCAGCACCGGCGAGGACTGGATCGCGCTGCCGAGGCCGAAGACGCCGAGCAGGATCAGCAGCCAGTCGGAGGCAGTGCACAGCGCCACCACCGGGCCCACGTGGGACCGCAGCAGGCCCTGGCGCAGCACGAGCGCGTTCTGGGCCCCGATGGCGACGATCAACCCCGCCGTCATCAGCCAGCCCTGGAGAAATGCAGTGGCGGTCATGCGCGGGATTGTCGGCCGCCTGCGCCCGGGCGGCATGCGCCGGGTGCGCTCAGCGCAGCGGGGCGCCGGGCACGCTGGTGCGGGCAAGTTCGGGCAGCGAGGTGTCTTCGGCTGCCAGGAGCAGCGCGCTCAGCAATGCGGCAAGCACGGTGGCCCAGGTGAGGGCCCGGATCGGGAGCCGGTTCATGACGACCTCCATGACGGGGCGACTCGGATGAGCGCATGGTGATCGCATCGCCGCGCCTGCGTGCGACCTGCGTGCCAACGCCCCTGCGTCGCGCAGGGAGAACCGGCGCTCAATTGCACCGCTGCGCCCCCGCATATCGGGCCATTGCACGGCCCGGCGCGGCCGACACTGATCCCCAGCGACACATGACGGGAGGTCGACATGAACATGCTGCCCCGCTGGATGAGGCCGGGCCACGCGCCCCGCATCGAGCCCCCGCCGGAGCCGGACCCCGGCGACATGGGCACCGCCTTCGGGCTGGACGCGAGCTTCGGGCCCGCGCAGGCCGCACCCTCGCACGCCGCGCCCCACCGTCCCGAAGATGACCCGCGCTTGCGACAGCGGCTCGCACGCCGGCCCGAGCGCTGACGCGGCCGCGTCTCAGACCTCGAGCACGAAGCCGTCGTCGTAGCCCTCGGCCTCGCCGCGGTGGCGATGCCCCCGCGCGTGACACACGACCCGGGTGCTGCGGCCGTCGGCGTGTGTCACGCGGTAGTCGTGGCGGCAGTGCAGATGGCCATGGACCCAGACGTCGGCCCGTGGCAGCAGGTCGTCATCGGCGTTGCAGAAACTGGCCGTGCCGGCCTGGTGGCCGTAGCGCGGGTCGGCGCTGCGCAGGCTGGGCGCGAAATGCGTGAGCACGACCGTCGCATCGACCGCCGGCTCCGTCCGCGAGAGCTCGGCCGCGAGCCATGCACGGCAGGCGAGCGCCTCCTCGCGCACCTGCGCCGCATCGAAGGGCACGCCGCCGCGGGTGGCGCGCATCACGCGCATGAAATAGCTGCCGGCGCGCATCGCCTTCTCGCGCTGCGCTGCGCCGAACACGTCGAAATCGCACCAGCGCACGGTGGCGACGAAGCGGATGCGACGCCGGTCGGCGCCGGTGGCGACATGGCTCTCGCGTTCGAGCAACCGGATGCCCAGCGACGTGCAGCGCTCGCGCAGCAGCGGCCAGGTGTCGTCGAGGTCGCGCCCGTCGAACTCGTGGTTGCCGGCCACCATCAGCACCGGCACCGGCCAGCCGCGAAAGCGGGCCAGCCCGTCCCAGGTGCTGTCGATGTCGCCGCCCAGCACGAGGAGCTCGGCGCCCGGAGCCGGCACGGGCTCGTAGGCCTCGGTCTCCAGGTGCAGGTCGGACAGCAGCTGCAGTCGCACGACAGCGGTGCCTGCTAGCTCAGCCCGCGCCGTGGCACTGCTTGAATTTCTTGCCGCTGCCGCAGGGGCACGGGTCGTTGCGGCCGACCTTGGGCGCCTCGCGGCGCACCGTCTCGACCTTGTAGCGCTCATCGGTCGTCAGGTCGTAGAGGTCGGCGACCGTCACCACCAGTTCCTCGATCGCATCGTCGAGCGTCGCCAGCGGCTGCTCGCGGTCGAGCGTGGCGACGACCTCCTTCTCCTCGTCGGTCTCGGCCGGCAGGTGGCGGTACAGGCGCGCCAGCGCCGCCATCACGGCATCGTCGGGCGTCTCGGACAGGTCGGGGAAACACAGCGCCGCATGCTGGAAGCCTGCGACCCACGGCATCAGCGCCTGCGACACCTCGCTCAGGCCGGCGAGCGGATCGGGTTCGCCCTCCGGCGGCAGCTCTCGCGGATGCTCCTCGTCGAACTCGAGCACGAAGGGGTCGAACCAGCCGTCCTCGGCCATGGCGCGGTTGAGCGCGGCATGCCGGCGCTCGATCAGCCTGCGGGTGCGCGCGAGCCACTGCGCATCGACGTCGTCCGGCAATTGCTGGCCCTCGAAATCGAAGACGTGCGGCAGCCAGGCGTCGATCTCCAGCAGCACCGGCTGCACGATCACGCCGCAGAGGAAACCATCGAGCATGACCGCGTCGAGCGGCTGCAGCGGCTCGGGCGTGGCGGCGAGGAGTTCGTCGAGCTCGGCGAACTCGGCATCGGTCAGGTCGGCGGTGGTGGACATCAATCAGGCTCGGGAGCAGGTGAAGGCGGCATTGTCGGCGCAGGCCGGAAGCGTGCGGCATCGACCAGGCGCTCGCGTAGCCACGCGTGGGCGCTGACGCGGTCATTGCGCATGTGCCACATCGCCTCCACGTGGATGCGCGCCATCGGCAGCGGCAAGGGGCGCTCCACCAGCTGCGACTCGTAGCCCGTCGCCACCACGAAGGATGCCGGCAGCACCGTCAGGAGGTCACTGCGCGCGACCACCCGCCCGGCCGTGAAGAACTGGTTGACGGTGAGCACGATGCGGCGCGTGCGGTTGAGCGCCGCCAGCGCCTGGTCGACGAAGCCGTGCGGCCGGCCCGAGAAGCTCACCAGCAGGTGGTGCGCCTGGCAGTAGGCGTCCAGCGTCAGCGCGCCCTCCTCGGCCAGCGGATGGCCGCGGCGCATCACGCAGACGTATTCGCTCTCGTTGAGCCGCTGGTGGCGCAACGCGCTCAGGCCGCCGTGGGTCGCCAGGTCGGCGATGGCATTCGGGAAATAGCCCACCGCCACGTCGATCTCGCCGCGTTCGACCAGATGCCGCGGGTCCCGCGTGGTGAGGGGCAGCACACGCAGGTTGACGAGTGCCTGCTCGGCCTCGATGTGCGCGATCAGTGGCGGCAGCAGCACGGCCGCCGTGGCGTCGGCCATCGCCAGGCGGAAGCTCACGGCATCGCGGTGCGGGTCGAACTCACCCGGGTCGAGCGCGGCGCGCAGCTGGTCGAGCGCCGTCCGCACCTGCGGCCAGAGCCTTTCGGCAAACGGCGTGGGCACCACGCCGTGGGTCGCCCGGGTCAGCAGCTCTTCGCCGACGGCCTCCCGGAAACGGCGCAGCGCGTTGCTCACGGCGGGCTGCGTCAAGGACAGGCGGGTGGCGGCGCGGGTCAGGTTGCGCTCGGCCATGACGGCGTCGAAGACGCGCAGCAGGTTGAGGTCCAGCGTCTTGAAGTTCATGGTCCGAGCGATTTTGCACTGACATGCGATTCGTGAATATCACGAATTCACATTCTTGATTGGACGCACATTGGTAGTTTCCCTAGGATTCACCTCAATGCGATCTCATTGTCAGACGCAGAAGTTGCTTCGAAGGAGGAGCACACCATGACCGCCACGACCATCAGCCTTCAAATCCCGCAAACCCGCAACGCTCCGCGCCTGGCCGCCGTCCTCGGCGAGTGGTTCGCCGCGGTGCTGAAGGCGCTGCCGACCGGCACGCCGGCACCCCGCTATCCCAGCCGCGACGTGTCGCGTGTGCGAGCACTGGCTCACCGCTACGAGCGCACCGACTATCGGATGGCCAGCGAGCTGTACGCCGCTGCCGACCACTACGAAGCGCTGTATCGCTGATCCTGCGCCCTGCGCATCAAGCAAGAAGCCCGCATCCGCGGGCTTTTTTGTTGCCTGCACCGGGCGGCGCAGGCAGGCGGCAGGGCGCGCAAGGCGCCCAGGGCCATCAGGCGTCGAGACGGGCCTCGATCTTGGCCTTGGTCTCGGTCAGCGCCGTCGGGAGGTGATAGGCCAGCTGCTGGAACAGCTCGCCGTGCAGGCCGAGTTCGGTCTGCCAGGCCGCCTTGTCGATGCTCGTGACCTGCTCGAACTGCGCCTTGGAGAAGTCGAGGCCGGTCCAGGTCAGGTCTTCGTAGCGCGGGGTCACGCCGAAGACGTTTTCCGAACCCTGGCCCTTGCCTTCCACGCGCTCCAGCATCCACTTCAGCACGCGCATGTTCTCGCCGTAGCCCGGCCAGATGAACTTGCCGTCGGCGCCCTTGCGGAACCAGTTGACGCAGAAGATCTTGGGCAGCTTGGCGCCTTGCGCTTCGAGCTTGGCACCGAGGTCGAGCCAGTGCTGGAAGTAGTCGCTCATGTTGTAGCCCATGAAGGGCAGCATGGCGAAGGGGTCGCGGCGCACCACGCCCTGCTGGCCGGCGGCGGCGGCGGTGGTCTCCGAGCCCATGGTGGCGGCCATGTACACGCCCTCGACCCAGTTGCGCGCCTCGGTCACCAGCGGCACGGTGGTGGAGCGGCGGCCGCCGAAGATGAAGGCGTCGATCGCCACGCCGGCGGGGTTGTCCCACTCGGGGTCGAGCGCCGGGTTGTTGGTGGCGGCCACCGTGAAGCGGGCGTTCGGGTGGGCGGCCTTGGCGCCGGTCTCCTTGGCGATCTGGGGCGTCCAGTCATTGCCCTGCCAGTCGATGGCGTGGGCCGGCGGCTCGCCGTCCATGCCTTCCCACCACACGTCACCGTCGTCGGTCAGGGCGACGTTGGTGAAGATGACGTCCCGCTTGAGGGACTCCATGCAGTTCGGGTTGGTCTTGAAGTTGGTGCCCGGGGCCACGCCGAAGTAGCCGGCTTCCGGGTTGATGGCGCGCAGGCTGCCGTCGGCCTGCGGCTTCACCCAGGCGATGTCGTCGCCGATGGTGGTGACCTTCCAGCCTTCGAAGCCGGCCGGCGGGATCAGCATCGCGAAGTTGGTCTTGCCGCAGGCGCTCGGGAAGGCGGCCGCGACGTGGTACTTCTGGCCCTGCGGGTTGGTCACGCCCAGGATGAGCATGTGCTCGGCGAGCCAGCCCTGGTCGCGGCCCATGGTGGAGGCGATGCGCAGCGCGAAGCACTTCTTGCCCAGCAGCGCGTTGCCGCCGTAGC
>JBIQJS010000052.1:0-24438 GCA_044507405.1 Rubrivivax sp. | reverse complement strand
TGCTCTCTAGAACTGCCGATCACCTCTTCTGGATGGCGCGCTACATGGAGCGCGCCGGTCAAGCCGCGCAGCGGCTTGCGACGCAGTCACAACACCGCGACGCGCATCAGCGCGTGGCGGGGTTTTCGGCCAAACGGAGTTAAGCGATGCTCTCTCGAACTGCCGACCACCTCTTCTGGATGGCGCGCTACATGGAGCGGGCCGAAAACACCGCCCGCATGCTCGACGTCAACTACCAGACGTCGCTGCTGCCGCAGTCGGCCACGGCGGCCGAGTCCGGCTGGCGCGGGCTGCTCAGCATCTCGGAGCTCACGCACGATTTCCACACCCGCTACGACGAGGTGAGCGCGGGCAACGTGATGCGCTACATGGTCGGCGACGAGAAGAACCCGTCGAGCATCTACAACTGCCTGCTGGCCGCGCGCGAGAACGCGCGGGCGGTGCGGGGTGCGCTCACGACCGAGGTGTGGGAGACGCAGAACCAGACCTGGCTGGAGTTCCAGCGCATGCTGCGCAGCAAGGCCTTCGAGCGCGACCCGGGCGAAGCCTTCGAGTGGGTGAAGTTCCGCTCGCACCTCTCGCGCGGCGTGACGGTGGGCACCATGCTGCAGGACGAGGCCTTCCACTTCCTGCGCATCGGCAGCTTCCTGGAGCGCGCCGACAACACCGCGCGCATGCTCGACGTGAAGTTCCACGCGGTGGAGCGCGAGTTCTACGGCGCCAACGGCAACGGCAACGGTGCCGCGGCGCGCGACCAGGAGTACGACTTCTATCACTGGTCGGCGATCCTGCGTTCGGTCTCCGGCTTCGAGGTCTACCGCAAGGCCTATCGCAACGTGATCCGGCCGGAGAAGGTGGCCGAGCTGCTCATCCTGCGGCCGGACATGCCGCGCTCGCTCGCCTGCTGCATGGACGAGGTGGTGGCCAACCTCAAGCGCGTGGCCAACGACCAGTCGCACGAAACGCTGCGCCGCGCGGGCCGCCTGCAAGCCGACCTGCGCTTCGGCCGCATCGACGAGATCCTCGCCACCGGCCTGCATGCGTTCCTCAGCCAGTTCCTCGAACGTGTGGGCACCCTGGGGGTGGGCATCAGCCGTGACTTCCTCGTCCCCGTGGCCGCTTGAACCGGGGCGTGCTGGATGAAGCTCAGCATCCAACACGTCACCCACTACGACTACAGCGCCCCGCTGCAGTACGCCCTGCAGACGCTGTGCCTCACGCCGCAGGGCAGCGCCCACCAGACGGTGCTCGACTGGACCGTCACCGCCCCCGGCCCGCTGCATGCGCAGCGTGACGGCTACGGCAACCTTGTCCACACCTGGAGCCTCGCGCGCCGCAGCTACGGCAGCGTGGTGCGCGCGGCCGGCACGGTGGAGACGCATGCCTCGCCGTGGCTGGTGGACGAAGCTGCGCCTGCCGCGCTCTACCTGCGCACGACGCCGCTCACCACGCCTGACGATCGGCTCCTGGCGCTTGGGCGCACGCACCTCGGCGAGGGCGTGACCGAGGCCAGCGTGCTGGCGCTCGCCCGCGCCGTGCTGCGGCAGGTGCGCTACCAGCCCGGTGCGACCCACGTGCAGACCTCCGCCCGAGAGGCCTGGGGCCTGGGCGGCGGCGTGTGCCAGGACCATGCGCACGTCTGCATCGCCGCCTGCCGCGCGATCGACGTGCCGGCGCGCTACGTGAGCGGCTATTTCTACGCGCCCGAGGCGCCGCACCTTGCGAGCCACGCCTGGGTCGACGTGTGCGTGGAGCCCGACGCCGGCCGCTGGCTGAGCGTGGACGTCACGCACGGCTGCCTGATGGACGAGCGCCACGTCCGCCTGGCCGTCGGGCTCGACTACGCCGCCTGCTCACCGATCCGCGGCGTGCGCGAAGGCGGAGGCGACGAGACCATGCGCGTGCGCATCGACATCCGCGAGGCGGGCGCGGCATCGCCGCCGGCGCCGATCGCCGCGCCCGCCCCGAAACCCCAGAAACAGTTCCAAGCCCTGGAGCCCTGAATGTCCATCCACGTCGCGCTCAACCACGTGACCCACTACCGGTACGACCGGCCGGTGAACCTGGGGCCGCAGGTGGTGCGGCTGCGCCCGGCGCCGCACTCGCGCACGCGCATCCTCAGCTACTCGATGCGCGTGGAGCCCGCCACGCACTTCATCAACTGGCAGCAGGACCCGCAGAACAACTACCTGGCGCGCCTCGTCTTTCCCGACAAGACGACGAGCTTTCGCATCGAGGTCGACCTGGTCGCCGAGATGTCGGTGCTCAACCCGTTCGACTTCTTCCTGGAGCCCTCGGCCGAGCACTTCCCGTTCGAGTACGACGCCTCGCTTGCGCACGAACTTGCGCCGTATCGGCTCAAGGGCGAGCTCACGCCGCTGCTCGCCGAATACCTCGCCTCCATCCCCCGCGAGAAGAAGCAGACGACGGCCTTCCTCGTCGAGCTCAACCAGCGCTTGCAGCAGGACATCGGCTACCTGATCCGCATGGAGCCCGGCGTGCAGACGCCCGAGGAGACGCTCGCGACGAAGAGCGGCTCCTGCCGCGACAGCGGGTGGCTGCTGGTGCAGCTGCTGCGCCACCTCGGCCTGGCGGCGCGCTTCGTCTCGGGCTACCTGATCCAGTTGAAGCCCGACGTGAAATCGCTCGACGGCCCGAGCGGCACCGAGGTCGACTTCACCGACCTGCATGCCTGGTGCGAGGTCTACCTGCCCGGCGCCGGCTGGATCGGCCTGGACCCGACCTCGGGGCTGCTCGCCGGCGAAGGGCACATCCCGCTCGCGTGCTCGCCCGACCCGTTATCGGCCGCGCCCGTGACGGGCGCGCTCGACGAATGCGAGACCGAATTCGAGCACCGCATGGAGGTCACGCGCGTGTGGGAAGCGCCGCGCGTGACCATGCCCTACACCGATGGGCAGTGGGCCGAGATCGACACGCTCGGCCACGCGGTGGACGCCGACCTGCGCCGCCACGACGTGCGCCTCACGCAGGGTGGCGAGCCCACCTTCGTCTCGGTCGACGACCGCGACGGCGCCGAGTGGAACACCGAGGCGCTCGGCCCCACCAAGCGCATGCTGGCCGCCGATCTGATGGACAAGCTGCGTGCCAAGTACGGCGACGGTGGCCTGCTGCACTGCGGGCAGGGCAAGTGGTACCCGGGCGAGCAGCTGCCGCGCTGGTCGCTCAACCTGTACTGGCGCAAGGACCGCGAGCCGATCTGGAGCAACCCCGAGCTGTACGCGAGCGAGCACCACGACGACGGCATCACCGAGGCGAAGGCGCAGGCGTTCCTGGCCGGCGTGGCGCAGCGCCTGGGGCTCGACCCGAAGTACGTGTTCCCGGCGTACGAAGACGCCTGGTACTACCTCTGGCGCGAGCGCAAGCTGCCCACCAACGTCGACCCGTTCGATGCGCGGCTCGCCGACGAGCTGGAGCGCGACCGCATCCGCAGGGTGTTCACGCAGGGGCTCGACAAGGTCGTGGGCCACGTCTTCCCGGTGCTGCGCAACCCGGGCGCCGGCGCGCGCTGGCAGACGGGGCGGTGGTTCCTGCGCAGCGAGCGCTGCTACCTGGTGCCCGGCGATTCGCCGCTGGGCTACCGGCTGCCGCTCGATTCACAGCCGTGGGCGTCGGCCACCGACTACCCATGGGTGCATGCGCCGGATCAGACGCAGCCGTTTCCGCCGTTGCCGCCGTACCGGCGGTTGCGGTTTGCGGACGGCCCGGGGGTGGAGGCGGGGCTGTCCGCCACCACCGTTCGCCCTGAGCTCGTCGAAGGGCGGGGCATGGCGCAGGGCGTCGACGGGCTCGACCCGAGCGGGCAGGGGGTCGACGGCAGCGGCCGCGTGGACACCAGCCAACGCCCCACCCGTCTTCAGTCCGCCGGCGACATCACCCGCACCGCCATGTGCGCCGAGCCGCGCCATGGCCGGCTCTACGTCTTCATGCCGCCGACCTCGGCGCTCGAGGACTACCTCGAACTCGTCGCCGCCGTCGAAGCGACCGCGGCCGACATGCAGCTCCCGGTCGTGCTCGAAGGCTACGAGCCGCCCAAGGACCCGCGCCTGTCCGTGCTGCGCGTGACACCCGATCCCGGCGTGATCGAGGTCAACATCCACCCGGCGCACAGCTGGGCCGAGCTGGTCGACCAGACCACGCACCTCTACCAGGCCGCGCACGAGACGCGCCTGTCCACCGAGAAGTTCATGGTCGACGGCCGCCACACCGGCACGGGCGGTGGCAACCACTTCGTGCTCGGTGGCGCGACGGTGGCCGATTCACCCTTCCTGCGCCGGCCCGACCTGCTGGCGAGCATGGTCGCCTACTGGCACAACCACCCGGCGCTCTCGTACCTCTTCTCCGGCCTCTTCATCGGCCCGACCAGCCAGGCGCCACGCATCGACGAGGCACGCAACGACTCGGTCTACGAGGTCGAGATCGCCTTTGCCGAGCTGCAGCGCAAGGCCGCTGAGGGCCCGACCGCCTGCCCGCCGTGGCTCATCGACCGGCTGATGCGTAACCTGCTGGTCGACGTGACGGGCAACACCCACCGCGCCGAGTTCTGCATCGACAAGCTCTATTCGCCCGACGGCCCCACCGGGCGGCTCGGGCTGCTGGAGATGCGGGCCTTCGAGATGCCGCCGCATGCGCGCATGAGCCTCGTGCAGCAGCTGCTGATGCGCACGCTCATCAGCCGCTTCTGGCAGCAGCCCTACCAGCCGCCGCGGCTCAAGCGCTGGGGCACCGAGCTGCACGACCGGTTCATGCTGCCGCACTTCATCTGGCAGGACCTGTGCGACGTGGTCGAGGAGCTCAATGCCTGCGGCTACGCGATGAAGCCGGAGTGGTTCGCGCCGCACTTCAACTTCCGCTTCCCGCGGCTGGGTGACTTCAATGCCATGGGCGTGGACGTGGAGCTGCGCCTGGCACTCGAGCCCTGGCATGTGATGGGTGAGGAAGGGGCGATCGGCGGCACGGTGCGCTACGTCGATTCGTCGGTGGAGCGGCTGCAGGTCAAGGCGACAGGGCTGGTCAGCGACCGCCACGTGCTCACCTGCAACGGCCGCGCGGTGCCGCTGCAGCCCACCGGCAAGGTGGGCGAATACGTGGCCGCGGTGCGCTACCGCGCCTGGGCCCCGCCTTCGGCGCTGCACCCGACCATCGGCGTGCATGCACCGCTCACCCTCGACCTCGTGGACAGCTGGATGAGCCGCTCGCTCGGCGGCTGCCAGTACCACGTGGCGCACCCGGGCGGGCGCAACTACGCCAGCGCGCCGGTCAACGCCTACGAGGCCGAGGCGCGGCGGCTCGCGCGCTTCTTCCGCATCGGCCACACGCCGGGGCGCATGACGGTGCCGCGCGAGGAACGCAACCCGGACTTCCCGTTCACGCTCGACCTGCGGCGGGCCTGAGCCAAGCGAGGCCCCTCAGCAGCTGCGCGCCGTGAACTGCCCCTTGAGGTAGGCGCGGCGCACGGTGCCGGCGGCGATGGCCGCGGACACGTCCTTCGAGTAGCGCTCGGCGCCGCTCAGCTTGCGCACCCAGCGGCGGTACGGCACCACGCCTTCGGCCGCGCCGCGCAGCGAGCCCACGGCCTCGTTGGCGGCGAGCGTCACGCCGCGCTCGATGAGGCTCGGGTTGGTGGGCGTGGGCGGGGTGTCCAGGTCGGCCCCGAGCAACTCGTCGAGTGCCTTGATCTCGGCCGCGAGCGCGGTGCAGCTCACATCGAGCGGCGGCGCATAGGGCCGTGCAGACACCGCCACCAGCAGCGGCGGGATGGGCGCCTGCACCAGGTTGAGGTCGTTGAGCGGCGCGACCGCCGCATCGCTGACCGTCTGCGTGGCCGGGTGAGTGCAGGCGCCGATCAGCAACGCAAGGCCGAGCGACGAGGCGAGGAGGAGGGGGCGGATCTTCATGCGGCGCAGCGTAGCAGCGGGCCGTGGTCGCGACGAGCATCGAAAGCCCGGGTATCGTTCTTGCACCACGGCCGCAGAATCGCGCATCTTCGTTCGCGGTCCCTGCGCGACGTTTCCCGTTTCCATGCTCAAGAGGCTCCTCTCCGCCTACTCCGCCACCGAAGGCCGCTACGACGAGCTGCTCGCTGCGCCCGGCGAGCCGCGACCGCATTGGGATGCCTTCCTGCGCACGCTCGCGGCACGCGAGGGCCTGGGCGTGGGCGAGACGCTCGCGCTCATGGAACGCCAGGTCCGCGAGAACGGCATCACCTACAACGTCTACGCCGATCCCAAGGGCGCCGATCGACCGTGGGAGGTCGATCCGCTGCCGCTGCTCGTTTCGCCGCGCGAGTGGGAGGAGATCGAGGCCGGCATCGCGCAGCGGGCGTCGCTGCTCAACCAGGTGCTGGCCGATCTCTACGGCGAGCAGACGCTGCTGGCCAGCGGCGCCATCCCGCCGTCGGTGGTCTTCGGCCACAGCGGCTATCTGCACCAGGTGCAGGGCATCCGCCCGCCGGGCGGCGTGCACCTCTTCCATTACGCGGCCGACCTCGCGCGCTCGCCCGATGGGCGCTGGTGGGTGGTGGGCGACCGCACGCAGGCGCCCTCGGGCGCGGGCTACGCGCTCGAGAACCGGCTCGTGGTCTCGCGCGTCTTCCCGCAGCTCTTCCGCGCGCTGCACGTGCAGCACCTGGCGTCGTTCTTCGCGCAGATGCGCGAGTCGCTGCTGCGCTGGGCGCCGCGGGGCGACGGGCCGCCGCTCATCGTGCTGCTCACGCCCGGGCCCTACAACGAGACCTACTTCGAGCATGCGCTGCTCGCGCGCTACCTCGGCTTCGCACTGGTGGAGGGCAACGACCTCACCGTGCGCGACGGCCGCGTGTGGATGAAGACGGTCGAGGGCCTGAAGCGCGTGCACGCCGTGCTGCGCCGCCAGGACGACGACTACTGCGATCCGCTGGAGCTGCGCTCCGACTCCGCGCTGGGCGTGGCCGGCCTCACCGACTGCGCGCGCCGCGGCACGGTGATGCTCGCCAACGCGCTGGGCTCGGGCGTGCTCGAGTCCGGCGGCCTGCCCGGCTACCTGCCGCGCCTGTGCGAGGTGCTGCTGGGCGAGCCGCTCAGGCTGCCCTCGGTGGCCACCTGGTGGCTGGGTGAGCCGGCCGCGTTCGACGACGCGTGGCAGCGGCTCGACCATGTGCTCATCAAGCCGCTGGAGCGCTCGGCGCGCGAGCCGGCCGTGTTCGGCGCCGACCTCTCCGAGGCGGAGCGCACGGAACTGCATGCGCGGGTGGCCGCACGGCCGCAGCGCTACGTGGCGCAGGAATGGGTGCACGTCTCGCAAGCGCCGGTGCTCGAGCGCGGCGAGGGGCACGGCGCGGATCATCTGAGCGCGCGCACGGTCGGGCTGCGCGTCTTCGCGGTCGCGACGCCCCAGGGCTACCGCGTGATGCCGGGCGGGCTGACACGCGTGGCGGCCGACAGCCGCTCGCGCGTCATCGCCATGCAGCGCGGCGGCGGTTCCAAGGACACCTGGGTGCTCTCCGACGGGCCGGTGAACGCGTCGTTCTCGCTGCTGTCGAGCACCGTCACGCCGCAGGACCTCGTCACCTCGCGCGGCAACGTGCCCTCGCGCACGGCCGAGAACCTGTTCTGGTTCGGCCGCTACGGCGAACGCTGCGACACCGCGGCGCGCCTGCTGCGGGTGGCGATCTCGGCCGTGCTGGGCGCGACCGACGCCAACGCGGACGGCAGCTCCGATGGGCTGGTGCCCGTGCTCGCGCTGGCCCGCCGCCATGCGCTCATCGAGGCCGGTGGCGAGAACCCGCGGCTGGATCTGCTGCGCGCCGCCACGCATCCCGAGGGCGGCCTGAGCCAGCAACTGCGCCAGCTCTCGCGCGTGGCCTTCAACCTGCGCGACCGCATGTCGGCCGACAACTGGCGCACGCTCAACCGCCTGATCGGCGATCCGGTGTTCGAGCGTGGCAGCTCGCTGCCGCTCGCGCTCGCCTGGCTCGACCGCGCGGTGACGACGATGATGACGCTCTCGGGCTACGTGCTCGACGGCATGACGCGCGGCACCGGCTGGCGCTTCCTGTCGATGGGGCGGCGCATCGAGCGCCTCTCCAACCTCTGCGCCACGCTGCAGGTGGCCACCCACGAGGGCCGCGCCGACGGGCTGGACTGGCTGCTGGAGCTGGCCGACTCCACCGTGACCTACCGCTCGCGCTACCTCGTGGCGCCCGAGTGGCTGCCGGTGCTCGATCTGCTGGTGCGCGACGACACCAACCCGCGATCGCTCGCTTTCCACGCGAAGGGCCTGGTGGAATACGCCGCCAAGCTGGAGCGCACGCACGGGCGCTTCGCAGCCGAGACGCTGGGCGCTGCGCAGGCCACGCTGCTGGCGCTGCAAGCCGAAGACCTGCACCCCGAAAGCCCCGCGCTCGAGAACGCCATTGCGCAGCTGCAGCGCGCCGCACACACCGTGTCGGACGAACTCACGCTCAAGTTCTTCTCGCATGCGGCCTCGCGCAGCGTGCTCTCGCTGGTCGCATGACGGGCGATCGCTACACGGTGGAGCACGAGACGCGCTATGCCTACGCAGCGCCAGTCTCGCAGTCGTGGCAGCTCGCGCGCCTGACGCCGCGCACGCTGCCGTGGCAGACGCTGCACTGGAGCTCGATCCAGATCGACCCGCCGCCCGACGAGCGCCGCGTCGCGCCCGACAGCTTCGGCAACCTGGTGACGCACTTCGGCCTGCACGGCGCGCACCGCATGCTGCGCGTGCGCATGCAGTGCAGCGTGGAAGTCGGCGACCGGCCCCGCATCGAGGCTTCGGCGCCCTTCCCGTGGGACACGGTGCGTGATGCGGTGCGCGCCGTGGTCGAGCCCGAGGGGCTGATGCCGGCGCGCATGGCCGAACCGACGCCGCTCCTGCCGCTGTCGGAGGCGGCGCGGCGCTACGCGCTGCCGTCCTTTGCGCCCGGTCGCGACTGGCTGGAAGCCGTGACGGAGCTGATGCACCGCATCCATGCCGACTTGGAATTCGAGCCCGGCGCCACGACGGTGAGCACCTCGGTCGACGAGGTGCTGCAGCAGCAGCGCGGCGTGTGCCAGGACTTCGCGCACCTGATGCTCGCCTGCCTGCGCGGCCTCGGCCTGCCGGCGCGCTACGTGTCCGGCTACCTGCTCACCGACCCGCCTGCCGGCCAGCCGCGCCTCATGGGCGTGGATGCGTCGCATGCATGGATCGCCGCGTATTCGCCGGCCATGGGCTGGGTGGAGTTCGACCCGACCAACCGCCAGCGCGCCGACCGCCGCTACATCACGCTCGCGTGGGGCGCCGACTTCGCCGACGTGGTGCCGCTGCGCGGCGTGATCCTCGGCGGTGGCGCGCAGGAGATGGATGTCTCCGTCAGCGTGATGCCCGCATAGCGCTCCGGCGGGTTGTCCCACCAAGGCGGGCCCCCGGCCGGCGGGCGACGCGAGAGGGGGCGTCTGGCGGCGATTTGCAGCCTTCGGTGGGATGTCGCATCGCGCGTCACGCGACCACACTGCGGCCCCTACAAACCACAGGGAGCAGGGACGATGACGACGAATGCACCGAAGGGCGCAGCCGATGCGACACCCGGCGCGGGCGAGCGGCCCGGGATCGGCTGGACCGATTCGAGCTGGGAGCTGAGGCGTGGGCTGGAGGTGGTGGAAGACCTGCCGCTCGCGCTGTGGCCGGGAGAACCGATCCCAGCCGAGCCTCAGCGGCGGAACGTGCCGTCGTCGCCGATGTAGGAGAGGTCCACGTAGTCCAGGCCCGAGTGGTCGTTGACGGTGTAGGTGAGCTCGGTGCCCCCCACGCCGCCGCCGATGTCGACCCGATTGAAGGATTCGAGGGCCTTCTTGATGGAGGCGCGCGTGATGCCGTCCTTGTCCTTCGCGGCGCGGCGCAGCGCGGTCACGAGCACCTTCGAGGCCGCATAGCCTTCGATCATCGCCGGCGTGAGCTGCTTGATCCCCTTGGCCTGTGCAAGGCGCGCCGCCTCCGCGATCATGGGCGACGCGAGGCGCCGCTCCGAAGGGAAGACCTGGCTCACGATCACGCCGGAGGCATGCTCGCCGAGCGCATCGATGAAGCCCTTGGCCGCGTTGTTGGAGAGCGTGGCCACCGTCACCTTGGAGCCTGCGGCGCGCAGTGCCTTCACGCCGGTCGCGACGGACGCGGCCGTGCTGATCATGAGCACGCCCAGCGGCTTGGTCTCCAGCGCCTTGGCCACGCACCTGGAGTAGTCGGGCTTGAACTTGTCGAGCGATTCGTTGAAGGCGGTCTGCTTGCCGGCCGTCTTGAAGACGTTGAGCGCGCCTTGCAGCGCGTCCTGCCCGAAAGGGTCGTCCACGTAGCAGATGCCCACGCGCTCCAGCCCGCCCATGCCGAGGTGGCGCGTGACGTGCTCGGCTTCACGCTGGTAGGTGGCGCGCACGTTGAAGACATACGGATGCACAGGCTTGTGCACGGCCATGGCGCCGGTCGAAGGCGCGAGCAGCACGATGCGCGCTTCGTTGAGGAGCGGCATCATGGCCTGCGCATGGGGCGTGCCGCGGTTGAGGAAGAGCGCAACCACCTTCGGATCGGCGATGAGCTGGCGGGTGTTCTCGACGGCGTTGGCGACCTGGTTGTTGTCGTCCAGGGTCACGACCTCGATCTTTTGCCCGCCGATGCCGCCTTCGGCGTTGACGTGGTCGAGGTAGAGCATCGAGCCGAGGTTGATCTCCTTCACCGGGCCGGCGGCCGGGCCGGTGATGCCGGTGGTCTGCCCGACGCGGATCTGCGCCATCGCCAGGCTCGAGGCCAGCAGGCCGAGGGCGATGGCTGCAGTGCGGACAGCCTGCGCTTTGAAAGCGATCATCGAGGACTCCCAGTTCTTCAATTCCTGGTCTTGCGACCACCCAACGACATCACCGTGCCCTTTGCGGGCCAGTCTATCTGTCACGTCCGCGAGCCGATGCGCGTGTCCCTGCGTGCGCCCGGAGATTCGTTCTCGCGTGCTATTTTTCCAACACCGCGTCGTCCCTGTACATCTCGTCTGCCGACGATTCGATCTCCCGTGGCGAACCCTCGGGCGTCGTGTCGACCGCGGGCTTGCGCATGGCCAGCACGCAGGCGATCGCACCGAGCAGTGCCAGGGCGCTTGCGACGAAGAGCGGGTGGTACGAATCGAGGTGCGGCGCGGCGGTGGCCATCAGGAAGCCTCCGCCCGCCTGGGTGAGCGAGAAGCTGAAGGTCGCGAGCCCCCACGCTCGGCGGTGCAGGGCGGGGCCGACGGTCTCGAGCGCATAGGCCGACACCAGCGCCACGATGCCCGGCGTGAAGATGCCCATCAGCAGCGACGAGACGAAGAGCGCCGGCACGCTGCTGCTGATGAGCGGCATCGCCGCCGCAAGCGCCTTCAGGGCAAAGCCCGCGATGAGGCAGGGCCGCAGGCCGAAGCGGTCCGCGAGCGAGCCCGTGAGCAGCGGGCCCATGGCCGCGCCCACCCCGAACATCGACCACATGAAGCCGCCGAGCGCGAGCGACTGGCCCTGCTCGCGCACGATGTAGTCCACCCAGAAGAGCGTGTGGGCGAGATAGCCCACCGCGTTGAGCCCGTGCGCGGCGAGGATGAGCCCCACCGTCATTCGTGCAGGGTGCGGAATCACCTCCTTCGACGGGGGGCTGCCATCGGCGGCGGTGCGCGGCCTTTCGTGCGCCGAGGGCGGCCACTGGCGCCAGGCTGAAACCGTGAGCAGCAGGCAGATCGCGCCCATGCCGAGCCAGGCGCCTTCGACGCCCCGGAAGGCGAGCGTCTTCACGTCGCCGGCCCACACCAGCCCGAGGCCGAGCCCCGCGATGAGCGCCGGCACGAGCAGGCCCGAGAGCACCGCGCCCAGCCCGATACCCGAGAACACGATGCCGCTCGCGCGCCCGCGGATGGCCGCATCGTGCTGCGGCAGCACCACCGGCGCGGGCAGCACCATGAGGATCGCGCCGCAGAAGCCCGCAGCCGTGCGCCACAGGTAGTACCACGCGAGCGGCGCATCACGGAAGGCGCAGGCGAAGAAGCTCACCGAGCACAGCAGCATCGACCAGCGCAGCAGCGTGGCGGCCGAGTACCGCCGGCCGAGGCCGTCGGCCGCCCACGCCCCCAGCACATAGCCGAGCAGCGTCGCGACGCTCAGCTGCGACGCTTCTCCCTTGGTGAACCAGCCGGCATCGATCAACGCCGGCATCAGCGCGATGAAGGCGAAGCGGCCGATGCCGTTGCCGATGAGCGTGGCCGAGAGGCCCGCCAGGCTCAGCCGGTTCAGCGCAACCGGCAGCATCGCGGCAGGTCGCGCATCGGGGTGCGGCCGGGGTCAGGAGAGTGCGCCATACAAGGAGGCAAAGGCCGAAGCGTATTCGGTGGTCGGCACCGGCGACCCGGCCGGGGTCTCTTCGCTCTGCGCCGGGGCGGTGTGGCCGGAGATCATCGAGAGCATCCGGCTCACCGCCCGCCCGGCGTCGACGATGGCGGTGGAGTTCACGCCCGAGCGCGGCACCACGAAGGTGTAGAACTTGACGCCCTCGGTCGGGATGCCCAGCGCCCAGGCGTTGTCGAGCGTCTGGCCGCTGGCGGTCACCCAGTTGAAGTCGCGGTTGACCTCGATGCCGCCCGGGTGGAAGCCGCCGTTGTGGAAGAGGCGCAGGTGGCCGGCCTTCAGGAGGCCGCGCAGCAGCGGCGAGGCATCGTCGGCCGGGCTGTGCATGGGCACGCGGGCCTTCACGAGCACGTCGACCGGCGTGCGCCGCTCGGGCCACAGGCGCGAGACGACTTCCATGCGCTGGCCGGCGGCGGGCGCCTTGCATGCGGCGCCCGGGCCGTGGCTCATCTCCAGCACGCCGGCTTCCACCAGCGCGAGGAGCTCCGAGATGCGCGTCGCGGGCGGGCCCACCGCGAGGCGGTTCATGATGGGCACGAACTCCGACATCAGCCAGCGGTGCGAGGCCTCCGTCAGGCCGCCGAAGTCGATGGCGGCACGCAGGTTGTCGCGCAGGTCGCGCACCACGTCGCAGGCCGCCTTGAGCGGGCCTTCGACGTTGCCGCGGTAGGCCTCGCGCAGGTCGTCACGCAGGTGCGCCATCAGCCAGGCGTGGAAGCGCGCCGGTGAGTCCAGCACCTCCTTCGGCACCGGGTCGACGAGCCGCTCCCATGAGAAGCGGTCGCCCTCGGGCACGTACTGGCGGATCAGGGCGTCACGCTCCTCGGCCTCGGCGCACACGAACTGGTTGCAAAAGAGCATCGACGTCACCGGGTCGCGCCGCTCGCGCAGGTAGGCCTCGTAGTAGGCGTACTGCATGTCGGCCAGGAGCAGCGGGAAGACGTCGGCCTGGAAGTCGAGCCTGCGGCCGGTGGCGCGCATGCTGCGGATGGTGTCGGCCAGGAGGAAGCGCGCCTTGTACTGGATGGACACGCCCTTCTGGTTGATCGCCCGAGCGGTGAGCGGCAGGCCGGAGCGCGAGTACACGACGAGGTGCGGCTCCCGGCCCGAGGCTTCGTAGCGCATCCGGCCGTCGGCCTCGTGCACGAAGCGCCCGCCGCGGCCGGTGGTGAGGGCGGCCACCACGTCGAACATGGTCAGCCCCATGCCCTCGATGCCAACCGTCATGCCGGGTGTGATGGTCGCGGTGCAGGCCTGGACCGGGTACGGGTCCTCCACCACGCGGGTCGGTTCGGCCTTTTCGAGAAAAACCGCCGGCTGAGCCGCCGGTTGACCCGCCGGTTTGGTATGCCCGGTGGTGAGGAAAAGGTAATTGACGCAATATGACCCGCCTCGCGTGTCCAGCACCCAGGTATCGTCGCCCAGCCGATCGGCGGTGGTGACGGATTGCTGCACGAGATGGATCCGCACATGCGCCGGAGCCAGTGCCACGAGATAGTGGTAAACCCAATGCAGGTATCGGCCGAACATGGCGCGAGAGTAATAAGCATCTGCGGAAAACGTTTTTCCAGCCCAGCGATCGCCGGTTTTCAGATGGCTTTGCTGCTCCAGCCACTGGAAAAACGAGGGGCCCTCCAGAACGGGGCCTGCGCCGACCACGGAATGGTCGGAAAACTGGGTGATCTGACCGGCGACGGTGTTGACGAGAAGGTAGTCTTCCTGGGAAGGATCATGGCAGCCGACGCCGGGCGGGTGCGGATCGAAGACGAGGATTTCGAGGTTGGCGGATTTTCTCTCTCGCTCGTGGGCGATGATGCGATCCAGTATGGTCAGGCCGCGCGGGCCCATCCCGATGATTCCCACTCGAACGTTTGTCATGTCATCCCTGTGATGTCGAACGGGTATTTGACGCGCGCCGTGACAAGACCGCTGGACGCCGCCGAACGCAGGTATCTGGTTCGGTGACTCGCGGTTATGCCTGACGCGTCCGCTCCCGTTTTATTGACGCGTCGTCGACGTTTTATTTTGAATTACCCCCGCGAATAGGGGGTGTCGCATCATGCAGGGGCTGCGAGGGAGGTATGTATCCGCTTGTGAACCGGAAGGGGTCGCGGTGACATCAGGTTTCAGTGGGATTGGGGTTAACCAGCGCCGTGGCAGGCGCGCCCACATCGACGCGTGTGGCGCGCTCAGCGGTCGACGCGTTGGCGCACCAGGGCGATCGCTTCGCCCAGGTCGAGCACTGCCATGGCGTAGTAGCTCGACCAGTTGTAGCGGGTGACGGCGTAGAAGTTCTCCGTGCCCGCCACGTAGCTCGGCGGCGCATCGCCGTTCTGCAGCTCCACCAGCGCGAGCAGCCCGGGGTGCTCGCGCCCGGCCGCCGGCAGCCCGGCGCCCAGCTCGGCGAACTGCCGGGCGGTGAACGTCGGCTTGATGTCGGGTCCGAGCAGCGTGGCGCGCTGCGCCGGATCGCCCGGGACCGTCACATCGAAGCGTGCCGGCACGCCGCGCTGCCAGCCGAATTCGGCGAGGTAGCGCGCGATGCTGCCGATCACGTCGGCCGGGCTCGTCTGCAGGTCGACCCGGCCATCTCCGTCGAAATCGATGGCGTATTTGTTCCAGCTGCTCGGCATGAACTGGCCCAGGCCCATCGCGCCGGCATAGCTTCCCTTGAAGCTGCGCGGGTCGGCATTGGCACGCTGGGCCAGGACGAAGAGCTCCTCCAGCTCGTCGCGGAAGAAGGCGCTGCGGTCGCGTCGCCCGGCCGGAAAGTCGAACGCGAGCGTGGCCAGCGCGTCCAGCACGCGGAAGTTGCCCATGTGGCGACCGAAGAGCGTCTCCACGCCGACGATGCCCACCACCACCTCGGCCGGCACGCCGTAGGTCTCGTGTGCGCGCGTGAGCCATGCCTCGTGCTCACGCCAGAAGTCGATGCCGTGGCGGATGCGCAGCGGCTCGACGAAGCGCGCCCGGTACGCCGCCCAGTTCTTCGCAGTGCCGGTGGGCGGCGGCATGATGAGCCGCGCCACGGCGGGCACGTAGCGCGCGTCGGCCAGGGCCTGCTGCACCCATGCCGGGTCCAGGCCGCGCCGCGTGGCCATCTCGTGGGCGAAGCGCATCACGTCCTCGCGCTGGCCGTAGCTCGTGGCCGCTTCGGCGGTCGTGCCGCCCTCGGGGCGCAGGCGCAGGTTCTGCGCGCTGGCATGGGCCAGGCAGGTGCCGGCGACGAACAGGGTGACGAGGTGGCGGAGCAGCGGGCGGGTGGTGGCGGGCATCGGGCGATTATCGAGTCGCCCCCTGGCGCAGCACGCGCACTTCACCCCGCAGCGTGCGCAGCCATTGCGACGACGGCGTGCGCCGCGGCGCCGACCCGTATCGCTCGCGCTCCAGCGACAGCAGGTGCGAGACGAGCGACTCGCCCGCAGGGCCGTAGCGCTGCGCCACCTGTGCCGCCAGCGCCCGGGGCGCCTCATGCGCCTGCGCGGGCAGGCCGAGCGCACGCAGGCTGCGGCGCATCTGCTGTGCCTGGCGCACCCAGGGGTCCTGGCGGCGGCGGTCCCACCATGCCCAGCCGGCGCCGAGCAGCGCGAGGCCGCTCACGGTGCCGATCAGGAGCAGCGTGAGGTCCTGCCAGCTCGGCGACTTGAAGCCGAGCGACTTCATCAGATCGAGCTGCTGGCCGCGCGAATAGTTGAGCACCCACTGGTTCCAGCGGTTGTTGACGAGCTCCCAGGTCGCGCGCAGCTGCGCGAGCAGCTCCGGGCTCACGTTGCCGAGGGTGCCGGCGACGAAGCCCGGCGGCGGCTGCAGGTTGCGGCTGCGCACCACGCGCTCGGGTGCGACGGCCGCGGTCGGGTCGGCGCGCAGCCAGCCGCGGCCTTCGGCCCAGTATTCGGCCCAGGCGTGTGCGTGGCTCTGGCGCACGATGTAGTAGCCGTCGACCGGTTCGGGATCGGCGCCCTGGTAGCCCGTGACGATGCGGGCCGGCACGCCCAGCGACCGCATGACGACCACGAAGCCCGCGGCGAAGTGCTCGCAGAAGCCCTCCTTGCGGTCGAGCCAGAACTCGTCGAGCGTGGCCCGCTCGTCGGTCTCGCCATAGACGCCCGGCGAGAGCGTGTAGGTGAACCCGGCGCTGCGGATGTGCTGCAGCACTGCCTGTGCGAGCGCGGGCGCGTCGGCGTTGGCGAGCCGCGGGTGATCGCCCAGCTCGCGCGCCCAGGCGAGCGTGCGCGGGTTGTGCCCCTCGGGCAGGGCGAGGCTTTCGCGCAGGAAGGCGTCGCGCTGCAGCGGGCCGTGCTCGAAGCGCGGATGCGCGCTCGCGCGGTAGCGCACCCGGTTGAGCAGCACGCGGTCGATGCTCCACACCAGGTCTTCGCGCCGCGTGGCGGGCATGCCCTCGAGGTGCTCGACGGTGGCGGTGGCTTCGAGCGTGGGCAGGAGCGTGAGCCGGTTCGGCTCGGCGGTGACCTCGTAGTCGAGCTGCGGCGAGAGCGGGCGCAGCGGCGTGCGTGCCGAGCTGGCCGAGAGGTAGGAGGGCGTCCAGGTGCGGCCATCGAAGCGCGTGAGCACCGGCCCGCGGAAGTAGAGGCTCTCGGGCGACGGCGGCTTGCCGAAGAAGCGCACGCGCATCGCCACCGCATCGTCGGTCGCGATCTCGGCGACGCTGCCCATGCGCAGGCTGTTGGAGAGCCCCGTGCGCGCCATCGAATCCTGCGGCACGCCCCACAGCGGCCCCACGCGCGGGAAAAGAACGAAGAGCAGCACCATCACCGGCGCGCCCAGCACCGCCGTGCGCAACGCAAGCCGACCGGCCTGGCGCAGGCTCGGCTGGCCGACCGGCATGTGCGCGAGCACGAGGGCGGTGAGCAGGCCCCACACCGAGGCCAGCATCATCGCCGCCACGCCGAGCGTCTGCGAGAAGAGAAAGTGCGTGAGCACGAGGAAGAAGCCGAGGAAGAAGACGACGAAGGCATCGCGCCGCGCGCGCAGCTCCAGCGTCTTGAGCGCCATCAGCACGACGGCGAGCGTCACGCCCGGCTCCTTGCCGAAGATCGTGCGGAACGACGTGTAGGTGAGGCCGGCGGCGAGCAGCAGCATGGCCACCAGCACCCATCGGCTCGGCAGCGCGCCGTTGACCAGCGCCAGCCGCGCGCGCCACACCAGCACGATGGCCGTGAGCACGGAGCACCACACCGGCAGGTGCTCGGCGTGCGGCAGCACCGTCCACGCGATCACGACGAGCAGGAAGAGGGTGTCGCGCGCCTCGCGCGGCAGGTGGCGCCAGCGCGAGGCCCAGCTCGTGGCGTGCGTCATTGCCATAGGGCCAGCGCCTCCAGGCAGGCGCGCTTCTGCGCATCGCCGTGGCCCGGGCGGAGCTCGGTGCCCGGCAGCCTGAGCCCGTGCTCGGCGCCCAGCCGGTCGGCCACGAGCACCCACGCCGCGAGGCGCGAGAGGCGCTCCTCCGGCGCGAGGCCGGCGCACTGCGACCAATCGAGCCAGAGCTGCTGCTGCACCGAGGCACTGGTGTCGCGGCTCACCAGCTCGCCACCGGCTTCCAGGCTGCGCGCGGCTTTCTTCCACAGCACCATCTTGAGCGGGTCGCCACGGCGGTAGCCACGCACGCCTTCGACCTCGCCGCCGTCGGTGCTGCGCCGCGACGTCGGCCCGCCGGGCATGGCGTGCGCGCCGGGCAGGGGCGCCGCAGGGTGCTCGGGGCGCGGGTAGACGAGCACCTGCGCGGCCGGCCGCCACACCGACCAGGCGCGAAAAAGCCCGAGCGGAAAGCGCGTCTCGATCTGGATCGTGGGCACGTCGTGCCGCCCGCGCTGTCCGGGCACGAAACTCACCTGCGCCGTGGCCTGGCCGCCTTCGGGCACGTCGGTCCAGGCCGTGCCGGCGTCGGGGGCCGATTCCACCCGCAGGCCGATGCCGTAGCGCGCGTGGCCGGCGCTCGAGAGCGTCGCGTCGAGCAGCGCCGGCGTGCCGGCGAACACGGCTGCGGGCGGGCGCAGCCGCACGGTGAGCCCGCGCAGCGTGTTGTGCGTCACGTGCATGGACACCACGCCGCTGCCCGCGAGCAGGAAGGTGAGCACGTAGCCCAGGCTCAGCTGGTAGTTGATCGACGCCAGCAGCAGGACGATGAGCGTGACGCCGAACATCAGCCCCGCGCGCGTGGGCAGGATGTAGATGTTGCGCTGGTTGAGCGTGAGCGTGTCGGTGCGCGGCAGGCGCGCCTGCCACCAGGCGCGCACGCGCTGGCGCACGGCCGCGAACGGGTTGGGAAACGCAGGAAGGCGGGCGCTGCTGCTCATCGCCTACACCACCGGCACCGCCTCCAGCATCGCACGCACCTGCTCGCGCGCGCCCCGCCCCGCGCCGGCCACCGGCACCAGGCGGTGCGCCACCGTCTGCACGAGGATGGCCTGCACGTCGTCGGGTGCGACGTAGTCGCGCTGGTCGAGCAGCGCATGCGCCTTGGCCGCGCGCAGGATGGCGATGCCCGCACGCGGGCTCAGCCCGTCGACGAACCAGGCGCCGCTGCGGGTGGCGGCGATCAGCGCCTGGAGGTAGTCGAGCAGGGCGTCGGAGGCGTGCACCTTGAGCACCTCCTGCTGCGCGGCCATCAGTTCCCCGGGCGTCATCACCGGCTTCAGCTCGGCGATCGCCTGTCGACGGTCGATGCCGGCCAGCAGGGCGCGCTCGCTCGCCTTGTCGGGATAGCCGAGCGTCAGGCACATCAGGAAGCGGTCGAGCTGCGACTCGGGCAACGGGTAGGTGCCGAGCTGGTCGGTCGGGTTCTGCGTCGCGATCACGAAGAAGGGGCGGGGCAGGGCGCGCGTCTCGCCTTCGACCGTGACCTGGTGCTCTTCCATCGCCTCGAGCAGCGCGCTCTGCGTCTTGGGGCCGGCGCGGTTGATCTCGTCGGCCAGCAGCACCTGCGCGAACACCGGCCCCGGGTGGAAGACGAAGCTCTCCTTGCTGCGCTCGTACACGCTCACGCCGATCAGGTCGGCCGGCATCAGGTCGGCGGTGAACTGGGTGCGCGAGAACCGCAGCCCGAGCGACACCGCCAGTGCATGCGCGAGCGTGGTTTTTCCCACGCCGGGCACGTCTTCGATGAGGAGGTGGCCGCCGGCCAGCAGGCAGGCGATGCAGTCCAGAACCTGCGGCCGCTTGCCGACGATGATCGTGCTAATCTGGTCCGTCAGTTGGGTGAGTCGCGTTGCCAGGCTCGTGTTCATGCGGCGCACGATACCCGAAACGAATGCGACGCGAGACATGCCCACCGCCCTCTACACCCACGCCGATTGCCATGCCCATGACATGGGCCGCGGCCACCCCGAGTGCCCGCAGCGGCTGGATGCGATCCAGGATCAGCTGATCGCAAGCGGCCTCGACGCCTCGCTCGATCACCGCGAGGCGCCGCTCGTGAACCTGGACGATGTGCGCCTGGCGCACACGGCGCATTACGTCTCCGAGCTCCAGGACCGGCTGGAGCAGCTCGCGCTCACCGGCGAGTCGCGCGCCTTCGATCCCGACACCTCGGCAAACGCCGGCACCTGGGCGGCGGCGCGGCGCGCCGCAGGCGCTGCGGTGGCGGCGACCGATGCGGTGATCGACGGCGAGGTCGACAACGCCTTCTGCGCCGTGCGTCCGCCGGGCCACCACGCCACGCGTGACGAGACCATGGGCTTCTGCTTCTTCAACAACGTGGCGATCGCCGCGCGCCATGCGCTCGACGTACGCCGCCTGAAGCGCGTGGCCATCGTCGATTTCGACGTGCACCACGGCAACGGCACCGAGGACATCGTGGCCGGCGACGACCGCATCCTCATGGTCAGCTTCTTCCAGCACCCGCTGTACCCGTTCAGCGGCGGCGTGCCGAAGGGCGAGAACATGGTCAACCTGCCCATCCCGGCCTACACCCGCGGCATGGAGGTGCGCGAGATGATCGAGGCGATGTGGATGCCGCGGCTCGAATCGTTCAAGCCGCAGATGATCTTCATCTCCGCCGGCTTCGATGCGCACCGCGAAGACGAGCTCGCGCAGCTCGGCCTGGTCGAGGCCGACTACGAATGGATCACGCGCCGCGTGAAGGACGTGGCGGACCGCCATGCCAAGGGCCGCATCGTGTCGTGCCTGGAAGGCGGCTATGCGCTGAGCGCGCTCGGCCGCAGCGTGGTGACCCACCTGCGCGTGCTCGCCGACCTGTAAAGGCGCGGGCGTTGGGGCGGCGCCCGGCCGCCCGTGACGACGGGCCCTGAGGGGGGCCGACAAGAACGATGAACACCACGACCTTCGACCTCACCGAATTCCAGGAGCTCCTGCGCAACCTCGCGACGCAGAGCGCCGCCGCGGAGGCGGCCGTGCTCGTCGGCTGCCTCGGGCTCTCGTGGCTCGCGTGTGCGCTGCTGCGGCGCGTGCTGCGCATCCAGGGCCCGGTGCTCTTCGGCGAGCGCGTGGTCGACGGGCTGCTCTTCCCGGTGCTCGCGCTCGTCCTGGCGCTGATCGCCAAGCCGCTGCTCGCAGGCGTGGTCACGGTCGCGGTGTTCAAGCTCGCGATTCCCGTGCTGGTGTCGCTGGTGCTGATCCGGCTCACGGTGCGCGTGCTGACGGCGGCGTTTCCCGGCAACTCGTGGGTGCGCGCGATCGAGCGCACCGTGTCGTGGCTGGCCTGGATCGCGGTGGTGCTGTGGGTGATGGGCGTGCTGCCCGCCGTGCTGCAGCAGCTCGACGGCGTGCGCTGGAAGGTGGGCGGCGCCCAGCTGTCGCTGCGCAACCTGATCGAAGGCACGCTCACCGCCGCCGTGGTGATGATGCTGGCGCTGTGGGTTTCGGCGGCGGTCGAGCGCAGGATCACCCGCGGCAGCGGCGACCACCTCTCCATGCGCAAGATGGCCGCCAACATGGTGCGCGCGGTGCTGCTGTTCATCGGCTTCATGCTTGCCATGTCGGCGGTCGGCATCGACCTCACGGCGCTCAGCGTGCTGGGCGGCGCGATCGGCGTGGGCCTCGGCTTCGGCCTGCAGAAGATCGCGGCCAACTACGTGAGCGGCTTCGTGATCCTGGCCGAGCGGTCGCTGCGCATCGGCGACATGGTCAAGCTCGACACCTTCGAAGGCCGCATCGCCGACATCCGCACCCGCTACACCGTGATCCGCGCGCTCAATGGCCGCGAGGCGATCGTGCCCAACGAGACGCTGATCACCCAGCGCGTGGAGAACTGGTCGCTTGCCGATCCGCGGCTGGTCGTCACGAGCACGCTCACCGTGGCGCACGGCACCGACGTGCAGGCGCTGCGCGGCAAGCTGGTGGAGGCGATCCGTGCGGTCAAGCGTGTGCTGCCGGAACCGGCGCCTTCGGTGCAGCTCTCGGCGTTTGCGGCCGGCGGGCTGGAGCTCACGGTGCAGTTCTGGATCCGCGATCCCGAGAACGGGCAGGGTGGGCTCAGGTCCGACGTCAACCTCGCGGTGCTGTCGGTGCTCGAAGCCGAAGGCGTGACGCCCTACGCGCAGCCGCGGGCGGCGGCCGCAGGCGAGGCGGGCTGATGCGGCGACGAACACTCCTCGCCGCCCCGGCCCTCGCGGCAGCCCTGCTGCTGGCGGGCTGTGCGTCGACGAACGCGCCCCCACCGGCGCAGCAGCACATCGTGGCGGCGGCGCATCCGCTGGCCGCCCAGGCGGGCCTCGCGGTGCTGTGCCAGGGCGGCAGTGCGGTCGATGCCGGCATCGCGGTGCAACTCGTGCTCACGCTCGTGGAGCCGCAGTCCTCCGGGATCGGCGGCGGGCTCTTCCTGGTGCACCACGACGGCCAGCGCGTGACGACCATCGACGGCCGCGAGACGGCGCCGGCGGCGGCCACGCCCGATCTCTTCCTGCGCGCCGACGGGACACCGATGCCGTTCATGGAAGGCGTGGTGGGCGGCCGCTCGGTGGGGGTGCCGGGCACGCTGCGCGCGCTGGAGCTCGCGCATCGCACGAAGGGCCGCCTGCCGTGGGCGGCACTCTTCGAGCCGGCGATCCGGCTCGCGGAAGACGGCTTCGAGGTGAGCCCGCGGCTGGCGCACTTCCTGAGCGAGCCATCGATTGCCGAGTCGCTCAGGCGCGACCCCGAAGCGCGCGCGTATTTCTTCGACGCCGCCGGCGCGCCGCATCCTGCCGGTCATCGCCTGCGCAACCCGGCGCTCGCCGCCGTGTTGCGCGAGGTGGCGCTACGTGGCGCCAAGGCGATGCACCAGGGGCCGATCGCCGAGGCCATCGTGGCCAAGGTGCGCGGCCATGCGACCAACCCCGGGCGGATGACGCTCGCCGATCTCGCCGGCTACCGCGCGAAGGCGCGCGATCCACTGTGCTTCGACTACCGGCAGTGGCGGTTGTGCGGCATGGCGCCGCCCTCGTCGGGCCCGCTCGCCATCGCCCAGGTGCTGGGCATGCTGGAGCCCCATGAACTCCACCGGCGCGCGCCGCTCGATCCCCAGGCGGTGCACCAGATCACCGAAGCCTGGCGGCTGGCCTATGCGGACCGCGAGCGCTACGTCGCCGACCCCGACGTGGTGCCGCTACCGGGTGGCGATGCGCAAGCCTTGCTCGCCCCGGCCTACCTTGCACAACGGGCGGCCCTCATCGGCGAGCGCAGCATGGGCCGCGCGCTGCCGGGCGATCCGCTGCCGCGCGCGTCGGCGGCGCTGGCCGACGACATGAGCCCGGAGCTCGCCTCCACCTCGCATGTGTCGGTGGCCGACCGCCACGGCAACACGCTCTCGATGACCATGACCATCGAGAACCTCTTCGGCTCGCGCCTCATGGTGCGCGGCTTCATGCTCAACAACGAGCTCACCGATTTCTCCTTCGTGCCGAGCCGGGAGGGCGCGCCGGTCGCCAACCGCGTGGAGGGCGGCAAGCGGCCGCGCTCGTCGATGTCGCCCATGCTGGTCTTCGAACGCGCGAGCGGGCGCCTCGTGATGAGCGTGGGCTCGCCCGGAGGCTCCTTCATCCCGGGCTACGTGGCCAAGACCCTGATCGGTACGCTGGACTGGGGCCTGACGCTGCAGCAGGCGATGGCGCTGCCGAACTTCATGTCGCGCAACGGGCCGACCGAGATCGAGGATCGGGCCGACACGCAGGCGCTGGCCGAGGCGCTGAAGGCGCGCGGCCACGAGGTGCGGCGGGTGCGCACGCTCAGTGGCCTCAATGGTGTGCAGAGGGTGCCCGGCGGATGGGTCGGCGGGACCGACCCGCGGGGCGAAGGAGCGGTGCTCTGGGACTGAGCCTGCTGCCAGGCTCAGGGTCTCAGGCCACGGCCACCGGAATCTTGCCGATCTTCGCCTGCCACTCGCGCGGGCCTGTGACGTGGGCCGAGGTGCCCCCGGCGTCCACCGCCACGGTGACCGGCATGTCCTTCACGTCGAACTCGTAGATCGCTTCCATGCCGAGGTCCTCGAAGCCGACCACCTTGGCCGCCTTGATCGCCTTGGCGACGAGGTAGGCCGAGCCGCCCACGGCCATCAGGTAGGCGCTCCTGTGCTTCTTGATGGCCTCGATGGCCACGGGGCCGCGCTCGGCCTTGCCGACCATGGCGATGAGGCCGGTCTCGGCCAGCATCATCTCGGTGAAGCCGTCCATGCGGGTCGCGGTGGTGGGGCCAGCGGGGCCGACCACCTCGTCACGCACCGGGTCGACCGGGCCCACGTAATAGATGACGCGGTTGGTGAAGTCCACCGGCAGCTTCTCGCCCTTCTTGAGCATGTCCTGGATGCGCTTGTGCGCGGCGTCGCGGCCGGTGAGCATCTTGCCGTTGAGCAGCAGCGTGTCGCCCGGCTTCCAGCTCGCCACCTCGGCGGGCGTGAGCGTGTCGAGGTTGACCGCCTTGCTCTTGTTGTAGTCGGGCGCCCATTTCACGTCAGGCCAGAGGTCGAGGCTCGGCGGCTCGAGATAGGCCGGGCCCGAGCCGTCGAGCACGAAGTGCGCGTGGCGCGTGGCGGCGCAGTTCGGGATCATCGCCACCGGCTTGCTGGCCGCGTGCGTCGGGTAGGTCT
>JBIQJS010000051.1:0-24745 GCA_044507405.1 Rubrivivax sp. | reverse complement strand
GTTCGATCCGGCCGACGCGCTCGAACCGATGGCGCAGGCCTGGGAGGCCGGAATGGCTGCGCTCACGCGCAGCCTCGCCGTAAACACCTAGCAGCTACTTGTATTCGATGAGACGCGCCGGGCCGCCGCTCAGGCGCAGCCGCACGAACTTGAGCTGCCCCACCACCTCGGGAAACTTGCCCATCACGGTGAAGACCGCATGGCCGAGGCGCGCCTTGAGCGAGCCGCTGCCGGCCAGGTACAGGCGCAGCACCTGCAGCGGGTAGGCCAGCAGGATGAGCAGCACCCAGGGGCTCCAGAGCAGCGCCGCGAGCAGCGTGGCCAGCGGCACGCCCAGCCCCCACAGCCACGCACGCCTCGTCGCCCGCACGCAGTGCCGCTCGGGCGGGCGGCCGTGCAGGTGCGCACCTTCGGCATAGGCGAAGCCGGCGCGCATGGAGCGCTTCCACCATTGGCCGATGCGCGTCATGGCGGCGTCGTGCAGCGTCATCTCCTCGTCCAGCCGCCAGATGCGACCGCCCTTGGCGCGCAGGCGCACGCAGAGCTCGGGCTCCTCGCCCGCGATCAGGCTGGCGCGGTAGCCGCCCACCGCCTGCAGGGCCGCGGCGCGCATCATCGCGTCGCCGCCGCAGGCGCGCGCCTCGCCGATCGGCGTGGCCCACTCCAGGTCGCACAGCAGGTTGTAGATGGAGCGATCGGGATGGCGCTCGCGCCGGCGGCCGCACACGGCGACCACGTCCGGATGCTGCTGCAGGAAGGCGTGCGCCTTGGGGATCCAGCCCTCGACCACAGCGCAGTCGCCATCGACGAACTGGATAAATTCGGTCTGCGGCGCGAGCTCCAGCACGCGGCGCCAGCCGGCATTGCGCGCGAGCGCGGCGGTGAACGGCACGGCCGGGTCCAGCACGATCACGTCGACCCCCATCGCGCGGGCCATCTCCACCGAGCCGTCGGTCGAGCCGGAATCGACGTAGACCGCAAGGCCGGCGAAGCGCACCACCGATTGCAGGCACGCGCGCAGCCGCTCGCCCTCGTTGCGGCCGATGGCCACCACCGCGACGCTTGCAGGTCCGCCCAGGAGGCTCATCTCAGGCCTGCTCCGCGGGCGCCGGGCGCTGCAGCTTCCACAAGGTGTCGTCGAAGAGCTTCCAGGCGTCCATGCCGCCGCGGCACAGCAGGCGGAACATCCACATGGGCTCGCCGCCCTCGACCTTCACGCGAGGTAGCCGCACGAGACTGGCGCCGGAGCGCAGCGTGCCGTGCTGCGCGATGAAGATGGTGTCGTAGCCGCAGTCGGCGAGCACGCGTGCCGTCATCTCGCTTTCGTCGGTGCGCATGCCGAAGGGATAGGCGAAGCTGCGCACGGGCAGGCCGATGTGGTGTTCGAGCAGTTGCCGGGAGCGTTGTCCCTCCTCGCGCACCTGCTCGGCATCGAGCTTGGCGATCGAGCAGTGCCGATGCGCGTGCGAGCCGATGGTGATGCCCGGCACACGGGCAAGCCGTGCGACTTCGTCCCAGGTGAGATAGGGCTCGCCGGAAACGCTCGTCGTGCCCATGAAGCTCGTCGTCATGTAGGCGACGGCGGGGATGCCATGGCGCTGCAGGATGGGCGCGGCGATGTGCAGCCAGCTGCTGAAGCCGTCGTCCATGGTGACGAGCACGGCACCATCGGGCAGCTCGATCTCGCCGCGCACGAAGCGCTCGACCTGCTCCAGCGAGACCGCGAGCCTGCGTTCGGCCAGCCAGCGCATCTGCGCCTCGAACGCCTGCGCGCTCACGCACCAGGGGTCGCGCACGGCATCGCCGAAGCGGTGGTAGGTCAGCACACGGATGGTCGGGCCCGGGCCGGCGAGACGCCGCAGCGCGAGCGAGCCGCTCACGAAGCTGCCGAGCACGGTGGCCATGCGGGCGGTCTTCTTGACGACCCAGCGCAAGCGGGAGATGGTCATGCCACGCTCCCGCAGATGCTAGCCGCCGCGCTCATGCGCGCTTCCGCTTCCGGTCGCGCCCGGTGAGCCAGCTGCGCATCACACGGGCGAGGAACTTCGGATTGCCGATCAGGTAGCGGCCGGCCTTGTGGGGCTGGCGGGTGAGCAGGTGCAGCCATTCGTAGCCGAGCCGGCGCACCCAGCGGGGCGCGCGCACCAGGTCGCCGACCCAGTAGTCGAAGAGGCCGCCCGTCGCGAGGCACAGCGGCACGGTGAGCTGGTCGAGGTGGTCGTGGATCCACTGTTCCTGCTTGGGGTTGCCCATGCCGACGAGCAGCAGGTCGGCGCCGGAGGCGTTGATCTTCTCGATCACGCCGGCGTGGTCGTCGTCGGCCAGGTAGCCGGTGTGGCAGCCGGCGAACGTCCAGCCCGGGAACATCTCCTGCGCCCGCTGCGCCGCGATCTCGATGCGCTCGGGCGTGTTGCCGAGCAGGAAGTAGCGCAGCCCCCGGTTGGCCCAACGCGAGAACATGAGGGGCACGAGGTCGGTGCCGTTGACGTTGTCCTTGAGGCGCACCCCATGCAGGATGCGCGCAGCCCAGCGCACGCCGGTGCCGTCGCCGAAGACACGGTCGGCCGTCTGCAGCACGCGCTGGTAGGCGGGGTTGTCGCAGGCGTTGTTGAGCGTGTGCGTGTTGACGAAATAGACCGCATGCGCGCGCCGCGGCTGCTCGTAGAGCATGTTCTGCAGCAGCCCGAGCGCATGCTCCATGGTCACGTCGGTCACCGGCACGCCGAAGACGGGCAGGATGCTGCTCTCGGCCGGCGGCGGCGCCGGCACGTAGACCGGGCCCGACAGCGCGCCCGGCACGGTGATGTCGTGTGGGCTCATCGGGTTCATGCGGCCACCACTGCCTGCGGCTGCGACAGCATCGCCAGCAGCGCCTTGCGATCGACCTTGCCGTTCGCGTTGAGCGGAAACTCGGACACCAGGCGCAGCTCGCTGGGGTGCATGTAGGGCGGCAGGCGCGAGATGACGCGCTGGCGGATCGCCTCGACGTCGGCAGCGTCGGCGCCCAGGAAGCCGACGACGCCATCGGCGCCGCTCGCGTTCACCGGCCAGCCGACGGCGATGGCCACGTCGACGCCGGCCTCCTGTCGCATCACGGCCTCGATCTCGCCCAGTTCCACGCGGTAGCCCTGGATCTTGATCTGGTTGTCGATGCGGCCGAAGTACACCAGCGGCTTGCCGGGCACCGGGCGGCGCACGCGGTCGCCGGTGCGGTAGTAAACCTCGCCTTGGCCCGGCGGCACCACGAAGGCGGCGGCCGTGCGCTGCGGGTCCTTGTAGTAGCCGAGCGTGAGCTGCGGGCCGGTCATCAGCAGTTCGCCGGCCTCGCCGACCGGCACTTCATTCAGCTGCTCGTCGGCCACCAGCACCTTCATGCCCGGATAGGGCTCGCCGATGGGCACGACGCCCATCTCGGCCTCGGCGGGCGAGGTGTCGTCGTTCCAACGGTAGAGCGTGCAGGCGATGGTCAGCTCGGTCGGGCCGTAGAGGTTCTCGATCACCGATTGCGGCGCAGCGTCGGCCCACTTCTGCACGATCTCCACCGGCAGCGCCTCGCCGCAGAAGAGGCTATAGCGCAGGCCCGGGTACTTGCCCGGCTTGAGCATCTTGAGCCTGTTCATCAGCACCGCGGTCGAGGGCACCGAGAACCACATGGTGATGCCGCAGTCGGTGATGTAGCGGCCCGGGAACATCTTCTGGCCGTTCGTCGGCGCGCACAGGCAGGCGCCGCGCTCCCAGCAGACGAACATGTCGTGCACCGAGAGGTCGAAGGTGAGGTCGAAGGTCTGGGAGAAGCGGTCGTGCTCGGTGACGCCGTAGCGCTCGACCATCGCATCGACATACGGCACGGCATTGCGGTGCGCGACCATCACGCCCTTGGGCTGGCCGGTGCTGCCCGAGGTGAAGAGCAGGTAGGCGATGCCGTCCGGGTCGACCGGGCGTTCGGTCCAGCCGGCGCCGTCCACGAGGTCGGCACGGCCGAGGACCCGGTGCTGCGGCCATTGGCCAGCGAACTCGCTGACGTCGTCGTGATCGGGCAGCAGCAGCACGAGCCGCCGCTCCACGCCTTGCAGCACTTCGCCGAGCTGGGCCGCGCCATGGGCATCGACGATCAGGCTCTGGCACTCCGAGCGGATCAGCATGCCGCGCGTGCGGTCGGTCGGGAACCCGGGGTTGAGCGGCACGTAGCCATGGCCGCGGAAGAGCCCACCCAGCACGCCCGCATAGGCCGTGACCGAACGGTGAGCGAACACGGCGGTCAGCGCCGGTTCACCCGCGGGCGCGTGTGCATCCAGCGTGCAGGCGAGCGATGCCGCGCGGGCCCGCAGCTGCGCGTAGCTCAGCACCTCGCCGTCGAGCTGCAGCGCCGGGCGATCGCCGTGCGTCTGGGCCGACCGGAGGAAACCGCTGCGGAGGCTGCGCGCGTCGTGGGGCATCACGCCACCTGGGTGAAGAACGCCGTGTACAGCGTGTCGATGCTGGTGAAGACCGACGGTTCGATGTCGTCGGTGTCGATGTCCTCACCGCGCAGGCTCTCGATGTAGAGCACGAATTCGACGATGTCGAGCGAGGACAGGATGCCCTCCTCGAGGATCTTGGTGTCGTCGCTGAAGGTGGCCTTGGCCGGCGCCTTGGAGTGCTTCACGATCCAGTCGCGAAGCTTGGCCCTGATCTCTTGTTCTTGCATGGTGCTCTGTGTGCTGCGCTCAGAGCGCAGGTTCTTCGGCCAGCAGGCCGGTCTTGATGAAGTAGTTGACGACCTTGGCCGACGCCTTCCTGCGGAACTCGGCGCACGCCGGGTGCGACAGCGCCATCTGTCGCAGCTCGTACGAATCGGCGAGGCCCGCGTCGCGGTACATGCTCGGGTTGTAGTAGTCGCCCCAGGAGGCGCGCAGGTAGTCGCCCAGCCACTGGCGGAAGCCCGCCAGCGTCTCGGGCGACCACGACGGCGAGTGCTTGGCGAAGAGCTCGGCCAGCTGCACGCGGCCGAAGGCGAGATGGCGCGCCTCGTCGATGTGGTGCACCTTGTTGATCTCGCGCACCAGCGCGTCGCAGCGCTCGTCCTTCTCGATGGCGAGGTTGTAGAAGTCGCCCAGCTCCTCGACCACCATCACCTTGCAGTAGAAGGCCACCTCTTCCTCGCCCTTGGCGTATTCGCGAGGGAGGTTGATCTTCTTCTCGGGGTACACCTTGCCGACGTAACGGTTGCAGAACTCGCCGAACATCACCATGTGCTTGTTCTCTTCGTCGACGAAGTGATGCAGGTAGTCGTTGACGGAGGTCGTGTTGCCCTTGGCATAGAGGCGGTGCACGAGGCCCTGCACCAGCGGGCGCTCGCCCTGCAGGACGAGGCTGAAGAAGTTGCCGAGCTCGTACAGGCTCAGGCGGCGCCGCTGCTCCTCCGTCAGCGACTCCCAGGCCGGCGTGCCGTGAAGCGAAATGAGCTCGGGCGGCATGTACCAGGCCTCGGGCTCCAGCGCCTCCGGCCAGTTGAAGAAGTTGTAGACGTCCCAGAGCTTCTTGCGCGATGCCTTGGTCAGGCGTACTGCCAGCTCGGATGCGGTTTCCATGACGGCGTCCCGGGTAACAAAATTTTGTGAGCCGAAAGTATCGGCACGAAATCAGGCCAAAAGCAATCCCGCGATGCCAGGGCTCAGAGGGCCATCGGCCCGTGACCGTCCATATTTGTCAGATGGAGCCCCTTCGCCGTGTCGGCAAATGGCTCGAGTGCCGTCTGGAGCTGTGGCGACATCGCGAAAAGACGCTTGTTCGGGAGCACGGCGTAGCCGTTTTGCGCAAAGCCCTTGGCCCAGTCAGGGTGGGCCTGGTTGGAGACGACGATGTCCACCCCCTTGGCCGACAGGTGACGCGTGGCGGCATGGACCACCTCGCCGGCGTCCTGCGGCAGGGCCAGGGTGTCCACGACCGAGCCGACCCACAGGTCACCGAAACGGTGTTCACCGCGCATCCGCGTGTCCATCACCAGCGCCCAGCCGAGGGTCTCGCCTCCACGCTCGACGCGCAGCCGTGTGACGGGGGGCCAGGCACCCGCCGGCGCGAGCGCGTTCATGGAAGCCGCATCGCGCACGGCGATCGCCTTGTAGGCGCCCTTGCAGCGCTCCCAAAGCGCGTCCGCCCAGGGGCCGAAGGTGGGCACCTCGATCGCCTGGGCGCTGAAGCGCTGCCCTTCCTTGAGCCGCAGCCCAGCATGCATCAGCTTGAGCCCGAGCCAGCCGAGACCCGTCCAGGCGGCCACGTCCAGCACGAGGCGGCGTGCGGCCGACTTGCGCAGCAAGGCATTGAGCCTCAGGAAACGGAACGGCCTGACCACCAGCAGGCAGAAGGGCGTGGGGTGCAGCAGCCAGTTCATCTTGCGCAGCATCTGCACCACCGGCTGGTCGTCGCCGCCGTGGCCCCAGCTGTAGAGCAGCGGCCGCTTCTTGAGCATGTCGCGGATCATGCGCAGGCCCAGCATGCCGTGGCGGTTGTCGATCACGCCCTCGGAAAACGGCCCCTGCCAGTCGGTCACCACCTGCACTTGGCCGTTGATGAGCCAGTCCTGCGGCTTCAGGGCGTAGGCGCCACGCACCGCGGTCTCGTCTTCCACGGCGAGGTGGTACTCGCGCCAGACGTTCTGGCCCGGACGAGGCGGGATCCATTCCGGCTCGGGATCGACGAAGAAGGTCCAGTTGGAGCCGCCAGCGCGCATGCGCTCGTTGAAGGCCCGCACCGCCTCGCGCCACTCAGCGCTGTGCGGGACGATTTGGATGGGCATGGGCAGGTCGGGAAACGGCCGCATTCGTCGGCAGGCCGGGGTTGAACAGGACGGAGTGTCGGAGGAAGTCGCGCAGGAACCGCGGCGGGTATTCGCCGGGGCGACGTTGCACGAGGTTGCGCAGTTTCCACGTCAGGTAGGCAAGGGTCCACACCACGTCGGTGGCGGCGGCGTACAGGAAGCCGTGGTTCTTGAGCCAGTAGCGGCGGCGGGAGTCGAACCAGTACTTCGGACGGCGGTTCACCGCGGCGTGGTGACCACTCACCTGCGTGCTCTGCCCGACGAGGTGCAGCACCACGCTCTGTGGCACGTACCAGGTCTGCCAGCCGGCACGGCGCGCGGCGAGGCAGAAGTCGGTTTCCTCGAAATAGAGGAAGTAGTCCTCGTCCATGAGGCCGACCTGCTCGAAGACTTCGCGGCGCACCAGCAGGCTCGCGCCTGGCAGCCAGTCGACGTCGGCCGGCGTGTCGCCCATCGGGCGCAGGCCGGCACGGTCCCGGAGCAGCCGTGCCACGACAGACAGCCTCATGCCGGCCGCGAACTCGCTCCAGATGCTCGGGAAACGGAAGGCATAGGGCCAGGGTGTCCCGTCGCCCATCAGGAAGCGGCTGCCGGCCAGCCCCGCGCGGGGGTGCAGGCGCAGGAACGCCACCAGCGCCTCCAGCGCGCCCGGATGCACCCGGGTGTCGGGGTTGAGCAGCCAGTAGAAGTCGGGCCGGTCCGGCCCCGAGAGCGTTTCCCGCACGACGAGGTTGTTGCCGTACGAGAAGCCGCCATTGACGGGGGCGGGCAGCACGCGCGCCCAGCCGGACCAGCCTTCGGCGGCGATCGCCTGCTCGAGGATGTCCACCGAATCGTCGCCCGAGCAGTTGTCGACGACGGTGACCCGCGTGCCGGGCCGCGCTGCCACCTCGGGCGCCAACGACCGCAGGCACTCGACCGCCAGGCGGCCGGTCCGGTAGTTGACGATGACCACCTGCACCCGCGCCACGGCGCTCATGCAGCGCGTCTCACCTGAAGGGTGTCGGGTTCGCCCTTGAACACCGCGCTGTGGCGCAGGAAGTCGCTCAGGAATCGCGGCGCAGCCCGGTTGGGCCGCCGGCGCAGCCAGTCCAGCACACGGCCCATCGGATAGACGAGCGCCACCGCCAGGTCGGTGAGCGCGGCGTAGGCGCGGCCACGGTGCAGCACGAAATAGCGGCGGCGCGACTCGAACCAGTAGGCGGGCACGCGCCGACGGGGCTGGTCGCGCACGGTCACGCCGCTCGCCTGGCCCACCAGGTGAACGATGCGCGCCTGCGGGACGTGCCAGCACTCCCAGCCGGCCAGACGGGCGCGCCGCGTGTAGTCGGTTTCCTCGAAGTAGAGGAAGTAGGTCTCGTCCATGTAGCCGACCTGCTCCAGCACTTCCTTGCGGATGAGCATGAAGGCACCCGACACCCAGTCGACCTGCACCGGCTCCTGCGGGATGCCGATGCGCGCGAGGCGCTTGTGGAAGAGGCGGTCGAGCACGCCGATGCCCACGTGGCCGAGGATCTCGTCCGTCGCGCTCGGGAAGCGGAAGCAGCACATCTGCGGCGTGGTGTCGGGGTCTTCGCTGCGGCCGCCGACGATGCCGGCCCTGGGATGCGCCTGCGCGAACTCCACCAGGCCGCGGATGGCGCCGGGCCGCACGATCGTGTCCGGGTTCAGCAGCAGCACGTGGTCGGCCGTTGCGCCCTGCGCCTGCATGGCGCGGATCGCGATGTTGTTGCCCGCCGCGAAGCCGCGGTTCTCGGCCGCACGGATCAGGGTCGCCCAGGCGCCCCAGCCCTCTCGCGCGATGGCCTCGGCCACACGGTCGGCCGCGCCGTCAGGCGAGGCGTTGTCCACCACGAAGACATGCATGCCCGGCATGGACGCGACCTCGGGCTCGAGCGATCGCAGGCAGTCGATGGTGAGGTCCGCCCCCTTCCACGCGACGATCGAAACCACCACACGCGTCATCTGCACCGGATCCCGTTCAAGCGCGCGCGTTCACCCGGATCGCCAGGTTGCCCGGCGGATGGGTGTTGGTGTGCAGCAGCTGGTGGGCACGGCCCACCTCGTCGAACTCGTAGGTGGCGGCAAGCGCCGGATCGACCTGGCCGGCGATCACCATCTCGTTCAGCTCGCGGCACTGCGTCGTGTTGGCGAAGTGCGAACCCTGCAGACGCTTCTGGCGCATCCACAGGTAGCGCAGGTCCACGTCGGCGTTGTAGCCGGTGGTGCCGGCGCAGATCACCACCATGCCGGCGTTGTCGCACACGAGCAGCGAGGTCGGGATGGTCGATTCGCCCGGGTGCTCCAGCACGATGCGCGGCCCCTGGCGCGAGCCGAGCACCTCCGACCATTTCTTGCGGAACGCATTGGCGCCCTGCATCCACCTGGCATAGGCCTCGTTGTCGCTGGTGCTGGGCAGGCGGCCCCAGTGCGTGAAGGCCGGGTCGGTGCGATCGATCACGCCATGGGCGCCGAGCTTGTAGCAGTGCTCCATGCGCGACTTCGACGACACCACGGCGATCGGGATGCCGCCCTTGGCCTTGACGATCTGGATCGCCATGGAGCCCAGGCCGCCCGAGCCGCCCCAGATCAGCACCGGGTCCCCCGGCTTGACGGTGTGCGGCTCCCAGCCCATGAGCTGGCGGTAGGCGGTCGCGCCCACCAGCATGTAGGCGGCCGCGGCCTCCCACGAGAGCTGCGGCGGCTTGGGGAAACACTGGTAGTCGTCCACGCGGGTGAATTGCGCGAAGGAGCCCCAGTTCTCCTCGTAGCCCCAGATCTTGCAGCTGGTGGAGGTGATGGGGTCGGCGCCGGCCTGGATGTCGGCGGCGTTCTCGTCCCACATGGCGCAGGAGAGCACCACTTCGTCGCCCACGCGCACGTTGGTCACGCCCTCGCCCACCGCCCACACGATGCCCGAGGCATCGGAGCCCCCGATGTGGAACGCTTCGGCGGTCGGGTCCTGCTTGCGCCGCGCGGCGACCACGTCGACCGGCGTGCCGAGGGCCGCCCACACGTTGTTGTAGTTGATGCCCGCGGCCATGACGTACACGAGCACCTGCCTCGGACCGGGCCTGGGCGTGTCCACCACTTCGATCTGGAACGCCTCCTCGGGCTCGCCGTAGCGCTCCGGGCGGATCACGCTCGCATACATCTTCGCCGGCACATGGCCGAGCGGTGGCCTCTCGCCGAGTTCGTACAGGTCCTTGGTGCTCGTCGCGTCACTCATGCCGTCACTCCCTTTTTGTCTTCCTGGCGGTTCTCGCTCCTGCTCAGGCCGTCGATCACCCTGCGCAGCAGCGAGACCAGCACCCGCACGTTGGGCTCGAGCACCATGTTGTCGTGGTTGCCCGGCACCTCGAACACCTGCAGGTGGCCGACGTGCGGCGTCCAGAAGTTGTCTTCACGGACGTAGTTGCGATCCGAATCGACCAGGCGACCGCCGGAGAGGCGGTACTTCACGTCGAGCTTGGGACGGAACACCGCCACCTTCACCGGCACCTTCGGGATCTTGTAGCGCGCCAGGGCCCGCAGGAAGGCGTCCCCGATGCGGCGCGACTGGAAGTTCGCGCTGTTGGCGGCCTCGCCCGCATGGCCCTGCTCTTCGTGGCGGCGGCGCTTCTCCTTTTCCCACTCGATGCGCGCGGCAATCTTCTTGGCGAGGATGCCGAAACCCTCGCGCTGGGCGCTTTGCACCAGCATCGAGAGCTTGTCGCCGAAGCTGAAATTCGGGATCTCGCGCGCCGGCGTGTCGAGCATCAGGACGCCCTGCACCTCTTCGCCGCGAGCGATGAGCTGGCGGGCCATCTCGTAGGCGATGAGGCCACCGCCCGAGAAGCCACCGAGCAGGTAGGGGCCCTGCGGCTGGACCTGCACGATCTCGGCGATGTAGTCGGCTGCCGCCTCCTCGAAGCTCTCGTGCGGCTCCACGTCGCCGTAGAGGCCACGCGCCTGGAGTGCGTAGAACGGACGCTCCTCGCCCAGCAGGTGCGCGAGGTGGCTCAGGTTGAGCACGTTGCCGAACATGCCCGCCACCACGAAGAGCGGCGTGCGCCCGCCCACCGGGCCTGCGTGCATGGGCACCACGTGGCGGAAGCGCAGCTCGGCCTTCTGGCGCGGGGCCGCCGTGGCAGCGCCTTCAGCTTCTGCCGCGGCCGCGGCTTCGCTGTAGGGCTCGCCGCGCACGAGCGTGGCCAGGCCCTCGATGGTCGGCGACTGCATCAGCACCGACATCGGCAGGTCGATCTCGAACTTGTCGGCGATCTCGTTGAAGAGACGCACCGCGATCAGCGAGTGGCCGCCGAGGTCGAAGAAGCTGTCGTGGATGCCCACGCCTTCGACGCCGAGCAGTTTGCCCCAGAGCTCGGCCAGGCCGCGCTCGACGCCGTCGCGCGGCGGCGCGAAGTCGCTGTCGAGTTCGGGGCGCGAGAAGCGCGCCTCGCCGCTCGTCATCGCGGCCCGGCTGAGCGACTCGGCCTGGGCGATCAGCTCGTGGATCTTCATCGAGCTCACGATCACCTCGGCCGGCATGTCGCCGCGCAGCAGGCGGTCGAGCGCCTTCAGGCCTTCTGCCGGGGCGATGCCCTGGCTGACGTTGTGCCGCAGGGCGATCTCGCCCGGCGAGAGCGTCTTGCTGCGGGCGGCCGGCTCGGCCCCCTCGCCCACGGCCTCCACGCCCGCTTCGGGGCGCGGCGCATGCCACGGACCATCGAGACGGCGCAGCGTGAGGCTGTCCACCTCGGCCAGCACGCGGCCATGGGGATCGGTGAGCGTCACGTCGAAGGCCGCGAAGTCGCTCGTGACCGTGCCGTCGCTCGCCAGGCGCACCCAGCTGTGGATCTCGCCCGCAAGCGGCGCGAGGTAGCGCAGGCCGCGGTAGGAGATCGGCGCCCAGAGGTTCTGCGACACATCCTGCTCGGCATAGCCGGGGATGAGGTCCATCGCATAGCCGGTGGCGATGTCGAGCAGACCCGGGTGCAGCCCGTTGGTGGCGAGGTCGCCGTGGAACTCCAGCGGCAGCTGCAGCTGCGCGATCGCTTCCTTCTGGCCGAGTTGCAGGCGCTTGAGCACGCGCCAGCGCGGGCCGAAGCGGATGTGGCTCTCCTGGCGGGTGCGCAACGCGCCGGAGCCCGCTGCCACCTCGCTCTTGCCGGTGCAGCGCGCCTCGATGGCCGCCACGTCGACGTTGGCCGGTGCGTCTGCCTTGCTCGGCGTGACGCGCGCAGTGGCGCAGCGCACGAAGCGACCTTCGCCTTCGCCCGCGGCGAGGATCTCGACGTCCCAGCGCTGGTCGTCGCCACGCAGCTGCACGCGGAATGCGCGCTCGCTGCCATCGGCCACGAAGAGCGGGTTCTCGAAGACGAGGTTGGCGAGTTGCCAGCCGGCCTCCTGACCCAGCTCGGCCAGGGCCGCGCGCACGAGTTCGAGGTAGCCGGTGCCGGGCAGCAGCGCTTCGCCGCTGCCCAGGCGGTGCTCGTCGATCACCCAGTCGGTGCTTCTGAGCACGCCGGTGAAGAGCTCCAGCTGCGCGACACCGTCGCGCGCCGAGTAGCGCTGGTCGAAATGCGGGCTCTTGACCGGCAATGGATCGCCCTGCGGCGCAGCGGCGTCGCGGCTCCCGCCATCGGCGGGTGCACCGAGCTGGCCGACCATGCCCACATCCTTCCAGATGCCCCAGGCGATGGCGGTCACCGGATACGAACGCGCGCCACGGCACGACTCGGCATAGGCGTTGACGAAGGCGCTGGCGCCCACGTAGTCGATCTGGCCGCTCGGCGCGATGTAGGCGCTGGTCGACGAGAAGAGGACCATGAAGTCCAGCGGTGACTCGCGGAAGATCTCGTCGAGCACCAGCGTGCCGTAGACCTTGGCGGAAAACACGTCCTCGATGTCGCGCGGGCTCTTCACCTGGATCAGGCTGTCGCGGATCGTGCCCGCGGCGTGGAAGACGCCGTGGATCTGCTTGAAGGCAGCGCGCGCCTCGGCCACCACCTCCTTCATGCGATCGGCCACGGCCACGTCGGCCGCGAGCGGCAGCACGGTGGCGCCCAGCGACTCCAGCTGGCGCACCTTGCGGATGCCCTGCGCGATGGAGTCGTCGGCGTCGTGTTCGGCGAGCCACGCATCCCACTCGCTGCGCTGGGGCAGCGGCGTGCGACCGATCAGCACGAGCCTGGCGCGGTACTCGCGTGCCAGCCATTCGGCCATCAGGCCACCGATGCCGCCCAGGCCACCGGTGATGAGGTACACGCCGCCTTCAAGCAGCTTGGTCGCGGGGAGTTCGCCGACGGCGTCACCGACCAGCGCCTTGTAGGCGGTGAGGTGGCGCTCCCAGCGCACGCCGTTGCGCCATGCGATCACGCGCGTGCCGGGCTCGGCCAGCAGTTCGCCGCTCACGTCGGCCGCCATCTTGGCGAGCGCCAGGTCGTTCTGCGAGGTGCGCTTGGCACCGCTGCGTGGCGCGCCCAGGTCCACGTCGACGAAGGCGCAGGTGACGTTCGGGAACTCGCGCGGGATCACCGCGCACGGGCCGAGCGCCGTGGCCTTGTCGGGGAAGAGCAAGGCTTCGTCACCCACGCGCAGCGCGCCGTTGGAGACGACCGTCATGTGCAGGCCGCGATCGGCCAGGCCCGCCTTGGCGAGCGCACGTGCGAGGTGGAACAGCGAATAGAAACCGTGTTCCTGGTTGCGGTGGAAGAAGGTCGAGCCCGGGCGGAAGTTGCGGTCGAGCGTGACGAGCCAGGTGTGCAGCACGCGCTCGGGCACGATGCCGCGTTCCTCCAGCGACTCCATGAGTTCGGGGTAGCCCACGCCCCCCGCTTCGGCGGCGATGGTGTAGGTGTGCTCGTCGACCTGGGCGTAGGTGTCGCCCGGCAGCACCGAGATCACCGTGTGGCCGTCTTCGCGCAGGCCCGAGACCATCGCGAGCGAGAGCGGCTCGCGCCCGTGGAAGGCGAGCCAGGTCCTGGGTGCGTCGTCGGATTCCAGGATGCCCTGCTGCACCCAGCGCGGCTTCCTGAACCAGTCGGCCATCTCGGCCTGGCGCAGCGGCCGCTCGGTGTCGGCGCGGCCGGCGCCGAGCTTGCCGGTGCCGGGCTCGATCCAGTAGTGGCCGTGCTGGAAGGCGTAGGTGGGCAGCGGCACGCGCTGGCGGTTCTTGCCCCACAGCCGCGTCACGTCGAACTCGACCCCCAAGGCCCACAGGCGGCCCATCACGGTCCGGAAGTACACGAGGTCGGGCAGCGGGTCGTTCGGGTGGCGCATCGACGACAGCACACGCTGCGTCGGGGAGCGCGGGTTCTGCCGCACGAACGAGCCCAGCATGTTGCCGGGGCCCACTTCGAGGAAGACGAGGTTGTCGTTCTCGAGCAGTGTCTCCACGCCATCGGCAAAGAGGATGGAATTGCGGAAGTGCTGGACCCAGTACTCCGGATCACGCGCGCGCGCCGGCTCCAGCCACTTGCCGGTGAGGTTGGAGACGATCTTGAGCTTGGGCTCGTGGAGCTGGATGCTCTGCAGGTACTGGCGAAAGCGCGGCAGGATGCCGTCGAGCAGGCGCGAGTGACCGGCGACATCGACCTTCACGCGCTGGGTGTCGATCCCCTGCTCCGCGAGCCTGGCGGCCAGCGCCTCCAGCGGCGGCAGCGGGCCGGACATCACCGAGAGCTGCGGGCTGTTCGACGATGCGAGATCGAGCTCGTCACCCAGCAGCGGGACGAGCTCCTTCGCCGCCATGGGCACGCTGATCATCGAGCCGCGCGGCGTCTGCTCCACCAGCTGGCCGCGCAGCAGCAGCAGGCCCAGGCCGTCCTCGAACGAGAACACACCGGCGATGCAGGCCGCGGCGTTCTCGCCCATGCTGTGGCCGATCACCACGTCGGGCTTGACGCCGTAGGACTCCCACAGCTTGGTGAGCGCGATCTCGACGAGGAAGGTCAGCGGCAGTTGCGCCGACGGCCTGGCGATCGCGTCGTTCAGCTCGGGCGTCACCTCCTGGGCGAGCAGCACCGGCGCCAGGTCGGCGCCGAAGCGGTTCTTCAGGATGGCAAGGCCCTTGTCGATCCACTCGCGGAAAACGGGCTCCTGCTCGTAGAGGCCGGCGCCCATGCGCACGTACTGCGCGCCGCCGCCCGGGAACATGAAGGCGACTTCCGGATGGTCGAGATCGCGGGTGTGGTTGAAGACGCGCTTGGCGTCATTGCCTTCGAGCAGCGCGATCGCTTCCTCGCGGCTGGCGACGGCCAGCACGCGGCGCTGCTCGAAAGCGCGCCGGCCCACGCGCAGCGTGTAGGCCACATCGGCCAGCGGCTGCTCCGGGTGCTCGCGCAGCCAGGCGGCAAGCCGCTTGGCGTTGTCGTCGAGGGCCTTGCGGTTGCGCGCCGAGAGCACCAGCAGTTGCGGCGCGCCGTCGAGCGCGCTCGGCTTGCGGGCGGGCGCTTCCTCGAGCACGACGAAGGCGTTGGTGCCGCCCACGCCCAGCGAGTTGACGCCGGCGCGGCGCGGTGCGCCGTCGGTGGTCCAGTCGGCGAGCCGGGCGGCGACCGTGAACGGGCTGCCCTCGAAGCCGATGCGCGGATTGGGCGCCTCGAAGTTGAGCGACGGCGGGATCTGCTGGTGCTCGAGCGCGAGCGCGGCCTTGATGAGGCTCGCCACGCCGGCGGCAGTGTCGAGGTGGCCGATGTTGGTCTTGACCGAGCCGACCTTGCAGTAGGCAACCTTGTCGGTCGTGTCGCGGAAGGCCTGGGTGAGCGCGGCGATCTCGATGGGGTCGCCCACCGGTGTCGCCGTGCCGTGGCATTCGACGTAGCTCAGCGTGTCGGCCGTCACGTCGGACACCGCGAGCGCCTCGGTGATGCAGGCAGCCTGGCCGTCGACGCTGGGGGCGAGGTAGCCGACCTTGCGCGAGCCGTCGTTGTTGACCGCACTGCCCTTGATGACGGCGTGGATGTGGTCGCCGTCGCGCAGGGCGTCGGCCAGGCGGCGCAGCACCACCACGCCGGCGCCGCTGCCGAACACCGTGCCCTTGGAGCGGTGGTCGAAGGTGCGGCAGTGGCCGTCGGGCGAGAGCACCTCGCCCTCCTTGTAGTGGTAGCCCACGCCGTGCGGCACCTCGATGGTCACGCCGCCGGCAAGCGCCATGTCGCATTCGCGCGCGAGCAGGCTCTGCACCGCCATGTGGGTGGCGACGAGCGACGTGGAGCACGCCGTCTGCACGTTGACGCAGGGCCCGTGCAGGTTGAAGGCGTAGGAGACGCGGGTGGAGAGGAAGTCCTTGTCGTTGCCGGTGTGGCGCAGCAGGAAGAGGCCCACCGAATCGACGAGCTCGGGATTCGAGAGCAGGTTGAAGGTGAAGTACGCGCCCATGCCGCAGCCGGCGAAGAGGCCCACGGCGCCCTCGAAGGTCTCGGGCGGATGGCCGGCGCGTTCGAGCGCCTCCCAGCAGACTTCGTAGAACTGGCGGTGCTGCGGGTCGAGGATCGCCGCTTCCTTCTGGCTGAAGCCGAAGAACTCGGGGTCGAAGGCGTCGAGGTCTTGCAGCTGGATGCCGGCCTTCACGTAGTTCGGATCGGCCAGGGTGCTCTGCGAGACACCCTTGGCAAGCAGCTCCTCGTCGGTGTACGTGCGCGTGGCTTCGACGCCATTGCGCAGGTTGGACCAGAACTCCTCGGGGTTGGACGCCCCCGGCACGCGGATCGCCATGCCCACGATGGCGATGTCGGTCTCGTTCACCTCGTCGGTCATGCGTTCGATTCCTGCGGGCAGCCTGCCCTGTTCGAGCAAATCATCGTGTGGATTCCTGAAACTACGTCGCGTCGCGCAGGCCGGGGCGTGCGCTCAGACGCGCGTCGCCTGCCGGCGCTGCTGCAGCACCGCGCGGCGGCCCTGCGCGCGCGCGTTGCCGGCCTTGGCCCCTGCATCCTCGACGCCGCCCTCACCCAGGAAGGCGCTCAGGCTCTGGATGGTCGGGAAGCGGAAGATGTCCGTGATGGAGATGTCGCGCTGCAGCGCGTCGCGCAGGCGCCGATGCGCCTGCACGGCGAGCAGCGAGTGCCCCCCGAGGTCGAAGAAGTTGTCGCGCGCACCGACCTGCGGCAGCTTGAGCACATCGCGCCAGATGGCCGCGATCTGTTCTTCGAGGTCGCTGGCCGGGGCCACGTAGGCCTCGGCCGCCACCGGCTCCTTGCTCGCCTCGGGCGCCGGGAGCTGCTTGCGGTCGATCTTGCCGTTGGGCGTCTGCGGGAGCGCGTCCAGCGTCACGAAGTGCGCGGGCACCATGTAGTCGGGCAGGCGCGTGCGCAGGTGTTCCTTGAGTTCCGCGGCGGGCGCGCTGTCCTTGGCGGCCGGCACGAGGTAGGCCACCAGGCGCACGTCGCCCGGCGTGTCTTCGCGGGCCACGACCACCGTCTCGCGCACGCCGGTGTGGCTGAGCAGCGAAGCCTCGATCTCGCCCAGCTCGATGCGGTAGCCGCGCACCTTGACCTGGTGGTCGAAGCGGCCGAGGAATTCGAGCGAGCCATCGTCACGCAGGCGCGCCAGGTCGCCGGTGCGGTAGACGCGGCCGCCGGCGGCGCCCTGGAAGGGGTGCGCCACGAAGCGCTCGGCCGTGAGCTCGGGCCGGTGCAGGTAGCCGCGCACCACGCCCTTGCCGCCGATCACGAGTTCGCCCGGCACGCCCACCGGCACCGGCTGCTGCCGGCTGTCGAGGATGTAGATCGCCTGGTTGGCGAGCGGCCTGCCGAGCGGCACGATGCCGTCGACGGTGTCGACCCGGTGCACCGACGACCAGATGGTGGTCTCGGTGGGGCCGTACATGTTCATCAGGTGGCCGCTGATGGCGCCCTTGAGCTCGCGCGCGAGCGAAGGTTGCAGCGCCTCGCCGCCGACCATCATGCGCTTGAGGCCGCGCAGGCCCTCGGTGGCCGCCGGATCGAGCAGCAGCATGCGCGCCATCGAGGGCGTGCACTGGAGGTGCGTGGCCTGGTGGCGCTTGAGCAGGGCGGGGATGGAGTAATCGGTGTTGACCGCCGAGGCGGCACGCCGTGGCGTCGCCTGGCGGCGCAGCTCGTTGAGGTATTCGAGGTGGGCCAGCACCGATGGGGAATCGACTCCGAAGTCGATCAGGCAGGCCACCTCGTCGACGCCGATCGCCTTGATCGCGTCGACCTGCTTGAGGCAGGTCTCGGGCGTGCCGAAGAGACCGCTGGTCTCGTAATAGCGGTTGGCCGAGTGCTCGAGCAGGCCTTGCATCTCCTCGTCGCTCAGGCTCTGCAGGTCGAGGCTCGCGGTGGAGTTGGGGCCGTCCATGCCCTCGCGCTTCTTGAAGGCGGGGAAGGACCAGGCGTACTGCTTGACGAGGTTGAGCGAGGTCTTGAGGTAGTCGATCAGCGGCTGCTTGACCTTGGCGCGCACCTGCGCTTCGTCAGGGCCGACGAAGGTGTGCAGCATCAGCGTCACGTAGCCTTCGCCCGGGTGGCCCGCTTCCTTCCAGGCCTGGCGATAGGCGGCGAGCTTGCCTTCGAGCTCCTCGACGGTCTGGCCGAGCAGGTGGGTCAGCACGTTGGCGCCCAGCTTGCCCGCGGCGATGAAGGTCTCGGGGTTGCCGGCGGAGGTGACCCAGAACGGCAGGTCCTTCTGCACCGGGCGCGGCAGGATGCCGACCTCGACCTCGCTGCCGGTCGCACCGGGGAAGCTGCACTTCTCGCCGCGCCACAGCTTGCGCACCACCTCGATGTTGCGCAGCATGATGTTCTTGTTGTCGGCGAAGTTCTCCGGCTTGAGCACGAAGTCGTTCGGCTGCCAGCCCGACGCGAACGAGATGCCGACGCGGCCCTTGGAGATGTTGTCGACGACCGACCACTCCTCGGCCACCCGCAGCGGATGGTGCAGCGGCAGCACCACGCTGCCGGCGCGGATCTTGACGCGCTCGGTGATGGCGGCGATCGCCGCGCCGGCCACGGCCGGGTTCGGGTACAGGCCGCCGAAGGCGTGGAAATGCCGCTCGGGCGTCCACACCGCCGAGAAGCCGTGCTGGTCGGCGTACTTGGCGCCTTCGAGGAGCAGCTTGTACTTGTCGTGCTTGCCCTCGCCGGCCCCTTCGGCCTCGTCGGCCGAGAAGTAGAAGAGGCTGAAGTCGAGAGGACGCGCGGCCGCGGCACCACGGGGCGCCGCGCCCGAGCGCTCTTCACCGGTCGCGATGACCACGTGGAAGCCGCGCGTGAGCGTCCAGCACAGCTCGAGCACCGAGATGTCGAAGCTCAGGCTGGTCACGGCCACCCAGGTGCCGGCGCCATCCTCGCCGAGGTGGTGGTCCATCCCCGCGAAGAAGTTGACGACGTTGCGGTGCTCGACCATCACGCCCTTGGGCTTGCCGGTCGAGCCCGAGGTGTAGATCACGTAGGCCAGGTGCTGCGGCTGCGCGCCACCATCGAAGGGCTCGGCCGATTCGGTGGCGATCGAGGGCCAGTCGGTGTCGAGCTTGATGACCTGGGCGCTGTGGCGCGGGAGCTCCACGCGGTCCTGCGTCAGCAGCACCGGCACCTTGGAGTCCTCCACCATGTAGGCGATGCGGTCCTTGGGGTACGTCGGATCGAGCGGCACGTAGGCACCGCCCGCCTTGTGGATGGCGATCAGGCCCACCATCATCTCCACCGAACGCTCCACGCACAGGCCCACCAGCACGTCGGGGCCCACGCCCAGGGACTTGAGGCGGCGCGCGAGCTGGTTGGCGCGGCGGTTGAGTTCGTCGTAGGTGAGCGACTGGTCTTCGCAGGTCACCGCCGCAGCATTCGGCGTGCGGGCGGCCTGCTCCTCGAAGAGGCGATGCACGCAGGCATCGGTGCGGGCCGGCGCCTCGGTGGCATTCCACTGGTCGAGCACGCGGCTGCGCTCGGCTGCATCCCACAGCGACAGCTGGCCGAGCGCGCGGGTGGCGTCGGCTTCAGCGGCCTTGAGCAGCTCGGCCGCCTGCTGCTGCATGGCGGCAACGGTGGCCCGCGACAGCTTGGCAGCGTCGTACACCCAGCGGCTTTGCGTGCCGTCGGCGGTGATGGCGATGGTGAGTTCGCTGCCCGGCAAGGCGGCCGCCTGATCGAGCGACTCGACGATGAGCACGGCCACCGGCTGCACGCGGGGGTCTTTCTGCGCAGCCGCCGTGCGCAGCTCGGGCGAACGCGCCACGATGTCGCTCGCGTAACCGACACGCTTGCGCAGCGTGGCGAGTTCGTCGGCCACGGCGGAGCGCAACGCCTCGAAGCCGCGCGTGAAATCGAGCGACACCCGCAGCTGCACCTGCTGCGCAAACCACAAGGGCGCGTCGCCCACGGCGCGGCGCAGCGCCGGATCGGCATAGCCGAGATCGAAGCCGTCCTTGTCGGTCAGGCGCGCGAGGTAGCCCACGAGGGCGGCCACGCGCGCATCGGCATCGCCCTGCCCTGCCGGCAGCGACGCATCGAGCTGCTGCCATTGCGCCGGCGCCGGCGCCGCGCTGCGGTCGATGTAGGGCAGCTCCAGCGGCGTCTGCGTCTCCAGGCGGCGCAGCCAGAAGCCTTCATGCGCCGAGAGCGTGGCGTTGATCGCGGTGAGGCGCTCGGCGGTGGGGGCATCAAGCACGTCAAAGCGACCACCGGCCCGCAGCGCGAGCACCGGGCAGTTGAGGAAGCGCGGCTTGCCGTCGAGCGTCTCCAGGCGCTTGAACTCGACATCGAGATCGGCCGTGGCGACGACCACGGCGTGTTCGCTCGCGGAGACGATGGTGCCCGGCGGCTGGGTGGAGGCGGTTTCGGTGACGCGCAGCTCCGGCACGATCACGAGCTGCCCGTTGTAGAGCGCCTTGGCCGCGCCGATCGGGTTGGCGTAGGTGCCGAAATCGAGCGCACGCACCAGCGTCGCGGTGGTCGCGGCCGGCTGATCCCAGCGGATCGCACACGCCGCAGCGGGGCGGTCCTTGCGGCCGAAGTACTTCAGCACCCCTTCGGTCTGCGGGCGCCCCTGCAGCGTGCCATCGGTCAGGCCCTTCACCAGCTCCTCGAAGCTTTCCATGCCGGCTTCGAAGCACTTGGTGTTGAGCGTGAGCGCGGTCTCGCCCTCCGAGAGGTCGAAGCGGCGCTGCACGAGGATGTCGCCCTCGTCGACCTTGTCGGTCATGAGGTGCCAGGTGATGCCGTGGCGGCGTTCGCCGGCGAGCATGGCCCAGATCGGCGTGTTGAGGCCGGCGTACTCGGGCAGCGGGCCGTCGTGGAAGTTGATCGCGGCGCGCGTGGGCATCGCGATCACTTCGGACGGCAGCACCGACAGATTGGTGATGCTGAAGAGGTAGTCGAAGGGGCGCAGGTCCTGCGCGGCCAGCAGCGCGGCGGAGTCGGCGAGCACGCGGATGCCGCGTTCGGCCGCCCAGCGGCGGATCGAAGGGCGGGTGGTGACGACGGCGACGAGCTGATGCCCCGCCTGCTCCAGCACCTGCCCGCACTGGATGAGCAGGGACTCGGAACCGATGAGGACGCTACGCCATGTCTGTGTCATGTTCTGCTCTTGAGGTGGTCCAGCTCGAGATGCCTGGGGAGGGTGTCGCGCCGATGCGCCTTGCAGTCTTCAAGTGCGTGGCGTACCGGATGGCTGCCTGTGCGGCGCCGGGCATGAGGAATGCCTCGCGATAACCCGAAGAATTATGTGCGCATCACCTAGGCGCTGCCCCCCCTAGTTAAGCGTGTGCGCGCTTAGCCCGTGATCGAAGCCGCAAACAGGTCAGTGAAATAATTCTCGGCCGGGCCCGCTGCGACGGCACCTTCCCGTGCGGCACGTGTCGAAGGGCCTCCCGGCCCCGAGCATCCATGAGCAATTCCTCGACTGGACCACGCCTGCGCCGCAGGCACTTCATCATCGCCGCCTCCGTGGCCGCGGGAGGCCTGTCGCTCGGGCTCGTGACGACCACGATGCGCAAGTCGCGCACGGCCGGCGCATCGCTCTCCGGTCCGGGTGGATCGTTTCAACCCAATGCGTTCATCCGCATCGCGCCGGACGGTGTCGTCACGTTGATCGCCAAGCAGATGGAGGTCGGCCAGGGCGTGAAGACGTCCTTGCCGATGGTGCTCGCCGAAGAGCTCGACGTCGACTGGCAGCGCGTGGTGGTCGAGCAGGCGGGCTACGACCCGGCGCTCGGCTCGCAATTCAGCGGCGCGAGCTCTTCGGTGGCCGCGAACTACACCGCCTTCCGCCAGCTCGGCGCCACCGCGCGAGCCATGCTCGTGAGGGCCGCAGCCGACAGCTGGGGCGTGCGCGCCTCCGAATGCCGCACCGACCACGGGGCCGTGCTGCATCCGCCGACCTCACGGCGCCTGGCTTACGGCGAGCTGGCCGCTGCCGCGGCCGCACTGCCAGTGCCGTCGCCCCGCTCGGTCAAGCTCAAGCCGGCGACCGAGTTCAAGCTGCTCGGCACGCGCGTGGGCGGCGTCGACAACGAGAAGATCGTGACAGGTCAGCCTCTGTACGGCATCGACGTCCAGTTGCCCGGCATGCTCTACGCGGTGCTCGCGAAGTGCCCGCATTTCGGAGGCAGCGTCGTCTCGGCCAACCTCGCGGACATCAAGGCACTGCCGGGCGTCCAGGATGCCTTCGTGCTCGAAGGGACGGGCGGGTTGCTCAATGCTCAGCCCGCCGTCGCGATCGTCGCCCGCAGCACTTGGTCTGCCTTGAAGGCGCGCGGCGCGCTGCGCGTCGAGTGGCGCCGGCCGGGCACCCCTGCCCCGAGCGACGAGGCCCTTGCTGCAATGGCACGCGCTCGATCCCGCGAACCCGGCGAGCAGGTGCTACGCCAGGATGGGAATGCCGAGCAGGCGCTGGCCAGTGCCGCCACCCGCGTCGAAGCCTGGTACGAGTACCCGTTCATCAACCATGCGGCATTGGAGCCGTTGAGCTGCACGGCATGGCTGCACGAGGGGCGACTCGAGGTCTGGACCGCTTCCCAGGCACCGGAATGGGCGCATGCGCAGCTGGTCTCCGTGCTCGGATTGCAGCCGCAGCAGGTGCGCATGCACCTGCTGCGCGCCGGTGGCGCCTTCGGCCGGCGCCTGAGCAACGACTACATCGTCGAGGCGGCGCTGGTGGCGCGGCGTGTCACGGCCCCGGTGAAGCTCATGTGGTCGCGCGAGGACGATCTCCAGCACGACCATTTCCGCGCGGCCGGATTCCACCGACTGCAGGGTGGGATCGATGCGAGCGGCCAGCTCGTCGCCTGGCACGACCACTACCTCGTGCCCGGAGTCGACGGCCATGCCGGCGCGAGCCTCGAGGCCGACGAGTTCCCGGGACGCCGCATCTCCCACTGCAAGGTCGAGCAGACGGTGCTGCCCTTCCACGCGCCGATGGGCGCATGGCGAGCGCCGAATGCGAACGTGCACGCCTGGGTCATTCAGAGCTTTCTCGATGAGCTGGCGCTCGCCGCGAAGCGCGACCCGCTGGAGTTCCGCCTCTCGCTGCTGGCGCGGCGCGAGATCGGCATCGCCGGCCTGCTCGGCCGCGGCTCGCCCTATCAGGCCGATCGCATGCGACGCGTGCTGGCCCTCGTCGCCGACAAGAGTGGGTGGGGGCGTCAGCTCCCGCGCGGCCAGGGACAGGGGATCGCCTTTCACGCAAGCTATGGCGGCTACACGGCTCAGGTGGCCGAGGTGACGGTGTCACCCGACGGGCAGCTGCGCGTGGACCGCGTCGTGTGCGTGTGCGACGTCGGGGAGCAGATCCTCAACCTCAGCGGTGCAGAGGCGCAGGTCGAAGGCGCCATCATCGATGGGCTGAGTGCGGCCTGGTGGCAGGCCGCGCCGATCCGCGACGGGCGCGCGATGCGCAGCAACTTCCATGACTACCGCGTGCTGCGCATGTCTGAAGCGCCGACCCGGATCGAGGTGCACTTCCTGCGGTCGGACAACCCCGTCACGGGCCTGGGCGAAACGCCGTTGCCCCCGCTCGCGCCAGCCGTCTGCAATGCCATCGCGCAGGCGACGGGCATCCGCATCCGGCAGTTGCCGATCGCACTGGGCGACCTCAGCTGGGCGTGACGCGCTGAGTGGCGCGGCGGGCGGCTGCGCTCACGCGCCACCGCCTCTTCGCTCTTGCACCCGCTTCCCTCGCCCTACTGGGCGCAGACGCCGGTGCTCGCGTCACCGCGGATGCGGATGACGTTGTTGATGATGCTGGTCGCGTTGCGGATGTTGCCGATCAGGCCGGTCAACGATCCGTTGGTGCCGCAGACGGTGTTGTTGCGGACCACCGCACCGCCGTCGGCATCGTCCGCGCCGCCGGAGCTGTTGCCCGGGTTCTCGATCATCGCGAAGGCGTTGGAGGTGTTGTCCACGCAGCGGTTGTTTTCCACCAGGATCCCCGGCGAGGCGTTGAAGACCACGCAGGCACCCGAGTTGCGGACCGTGTTGCCACGCACCACGAAGTTGCGCATGTACTCGACACCGGGGTAGCCGGCCACGATCGAGATGCCACGGCAGCCCGGCACGTAGCCCGCCGCTTCGACGGTGTTGCCTTCGATCAGCGCGCCGGTGATGGTGCCGTGCACGGTGACGTTGCCGCTGGCGCAGGCGCCGTTGCGCTGGCTGTTGTTGCGGAAGACGTTGTTGCGCAGGACCAGGTTGCGGTTGTTGCCCCACGCGGAGAAGTAGAAGCCGTGGGTGCTGGGGGCGCGTGCATCGCCGTTGCGCTCGAAGGTGTTGCCTTCGATCGTCCAGTCGTTGCCGGCGCCCAGCATGCCGTGCTGCACGTTGTCGCTGATCACGGAGTCGCGCATCACGAGGTTGGTCACCGTGAAGTCGTGCAGCAGCAGGCCGATGGTGAAGCGGCGCACCGTCACGTTCTCGATGGTGATGTCGCGTGCCGACTTGGCGGCCGAGATGCCGTTCTGCGCGGTCAGGCCGCCGTCGAGCACGAGGTTGCGCAGCACGTAGCCGCCGACCG
>JBIQJS010000050.1:0-24917 GCA_044507405.1 Rubrivivax sp. | reverse complement strand
GCCGCCGTGGAAGCGGCGCGCGCGGGCGAGCAGGGCCGTGGATTCGCGGTGGTGGCCGGTGAGGTGCGCAGCCTCGCCCAGCGCAGCGCCGATGCCGCGCGCGAGATCAAGTCGCTCATCGGCGCGAGCGTGGAGAAGGTCGAATCGGGTGCGCGCATCGTCGACGACGCCGGTCGCGCGATGGACGAGATCGTCTCGCAGGTGAAACGCGTGTCCGACCTCACGGTCGAGATCAGCGCCGCCACGCAGGAGCAGAGCAAGGGCATCGGCCAGGTGGACGCGGCCGTCGCGCACCTGGACGAGGTCACCCAGCAGAACGCGGCGCTGGTCGAGCAGAGCGCGGCCGCCTCCGAGAGCCTGCGCCAGCAGACGCTGCGGCTGGCCGAGGCGGTGGGCGTGTTCCGCGGCGCCTGAAGCCGCACGCGCACAAGAAAAAGCCCGCGACCATTGCTGGTGGCGGGCTCGTCTTCCGGGCATGGGGGCTCACCGCGCGATGCGGCTGCGGCCATGACGGTGGTGCTCTGTGCCGGGTGACGGGTTCCCGTGTTCCGCCCAATCGTGCGGCCGGTCTTGCATCAGATGGCACGCAGTGTAGGCGCCGCGCATGACGGCGGTGTGACGAACAGCGGGGCTTTTGCCCCGCTTTTGATGCACGTCAGGCCCGCGACCGCTCAGCGGAAGGTCGCCGCGGTGATGAACTGGTCGAAGCTTTCGCACCACACGACCACCGTGTCGTAGCGGGCGAGGTCGACGTCGACCGGCAGCGCAAGCGTGAAGCGCTTGAAGCCTTTCACGTCGCCCACGCGCAGCATCGAGGCCTTGTGCGCCCGGAAGTCGGCCTCCGTCTCCACGAAGCGGGGCGAGAGATAGAGCTTGTAGTCGGGCCCCGGGGCCAGCTCGCCTTCGAAGGCGACGCTTTGCGCGGTCAGCACCACCCGGCCCTCCCCCCAGTGCAGGAAGTCGCTGTCCTTGAGGTCGCGGCGGAAGCGGCCCTCGTAGATGACGCCTTCGGTGGGCAGCGCGGCCGAGGTCTCCGGTGCGGTGAGGATCGGCAAGGTGTACACGCCGGCGGCAAAGCCGAGTGCGAGCACGCTCAGGTGCGTGGCGGCGAGGAGCAGGGCGCGTTTCATGGCGCGACCTTACCTCGCATCGGCAGGGGGTGGGCATCGTCCTACAGCGTCTCGATCCTCCTCCTGACGGCGGCTGCCCGCGCCGCGGCGTAGCCTGCGGTCCACCATGGCTGCGCGTTCCCTCGCCTCCCTCACCCTCGGCTTCGGGCTGGTCTCCATCCCGGTGAAGCTGTATTCGGCCACCGAGAGCTCGGCGAGCGTCGGCTTCAACCTGCTCACCAAGGACGGCTCGCGCGTGAAGCAGCAGTATGTCTCGGTGAAGACGGGCGAGATCGTCGAGCGCTCGGCGATGGTCAAGGGCTATGAGTTCGAGAAGGACCATTTCGTGGTCTTCGAGCCCGAGGAGCTCAAGGCGCTGGAGGCCGAGGCGAGCCATGTGGTCGACATCGTCGCCTTCGTGCCCGACAAGGCCATCGACCCGATCTACTACGACCGCGCCTACTACCTTGGGCCCGACAAGCGCGGCGCCAAGCCCTATTCGCTGCTCATGGAGGCCATGCGCCGCACCGGCCGCGTGGCGCTCGCGCGCATGGCGTGGAAGAGCAAGCAGTACGTGGTGCAGGTGCGCCCGGCCGAAGAGGGCCTGGTGCTGCAGCAACTGCTCTACGCCGACGAGGTGCGCACCATGCGCGACCTCGACATCGAGCTGGTGAACGTCTCCGACGCCGAGGTCAAGCTCGCCACCCAGCTCATCGAGCAGATCTCGGTGGACAACTACGACCCGGCGCAGTTCAAGGACGAGGAGAAGGAGCGCATCCTCGCCGCCATCGACAAGAAGATCGCCGGCAAGAAGATCGTCGCGGCCCACCGCCCTGACGAGGCCCCGGGCACCGGCGGCGGCCAGGTGATCGACATCATGGAAGCGCTGCGCGCGAGCCTCGCCAAGAAGGGCAATGGCAAGGCGCCGGCCGCCAAGGCGTCACGCGCGAGCAACGACGAACCTGAAACCGTCGCGCTCAAGGAGCGCAAGCCCGCGCGCCGCGCTGCGGCCAGCCCCGCCCCCGCCGCAGCGCCCGCGCGCGCGCGGGCGAGGAAGTGAATCCACTCCCCTCCGAAGACCGGCAGCCCACGCTCAGCCTGCGCAAGGTGCAGGCGCTGCTCGGCCTGCCCGCGCACGTGGTCACGGCCATGATCGAGGCGGGCGTCGTCACGCCCACGCGCGGTCCGCGTCATGCGTGGCGGTTCACGTTCCAGGACGTCGTGCTGCTGCGCACGGCGCACCGCCTGCGCACGGCGCAGGTGCCATCGAAGAAGCTGCTGCGCGCGCTCGCCCGCGTGAAGGGCGGTCTCGGCCCGCTGCCCATGAGCGGCGTGCGCCTCACCGCCATCGACCGCCAGGTGGTGGTGCGCGCCGGCGAGCTGCAATGGGAGGCCGAGACCGGCCAGCTGTTGATGGATTTCGACAGTGCGCCGGCGCCGGCGCACGTGCAGCCGTTCTCCGGCGAACCGGACGCGATCGACTGGTTTGCCGAAGGGGTCGCCCTCGAATCCGAGGATCTACATGCCGCCGAGCGCGCCTACCGGCAGGCGCTCGAGAACGATCCCGAGCACGTGCCGGCGGCCCTCAACCTGAGCGCCATGCTGTGCGAGCAGGGCCGCTGCGACGATGCGCTGCGCCTGCTCGACGGGATGCTGGCGCGCTGCCCGGCGGATGCCGCGCTGCATTTCAACCTCGGCATCGCGCTCGAGGACCAGCACCGCGACGACGAGGCGATCGCAGCCTATGAACGTGCGCTCGGCCTGCAGCCCGATCTCGCCGATGCGCACTTCAACCTCGCGCGCCTGCACGAGCGCGCCGGGCGGCCGCACCGGGCGTTGCGACACCTGCACGAGTACCGGCGGCTCGCACACTAGTGCCCATTCGTGCTCGCCTGCACGCGGCTCGGGCTCGTTATCCTCGTCCCACCATGCGCTGCGAAGACATCGCCACCCACCCCGACTTCCGAACGCTGTCGTCCATCGACGGCATTGCGGTGGACCTGCGCTATGTCGGCCCGCGCAATTTCGTGGGACGCGACCTCTATGGCGAGCTCAATTGCGCCTGGCTGCACCGTCTGGCGGCCGAGGGGCTCGCCCGCTCAGCTGCTGAGCTCGCGCGGCTCGCGCCCGGCCACCGCCTGCTGGTGCTGGACGCGCTGCGGCCGCACCGCGTGCAGGTGCAGCTGTGGGAGTTCCTCGACGGCACCGGGCTGCGCCAGTACGTGGCCGACCCGGCGCGTGGCTCCATTCATTCCTACGGCATGGCGCTGGACGTGACCGTGATCGATGCCGCAGGCGACGAGCTCGACATGGGCAGCGGCTTCGACGAGATGGACGAGCTCTCGCATCCCAGGCTCGAAGCCGAGCACCTGGCGAGCGGCGCATTGACCGCCACGCAGGTGGCTCACCGCGAGCTGCTGCGCCGCGTGATGAAGGCGGGTGGCTTCAACGGCATCGACAACGAGTGGTGGCACTACGACATGCTGGACCGCACCCTGGTGCGCCAGACCTTCGTGCGCGTCGACTGAGGGAGCCTGCCTCAGCTGCCGCCGCTCACGCGCTGGTTCGTCCAGGCCTTGAGCACGGCGATGGCCTCGGGTGCCATCTGCTGCTCGGCCGGCATGCGGCGCGCGTCGATGGTGGCGCCACATTCGTCGCGCAGCACGTCCACGTCGATGGGGTGGCGCTGTTCGGTGGTCAGGCCTTCCAGCGCATCGCTCGACTGCGAGAGCGACGCGGCGTAGTAGAGCTTGCCGATGCCGGCGATGTGCATCGCCGCCACGCACAGCGCGCAGGGCTCGCACGAGGTGTAGAGCTCGCAGCCGCTGAGGTCGACGGTCTTCAGGCGCTGGCAGGCATCGCGCACCGCTTCCACCTCGCCGTGCGAGGTGGGGTCGAACTTGGCGACGGAGTGGTTCCAGCCTTCGCCGACGATGCGGCCGTCTTGCACCACCACCGCGCCGAAGGGCTCGGTGCCCGGGTGGGTGAGGGCGTTCTGCGAGAGCGCGATCGCGCGCGCCATGTGTTGCGGGTCGTACATCGGGGGCCTTTCGAAGGGTGTCGGCTGGGGATCAGGCCGCCTGCGGCAGCAGCCAGGCGTGTTGCGGGTCCCAGCTCAGGCTCACGCGCCGCCCGGGCACGAGGCCGAGCGACTCGATCTCGTGCTGCTGCTTGGCGACGCGGAACTCGGTGTCGCCGCCCACGTCGACGAACACCGTCTGCGTGGAGCCTTCGAATTCGAGGCCGAGCACGGTGCCCTCGATGCGCGGGCCGTCGTTCGCCGGTGCGCTGCCTGCGGCCGCGAGCGAGACGCGGTCGCCGGCCACCACGAAGCTCGCCGCCGCGCCCGAGGGCAGCGGTTCGCGCGTGGGCACGAGGAACGCGCCATGACGGCTGCGCACCTCGACGTAGCCGCCCTGCGAGCCCTGCACCTCGCCGGCCACGAGGTTGTTCATGCCGATGAAGTTGGCGACGAAGGGGTTCACGGGCTCACGGTACACGTCCTGCGGCTTGCCCACCTGCTGGATCACGCCATCGCCCATGATGACGATGCGGTCGGCAAGCGCGAACGCCTCCGACTGCGCGTGCGTCACGTAGACGAAGGTGATGCGCAGCTCGCGGTGCAGGCGTGCGAGTTCGGTCTGCATGCGCGTGCGCAGGTGGGCGTCGAGCGCGCTCAGCGGCTCGTCGAGCAGCAGGATGGACGGCTGCGTCACGAGCGCACGTGCGATGGCCACGCGCTGGCGCTGTCCGCCCGAGAGCTGCGCCACCTGGCGGTCGGCCATGCCCGCCAGGCCCATGCGGTCCAGCCATTCGAGGGCACGCTTGCGCCGTTCGGCCGCGCCGATCTTCTTCATGCGCAGCGGGAAGGCCACGTTGTCGGCGACGCTCATGAAGGGGAAGAGCGCGAGGCTCTGCCACACCATGGGCGTGTCGCGCTGGAAGGCGGGGATGCCCTTCATGCTGCGCCCGCCGATGTGGATCTCGCCGGCGGTGGGTTCGTCGAGCCCGGCGATCAGGCGCAGCGTGGTGGACTTGCCGCAGCCCGAGGGGCCCATGATGGCGATGAACTCGCCGGCGGCGATGTCGAGGTCGACGCCGCGCACCGCGTGGTGGCCGGCGAACCGTTTCTCGACGCGCTGCAGCGAGACGTAGGCGTTGCTCATGACTTCCTCCCGGCCTTGAGGCCGACGAAACGTTGCGCCACCAGCACCAGCGTGATGCTGATGACGAGCACCACCGTGCCGATGGCGTTGATCTTGGGGTTCACCTGGCCCTGCAGCAGGTTGAGGATGCGCACCGGCAGCGTCTCGTGCACGCCGCCCACGAACCACGCGACCATGAACTCGTCGAACGACACCGCCGCCGACAGGAAGAAGGACGCGATCAGCGCCGGCTTGCAGAAGGGCACGACCACGCGCCACATGGCGGTGAAGGGCGAGGCGCCGAGGTTCCAGGCCGCCTGCTCGAGCTCAGGCCCGAGCTCGCTCAGGCGCAGCCGGATGATGGCCATCGAGAAGCTGGTCGCGATGGCGACGTGGCAGGCCATGATGGTCTCGGTGCGCCCGAAGAGCCCGGTGCGCGACAGGAAGGCGAGCATCGCCATGCCGAGGATGGTGGCCGGCACCGCGGGCGGGATGGCGACCAGCAGCACGAAGCCGCTGCGGCCGCGAAACGACCAGCGGTAGTCGATGTAGGCCGCCGCGAAGCCGAGCACGGTCGACAGGATGGCCGTGCCCACGCCGACCTTCACGCTGTTGGCGAAGGCGTCGATCACCATCTGGTCGGTGAAGATGGCGCGGTGCCACGCCAGGCTGAAGCCACCCCAGGGGATGGCGGGGAAGCGGTTGGCGTCGAACGAGAAGACGATCACCACCAGCATGGGCATCGCGATGAAGACGAAGAGCGCGATCACCCACGCGACCTGCAGCGTGCGCGACAACCGCTCGAGCGGTGCACGTTCCATCACTTCGCTCCTCGGGCCGCGAACCAGCGGCCGAGCCCGAACACCGCCGCCAGCACCGCGAGCATCGACACGCCGATCACCGAGGCACGCGGCCACTGCGAACCCGATTTCACCGTGTCGACGATGAGGATGGACAGCGTGGGCGGCTTGCTGCCCGTCATGAAGAGCGGGCTGATGTAGTCGCCGAAGGCGAGCAGGAAGGTGGTGGTGGCTGCGAGCGTGAGCGCTGGCCTGATGGCCGGGATCAGCACGTGCAGCACCACGCGGCTGCGGCGGTAGCCGAGGTTTTCGGCCGCCTCGACCAGCACCGGGTCCACGCCCGAGAGCGCGAAGGTGAGGATGAGCACCGCGATGGGCAGCGTGAGCGTGAGCAGGCCGACCTGCAGCGAGAACGCGCCACCGAGCAGCGGCAGCGGGCCCAGCCCGACGGCGCCGAGCGCGGTGTTGACCATGCCCTCGGGGCTGAGCACCACCTGCCACGCGTAGATGCGCAGCATGTAGCTCGAGAACACCGGCACCACGAGCATCGCCACCGCCAGGTCGCGCAGCCGCGGCGTGAGCCGCAGGGCGATCGTGTAGGCCGCCGGGAAGGCGAGCAGGAGCGCGAGCACCGTGTTGGTGGCCGCGACCTTCAGCGTGTGCCACAGCGCCTGGTGGAAGGTGCCCGCGCCCAGCACGCGCTCCCAGTTGTCGAGCACAAAGGCCGGCTCGAGCCGGAAGGAGCGCACCTGCCAGAAGGTGACGACGATCAGGAAGACGAGCGGGGCGGCGAAGAACACGAGCTGCCACGCCACCACCGGCAGGCCCAGCAGCACGGGCAGTGCCGCGGGCGAGCCGGCGGTGCGACCGCGGCGCGCCGGTCGTTCGTTGGGCGTGGCGCCGGGCGGCGCCGCGATGCCGGGGGCGTGCATCTCAGAGGCTCTTGAACTGGCTCCAGACGTCGTTCCAGTCCTCGATCGACTGCTGCTTGGGCAACTGGCGCAGCTGGATCTTCTTGGCCTTGTACTCGTCCATCACGTTCGGGCCCTTGAGCGTCATGCGCAGGATCTCCGCCTCCTTGGGCTTGGTCTCGTTGAGCAGCTTCCAGCCGGCCATCGAGGGGATGCTCTTGCGGTTGTCGACCTTGGTGGCCATCGCCACCTGCCCGCGCGGGCTCGTCGTGTACTGGATGAACTTGCGCGCGAGGTCGCGCTTGGTGGTGCCGCGCACGATGGACAGCGACTCGGTGTACTGCAGGCCGCCTTCCTCCGGAATGATCGTGTCCACCGGCACGCCGCTCATGCGCAGGCCGAGCGTGATCCACTCGCCGATGCCGGGGATGAGCAGGGCACGGCCGTTGGTCATCGACGAGAAGATGTCGGCGATGGTGTAGAAGCCCGAGGCCTGCGACTTGAGCGAATAGAGCTTCTTCTTGAGCGCCTCGAACTTCGCCTTGTCGAGGTCGAAGGGCGGGCGGTTGCCGTTGGACAGGCTGATGCAGCCCATGGACGGCAGGTACCAGTCGAACAGGCCGACCTTGCCCTTGGCCTTCTCGCTCCACAGCACCGCGTACGACGACACCTCCTTGGGCGTGAAGGCCTTGGTGTTGTACGAGATGCCGAGGTAGCCGAAGTCGATCATCACGCCGTACAGCTTGCCGTCGAACCAGTGCAGCGGGAACTTCTGGAACTCGGGCCAGAAGTCCTTCAGCGGGTAGTCGGCCGGGTCCAGCGGCTCGATGAAGTTGGCCGCCTTGAGCAGGTGCATGTACTCCGCGTCGGCGAGCACCACGTCGTAGGTGCCGGGGGGCGACTGGTTGACGACGGCCATCATCTGGTCGCCGCCGACGTATTCCTTGATGCGGATCTTGACCCCGTGCTCCTTCTCGAACTCGCCCACCACGTAGGGGTCGGCGTTGCCCGGCCAGGCGAGGTAGTTGAGCACCTTGGGGTCGGACGCTTCGGCGTCGGGCACCACCAAGGAGGTGCCCACGCCCAGGCCCGTGGCGCCAAAGGCGGCTCCGGTCTTGAGGAACTGGCGGCGGCTGGCGCGGGTCGGTTTGAGGCTGTCGGTCATACATCGCTCCGGACGAGAGGGTGAGGGCTGCACCAAAGTGCATACAGTTTTCGTATGCACAGGGGATGACGCATCAACCGTGCCAGTCGTCAAAGACCCGGCGGCCCGCCGTACCGGTGCACGTGGAAGGGGCTGCGGCACAGCCCGATGCAGAAGCTGCCGACCGCATCCGCCAGTGCATCGGTGAGGTAGCGGCCTTCGGCGTTGGCCGCCTGCAGATGCGCGTTCGCCTCGGCCGCCTGCGTGGCGAGCAGCGCCAGGTCGGTGCCCACATGGGCGCCGTCGCGCACCACCCAGCGGCCCCCCACCATCACGTGGCGCACGCTGGTGCCTTCTTCGGTGAGCACGAGCTGGTTCACCGGGTCGTTCATCGGGATCCAGTTGATGCGGTCGAGGTCGATGAAGACCAGGTCGGCGTGCTGCCCCACGGCGATGCGCCCGCTCTTGGTGAAGCCGGTGGCACGCGCGCCGCCTTCGGTGGCGGCGGTGTAGACCTGGGGCGCGGTGAGCCAGGTCGACATGTCGGGGCTGCGCACGTTCGACACCATGGAGGCATAGCGCATCGCCTCGTACATGTTCTGGTTGTCGGAGCACATGGCACCGTCGGTGCCGATGGCGAGGTTGACGCCCAGCTCCAGCATGCGGCGCGCCGGTGCGATGCCGGCACCCAGGCGCATGTTGCTGCCCGCGTTGTGCGAGACCGAGGCGCCGTGCGCGGCCAGGCGGCGCAGGTCGTCGTCGTCCAGCCACACGCCGTGGGCGACGGTGAAGGTCGGGCCCAGCATGCCGAGCGACTCGAAGTGCGCGATGAGCGAGTGGCCCCAGTGCTGCAGCGCGGCCACCGCCTGCACCTTCGATTCGGCCACGTGCGACTGCAGCGGCGCGCCGTACTTCGCCGCCAGCCGCGCGCAGCCGCGGGTGAGCTCGTCGGAGCAGTGCAGCGGGATGGTCGGCGCGATGCCCAGGCGCACCTGCGAGGTGTCGTGCGGCCAGTTCGCGAGCGCCTCTTCCATCTGCGAGAGGATCCACGCCGCGTCGCCCGGCTCGGTGTCGAGGCGTGCGCGCAGGTCGGCGGGCAGCGCGTCGTACAGGCCGGGGATCGCCTTGTAGAAGGAGATGTCCTGCAGCATGGGCGCGATCACGGCGCGCATGCCGGCGTCCACGTAGGCCTGGCCCACGGCGTAGAGCTCCTCCACCGTGATGAGCGGAAAGCCGAAGTGCAGGTCGTAGCAGGTGGTGCAGCCCTTCTGCAGCATCTCCACCGCGCCGATGCGCGTGGCGAGCACCTTGTGCGCCAGGGTGAAGTTGCCCGACCAGCCCGGTGCACCGTTCAGGAGCAGCTCGAGCGACCAGCGGTCGTGCGTGGCCTTCGCGAAATTGGTGCCGCCGTGCGTGTGCCCGTTGACGAGCCCGGCGTGCAGCAGCTGGCCGCCTGCATCGACCACCTCGGCGCCGGGCGGCACGGCAAACCCCGGCGGGCCGAGCTGGGTGATCACGCCGCCTTCGACCAGCAGGTCGGCGAGCGGTGCGCTGCGGGTCGCGGCATCGAGCACGCGGCCGCCGCGGATGTACAGGGTGGGAGGTACGGTCATGGGGCGTTCCCGGTTCTCTCGTGTGGACAGGTGCGCCTTTTCTGCAAGTTCCATACGAGCGCTGCGCCGCGCTGGCCTACGATGCGTCGCCATGCCCCGACCGCGCCTGCACCATCTGCGAGACCACACCCGGCGTGCGCTGTGGCTGCTGGCCGGCGGGTTGAGCCTGCTGCTCGGCATCGTCGGCATCTTCCTGCCGCTGCTGCCGACCACGCCTTTCGTCCTGCTGGCCGCCTTCTGCTTCTCGCGCGGCAGCGCCCGCCTGGAGGCGTGGCTGGTGAACCACCCGCGCTTCGGTCCCATGGTGCGCGCGTGGCGGCGTGACCGCGCCGTGCCGCTGCGCGCCAAGCAGATCGCCAGCGGCATGATGGCCGTGAGCGCCGTGGCGAGCTGGTGGGTGCTGCCCACGCCCTGGCGCTGGGTGCCGGGGCTGGTGTGCGCGGGCGTGGCGGCGTGGCTCTGGAGCCGCCCGACGACCCCTCCAGCGCCCCGCCGCAACGGCTGACCGCGGCCGCACCGCTGCCCTGGTTCAGGGGGGACCCTTTACACAACGTGTGCTTTCGCACGGCCCGCGACAGGCGTACCGTTCAACAATCAGCGGCCTTGCCGATATCCGCTCTGCACATGAACCGAGCCATCTTCACTCCCTGGGTCGACGCCCTGCTGGGCACCGACCGGCACCAGCGCGTGCGGGTGAAGCAGTCTCTCGTGGCCGGCGGCATCTACCTCGCGTTGAGCGCCATCGTGGGGCTGGCCGTCTGGCTCGGCCTGGTGGAACCGCTGCCGGCGGCCATCCTGGTGGCGGTGGTGCTGGGTGTCTCCGGGCTGTTCTACGCCCTCATCCGCAGCGGCGCCAACCAGCGCTTCCAGGGCGACCCGGCGCTGACGCAGGCGCAGGGCTTCTTCTGTGTCTTCGCCGCCTGTGCCTGCTACGTGATCGCCAGCCCCGCGCGCGGGGCCATCCTGATGACCGTGCTGATCGCGCAGACCTTCGGCATCTTCGCGCTCACGCCGGTGCAGGCGCGGCGCATGGCCGGCCTGGGCGTGGTGGCGCTCGGCGCCACCATGGGGGCGGCGGCGGCAGTGGCGCCCGCGTCCTTCCCGCCGCGGGTGGAGCTGCTGCACTTCCTGCTCGTGCTGCTGATGCTGCCCACGGTGGGCTGGCTCACGGGCTCGCTGGGCGCGATCCGCCAGAAGCTGCGCCAGCAGAAGGTGCAGCTGGAGAACGCCCTCGCCCAGAACCGGCTGCTCGCCACGCAGGACGAGCTGACCGGGCTGTCCAACCGCCGCCACATGACCTCGCTCATGGTGGCCGAGCGCGCACGCCAGCAGCGCAGCCAGGCGCCGATCAGCATGGTGCTGATGGACATCGACCACTTCAAGCGCATCAACGACGCCTGCGGCCACCAGGCTGGCGACCAAGTGCTGCAGATCTTTGCCGACGTCATCACCCACGGCCTGCGCGCGGGCGACGCGCTCTCGCGCTGGGGCGGCGAGGAGTTCCTGCTGATGCTGCCCAACACCTCGGCCGAAGACGCGCTGGTCTGCGTGGAGCGCATGCGCGGGCAGCTCGCCGCGCGCAGCTTTGCCCACCTGTCGCCGACGCTCACCGTGACGTTTTCCGCCGGCATCGGCGTGTGCAGCGTGGACGACCGCACCGACACCATCATCGAGCGGGCCGACCGCGCCATGTACCGCGCGAAGGACGCGGGGCGCAACCGCACCGTCGTCGCGTGATCCCTTGCTCGCGCGGGAGCGCGAGCGCATGCCCACATCCTCAAGTCGGGGGCGGCAGCGGCCGATACATGGAACATCACCCGTACGCCTTACCGCCTGCCATGCAACCCGATCAAAGCTTGTCTCTCGAAGGCCCCTCGCAACCCCATGTGGACCTGACCGACCCGCTCGAGGTCGCCCGCTGGTCCTGGCTGCTCGACGTGCCCGACCTGCAGATCCACCACGCCGTGCGCCTGGTGGGCAACAACGGCGACGCCGTCGCCCACTACATCGAGCTCTACGGCCGCCCGTCGGGCCGCGCGCGTCACTGAATTTCGTCGACCCGCCACTGGCACGGATATCGCTTTCCAGCGGGCGGGCGCCACACACCAGGTCTCGGGTGCCCGCCAACCGACCGGCCGCGTCGGTACTGCCGCTGGGAACCCACATGCCTGACAAACAACGTCACCGTCACCACGCGCCGCACGGTGCCCTGCCCAACTGGGTGCTGGTGCTTTTCGCCGCCGGCGCGATCCTCGTGACCATCCTGGCGCGCACGCTCGCCTGAGCGACCCCTCAGTTCTTCGGCCAGAGCACCCACATGCGCAGCGGCTGCTTCATGCGGCCGGCCTGCTGTTCGGCGGTGTCGCCCCAGCCCCAGAAGTAGTCCGCCCGCACGGCGCCCACGATGGCGCTGCCGGTGTCCTGCGCCATCACCAGCCGCCGCAGCGGCGTGCTGGAGAGCGGCTCGGTGGTGTCCAGCCAGACCGGCGTGCCGTAGGGCACGCTCTGCGCGTCCACCGCGATCGAGCGGCCCGGCGTGAGCGGCACCGCCTGCGCGCCCTTGGGGCCGAGCGCCGGGTCGGGCAGGGGCTCCTCGCGGAAGAACACGTAGCGCGGGTTTGCCCAGAGCATCTCGTCCACCCGTTTCGGGTTGGCGCGCGCCCAGGCCTTGATCGCCGGCCATGAGGCTTCGCTCGCGCGCAGCTCGCCCCGCTCGATCAGCCACTTGCCGACCGAGCGGTAGGGGTGGTCGTTGTGGCCGGCGTAGGCCATGCGCACCAGGCGGCGGCCGCCGTCGGGCTCGATGAGCTGCAGGCGACCGGAGCCCTGGATCTGGAGCACGAGCGCGTCCAACGGATCGGCCACGTACGCGAGCGTCTTGCCCAGCAGCGCTTTCTGGGCGGCGGGGAGGGTGGCGATCTGCTGGCGCGACCAGTAGGGCTTGCGGGCCCCGAGGTCCGGCGGAGCCGCGTGCAGCGGGACGCGGTAGGCGCCCCCCGCCACACGGCGTGCCTCGATCAGCGGCTCGAAGTAGCCGGTGATGAGCCCGTCGGGCGAGCCGTCGGACGCCTCCACGCGCCACGGCTGCATGCGCTGGCGCACCCAGGCGCGCGCGGCGGCGTCGCTGGCGGGCGCGAAGCTGCGTGCATCGACGCAGATCCGCGCCCATTCGAGCGGCGGCTTCTCGCAGCCGCGCACCAGCGCCGGCCACCATTCGAGGAGGGCGTCGCCCTCCCAGCCGGGGAGCTCCGACCAGTCGACGGCCACCCAGCGCGAACGCTCGCGCTGCATCACGGCGGGGGCCTCGGCCTTGCCGTCGGCGACGGGTGGCGCCGGCGGCGCCGAGGGGGGCGGGCTCACGCAGGCGGCCAGCAATCCTAGAATCGCCGCCGCCAGGGAAGGCCGCAGGCCGAACGGAATCTTCATCATGGGTTTGTTGTTGCTCGAGGCGCTGGGTGCGCTGCTGGTGCTGGTGCTGATCGTGTGGTGGACCATGTTTTCCGGCCGCAAGGGCGGTGAACCGGACCGCGAGCCCGAGGGCGACGACGACCGCGATGAGAGCTGACGCAGCGGCAAGGGTTCAGCCGCCGTCGTCCAGGTCGATGTGCTGGTCCATGTCCAGCGCCGGCTGATCGACACGCGGCGTGCCCACCACGCGCGCCGGCACGCCCACCACCGTCTTGTGCGGCGGCACCTCGTCGAGCACCACGCTGCCGGCGCCCACCTTGGCGCCGTCGCCGATGCGGATGTTGCCCAGCACCTTGGCGCCCGCGCTCAGCAGCACGCCGCGGCCGATCTTCGGATGGCGGTCGCCGGTCTGCTTGCCCGTGCCGCCGAGCGTCACGTTCTGCAGGATGGAGACGTTGTCGCCCACCACGGCGGTCTCGCCGATCACGACGCCGGTGCCGTGGTCGATGAACACGCCGCCGCCGACCACCGCGGCCGGATGGATGTCGACCGCGAACACCTCCGAGGCGCGCCCCTGCAGGCAGTGCGCGAGCGCCTTGCGACCCTGGCCCCAGTACCAGTGGGCGACACGGTGCGTCTGCAGCGCCTGGAAGCCCTTGTGGTTCAGGAACGGGTTCACGCTGGAGCCGGCGGCAGGGTCGCGCTCGGCGATGGCGGCGAGGTCGGCACGGGCGAGCTGGCCGATCTGTCCGTCGCCCTCGCTCGCCTCGCGCAGGACGCCGTGCAGTGCCTCGCCCGGGAGCTCGGCCGTGGCGAGCTTGCCCGCGAGCAGGTGGGCGAGCGCCGATTCCAGCGTGTCGTGGTCGAGGATGCAGGCGTGCAGCAGACGCGCGAGCACCGGCTCGGCCAGCGCAAGCTGCGTGGCGTCGTGCCGCAGCGCCTGCCAGATCGGATCGGGAGTGGAGGTCATGGCGTCCGTCTTCATGCGCGGGGAGGCAGGATAAAAGACATGGGCTTCCTGCGCAGGCGACGGTAGATTGCCTGGCGGATGCGGCTGCGCTCGTGCAGGCGGATGCCGCGCGAGCGCAGGGCCAGCTTGAAGGCCAGCAGGAAGCTGACGGTCACGTTGAGCAGCCCGGTCAGCAGCGTGGCCACCACGCAGAGCCAGAAGATGGGCATGTGCAGCACCTCCAGGCCGAGCGCGCCGGCGGCGGCCGCGAGCTGGCCGGTGGAGAGCGTCACGTGGCGCACGTCGAGGGGCAGGCTGAAGAAGGACGCCACCGCCGGCACCAGCCCGAGCATCAGGCCGAGCGAGATGTTGGCGGCGAGGCCGGAGATGTTGGCGCGCCAGTAGGCCGCCCAGCGCTGCGCACGGGCCGAGCCCAGGCGCGAGACGATGCGCGGGTTCCAGGCGATGGCGCTGTCGAGGCGGTGCCACACGAACCAGTTCTCCACCCAGCCGGCGATGAGCGAGCTCACGAAGAGCAGCACGCCGGTGAACGCCGCGAAGAGCAGCGAGGGCCCGAGCAGCGTGAGCGACTCCAGCACGTAGCGCGCCTGCTGTTCGCCCACCGGCGTGCCGCCGAAGAGCGCTGCGCAGGCGAGCTGCACCGCGAGCACGAGCGGGGCGACCACGGCAAGGTTGCCGAGGATCCCGGCCATCTGCGAGCGGATCAGGTGCGCCACCTCGTCCACGAAGCCTTCGACCGCATCGTCGCTGCTCATGTCGCCCAGCCGCTCGGCCATGGCCGGCGCCGTCATCGCGGGCTGCTTGGTGGCGACCGTGAAGTGCAGCAGGTGGATGAGCACGAAGCTCGCCGCGTAGTTCACCCCCGCCCAGAAGCCGGACCAGAAGGCCGCCAGTCCGATCCCCGTGATGAAGAACTTGAGGAAGGTGGTGCCCGCGAGGACCGCGCCGCCGCCGGCCGCCGCCCCGAGCATCGCGCGGTAGGCGGCGCCGTCGCGGGTGATGTAGTGCTCGCCGGTCTCGGCGCTGCGTTCGGCGACCTTGCGCGCGAGCATCGAATAGTGGTGGGCGAAGAGGGCGCGCAGGCTGCGGCGCTCGTCGGCCGCCCGGATCAGGCCGGCCATCAGCCGCGCGACCTCCGGCGCGGGCGCCGGGCTCACCACGCAGATCAGGAGCGCCTCGATGCGCTCGGTGCGGCGCAGGAGCTGGTCGAGCTCGAAGACCACGTCCACCGAGACGCCATGCTCCTCGAGATGGTTGTTCACGCTGAGGGCGCAGCGCCGGCAGGCGTCGAGCACGGCGCGCAGGTAGAGCGCCTCGCGCAGCAGGGCCACCTGGTCGCCCGACAGGCTGTGCTCGCGCACCTGCTCGGCCACGCGGGCGAGCTGGCGAAAGGGCGCCGAGGCCACGAGCTCCGGGCTCATGCGCTCGCGCAGCAGCGGCGAGAAGCCGGCCGCGCGCACGGCGCTCGTCAGGAAGATGAGCCCGTCGAGGAAGGGCTCGCGCCAGTCGGCGCCGGGCGTGCCGTCCGCGGGATGGAGCAGCGCGGCGATGCGGGCGATCGTGGGCGGGTCGAGCTGCTCCAGCCAGAGCGCATCGGCCGGGTCCGGGAAGAGCAGGTTGAAGAGTTCGGCGAGGTTCGTCGTGGCCGGCGTGCCGGGCAGGAGGCGCAGCCGCAGCCGCTGGCCGAACTCGCTCGCGAGGCCGGTGCGGCCGCTGAAGCCGAAGTCGGCCAGCAGCGCGGCGCTGTCCACCTCGCGCCAGAAGCATTGCAGCAGGGCGGCGACCCGCTGCTGGTGCTCCGGGTGGCGCTCCAGCACGCTCAGGAGGTGGCGCAGGCGCAGGATGGGCGGCGGCGTCTCGCGCTGCTCTTCGGAAGCGGGCGCCTGGCGCAGCCACTCCATCAGCCGCACCAGCCACAGGTGCCGCTCCGGCAGGCTGACCGCCGGATCGGCCGCGTTGAGCAGCGCGCTCAGGTCCCAGCCACCGGCGCTGCGCGCGCGGGCGGCCTTCTTGCGAAAGAACATCAATGCAGCGCCGAAGGGAGCGAAAGGCCGAACTCGGGCACCGGCGCGTCGAAGGGCCGCGCGTCCTCGGTCATGCAGAAGAAGGTGCCGCGCATGCTCCCCTGCGGGGTGTTGATGCGCGTCCAGCTGGTGTACTCGAAGCGCTCGCCCGGCTTGAGCAGCGGTTGCTGGCCGACCACGGCGAGGCCACGCACTTCCTCGACGTGGCCCTGGGCATCGGTGATCACCCAGTGGCGCGCGATCAGCTGCGCGGTGATGTCGCCGCTGTTGACGATGGTGATCGTGTACGCATACGCATGCACGCCCTGCTGGGGGTCGGATTGTTCGGGCAGCGGGCGCACGCTGACGCTGCAGGTGAATTGGGGCTGGGCCATCGGCGGATTCTAGGGAGCTGCCTAGAATCCCGAGGATGAAAAGCCCGGCCTACCGCATCGCACCCAGCATCCTGTCTGCCGACTTCGCCCGTCTGGGCGAGGAGGTGCGCAACGTCATCGCCGCCGGCGCCGACTGGATCCATTTCGACGTGATGGACAACCATTACGTACCCAACCTCACCTTCGGCCCGATGGTCTGCGAAGCGCTGCGCAAGCATGCGGTCCGCGCCGACGGAGCGAAGGTGCCCATCGACGTGCACCTCATGGTGCAGCCGGTGGATGCGCTCGCACAGGCGTTCTGCAAGGCCGGCGCCGATCTCGTGAGCTTCCACCCGGATGCCAGCACGCATGTGGACCGCACGCTGCAGCTCATCCGCGCCGAGGGCTGCCAGGCGGGCCTCGTCTTCAACCCGGCCACGCCGCTCGACGTGCTGGAGTGGGTGATCGACAAGGTCGACCTCGTGCTCATCATGAGCGTGAACCCGGGCTTCGGCGGGCAGAGCTTCATCCCGGGTGCGCTGAAGAAGGTCGAGCGGGCGCGCCGCCTCATCGAGGCGAGCGGCCGCGACATCCGCCTGGAGGTCGACGGCGGCATCAAGGTCGACAACATCCGCCAGGTGGCCGACGCCGGCGCCGACACCTTCGTCGCCGGCAGCGCGATCTTCGGCCAGCCCGACTACAAGGCGGTGGTCGACGCGATGCGCGAGCAGCTCGCGGGCTGATCGATGGCGTTGGCGCTCGTGCGTGGCTGCGAGGCCGCCATCGTCGACCTCGACGGCACGATGGTGGACACGCTCGGCGACTTCGACGTGTCGCTCAATGCGATGCTGCGCGACCTGTCGCTGCCGGCGGTCGATCGTGCCTTCATCGAGCGCACCGTGGGCAAGGGCTCCGAGCACCTGATCCGCAGCACGCTCGCGCACGTGGGCGGCGGGGCCGATGCCTTCGACGCGGCCTGGGCACGCTACCAGCACCACTACCTGCGCATCAACGGCGAGCATTCGACGGTGTACGCCGGCGTCGAGGAGGGCTTGCGGGCGCTGCGTGCGCGTGGCCTGCGCCTCGCCTGCCTCACCAACAAGCCGACCGACTTCGCGCGGCCGCTGCTGCAGCGCAAGGGGCTGGCGGCCTGTTTCGACCAGGTCTTCGGCGGCGATGCCTTCGAGCGCAAGAAGCCCGATCCGCTGCCGCTGCTGCGGACCTGCGCGGCGCTCGGCTCTGAGCCTTCGCGCACGCTGATGGTCGGCGACTCCAGCAACGACGCGCGCGCCGCGCGGGCGGCCGGGTGCCCCGTGGTGCTCGTGCGCTACGGCTACAACCACGGCGAGCCCGTCGAGGCCGTCGATGCCGACGGCGTGATCGACCGGCTCGACGAGCTCGCCTGACCGGTCAGCTGTTGGAGGGCAAGGGCGCCGGCTTGCCCAGCAACGCGTCCTTCAGGTTGGCATCCGCCGGCGACTGGCCGAGCCAGATCTTCGCGAGCGCCGAGAAGAACTCGGGCTCCTTGATCGGCTCGATGGTCGGCTTGCCGTTCACGAGGATCACGGTGCCCACGCCGGGCAGCCAGTCCACCGAGAAGGAATCGCCGGCATTGAGCTTCTTGATGCGGAAGAAGAGCTCGCTCATCTTGAGCGTGCCCGGGATGGACTTGGAAAACTCCTCGCGCGGCGCGTTGTCCTCCATGCCGCGGGTGAAGAGCTTGCCGAGTTCGGAGGCGTTGATCTCGCGCAGCATCACGATGTGGACCCGCTTGGCGCCGGGCGTGCCGAGCACGGCGTCGGTGGCGGTGGCCTTGCGCGTGAGGTACAGGCCTGCGGCATAGACCTTGAAGACGGCCTTGTAGCGCACGCCCGCGCCGTTGAGCACCAGCGTCGAGCCGCCGACCTGCAGCGAGTCTTCGTACTTGACGCCGGCCACGGTGACGGCGTCGGCGCGTGCGGGCGTTGCAACCATGGCCAGCATCAGGGCCAGTGCGGAGATGAGGCTTCGAATCACGGTAGGCTCCGTTGTCGCACGGTCGTGCGGAATCTGCAATTGTCGCAAACCGTGTCGGCGGCACCAGGGGGCAAGTTCACGGAAAGCGCCGTTGAAGGGGATGTCGGTGGCCGGACTGCTACACTTTTTGAATGTTCATCGCGCGCAAACAAACCAAAGGGTCACACGACCGGGGAGCTTGGCCCTGGCGTCGCCGGCTTTCGTAGGTTGCGTTTGCCGCGGGCCACGAGCGTGTGACTTCAGACGCTCCGCCTTCGGCTCCACCGGCTGCCCGCGCGGGTGCCGTCCGTCTGAACCTCGTCGCATGCCGGCCGCACCAGGCCGCGCCGGGCCATTGGAGGGCCCAGAAGGTGATCACCGAACTCGAATTCAAGAGCCTTGCCGCCGAAGGCTACAACCGCATTCCGCTGATGGCCGAAGCCTTCGCGGACCTCGAAACCCCCCTCTCGCTCTACCTCAAGCTCGCCTACACCTCGGGTAGCGGCAAGCACAGCTTCCTGCTCGAATCGGTGGTGGGCGGCGAGCGCTTCGGGCGCTACTCCTTCATCGGCCTGCCGGCGCGCACGCTGCTGCGTGCCACCGGTCTGCACACCGAGGTCGTGACCGACGGCCAGGTGGTCGAGACGCATGAAGGCAATCCGCTCGACTTCATCGCCGAATACCAGAAGCGGTTCAAGGTGGCGCTGCGCCCGGGGCTGCCGCGCTTCTGCGGCGGGCTCGCCGGGTACTTCGGCTACGACGCCGTGCGCTACATCGAGCACAAGCTTGCGAAGACGCACAAGCCCGGCGGCATCGACACGCCCGACGTGCTGCTGCTGCAATGCGAGGAACTGGCCGTGATCGACAACCTGTCGGGACGGCTCTACCTCATCGTCTATGCCGACCCGTCGCAGCCCGAGGCGTATTTCCGGGGGAAGCGCCGCCTGGCCGAGCTGTCCGACAAGCTGCGCTACAGCGTGACCGCGCCGCCGGTGAAGCGCGGTACCTCGCACGCGGTGGAACGCGAGTTCGCGAAGGAGGACTATCTCGCCGCGGTGCTCAAGTCCAAGGAGTACATCGCGGCGGGCGACATGATGCAGGTGCAGATCGGCCAGCGGCTGAAGAAGCGCTACACCGAGTCGCCGCTCTCGCTCTACCGCGCGCTGCGCTCGCTGAACCCGTCGCCCTACATGTACTTCTACGACATGGGCGACTTCCAGATCGTCGGCGCCTCGCCCGAGATCCTGGTGCGCCAGGAGCACACGCCCGAAGGCCAGAAGATCACGATCCGCCCGCTTGCCGGAACCCGTCCGCGCGGCGCGACGCCCGAGCAGGACAAGGCGCTGGAGGTCGAGCTCAGCAACGACCCCAAGGAGCGCGCCGAGCACGTGATGCTGATCGACCTGGCGCGCAACGACATCGGCCGCATCGCCAAGACCGGCAGCGTGAAGGTGACCGATGCGTTCGTGATCGAGCGCTACTCGCACGTGATGCACATCGTGAGCAACGTCGAGGGCCTGCTGAAGGACGGCATGAGCAGCCTGGACGTGCTCAAGGCCACCTTCCCGGCCGGCACGCTCACCGGCGCGCCCAAGGTGCGCGCGATGGAGATCATCGACGAGCTGGAGCCGGTCAAGCGCGGCATCTACGGCGGCGCCTGCGGGTATCTCAGCTTCGCCGGCGACATGGACGTGGCCATCGCCATCCGCACCGGCATCGTCAAGGACAACACGCTGTACGTTCAGGCGGCTGCCGGTGTCGTGGCCGATTCAGTGCCCGAGCTGGAGTGGAAGGAAACCGAGGCAAAGGCGCGTGCGCTCCTGCGTGCCGCCGAACTCGTCGAGGAGGGCTTCTGACATGCTGCTCATGATCGACAACTACGACAGCTTCACCTACAACCTGGTGCAGTACTTCGCCGAGCTGGGCGAGGACGTGCGCGTGTTCCGCAACGACGAGATCACGCTCGAAGGCATCCGTGAGCTGAAGCCCGACCAGCTGGTGCTCTCGCCCGGCCCCTGCTCGCCGGCCGAGGCCGGCATCTGCGTGAGCGCGATCCAGCAGTTCACCGGCAAGCTGCCCATCCTCGGCGTGTGCCTGGGCCACCAGGCCATCGGTGCCGCACTCAAGGGGAACATCGTGCGCGCCAAGACGCAGATGCACGGCAAGACCGACGTCATCACCACGGACCGGCGCGGTGTCTACGCGGACCTGCCCGAGAAGTTCACGGTGATCCGCTATCACTCGCTCGTGATCGAACGTGCGACCCTGCCCGCCGAGCTGGAGGTCACCTCCACCTCCCAGGACGACGAGATCATGGGCGTGCGGCACACGGCACTGGCCGGCACCAGGACGCCGCTCGAAGGCGTGCAGTTCCATCCCGAGTCCATCCTCACCGAGCATGGGCACGCGATGTTGAAGAACTTCCTGGAGCTGAGTCGGTGAAGCTGGTCGACTTGCGCAGCGACACGGTGACGCAACCCACCGTGGCGATGCGCGAGGCCATGGCGCACGCGCAGGTGGGCGATGACGTCTTTGGTGATGACCCGACGGTCAACGCACTGCAAGTGCGCATCGCCGCGCTGACCGGCAAGGAAGCCGCGCTCTTCATGACGAGCGGCACGCAGAGCAACCTCGCGGCCATCATGAGCCACTGCGAGCGGGGCGACGAGTACATCGTCGGCCAGATGCAGCACACCTACCGCTGGGAAGCCGGCGGCGCGGCGGTGCTGGGCAGTGTGCAGCCGCAGCCGCTCGAGCACCGGCCGGACGGCACGCTGGCGCTCGCCGACATCGAATCGGCCATCAAGCCGGACGACGCCCATTTCGCGAGGAGCCGCCTGCTCTGCCTGGAGAACACGCTCGGCGGCAAGGCGCTGCCACTGTCGTACATGGCCGAGGCGACCGGGCTCGCGCGCGATCGCGGCCTGGCCACCCACCTCGACGGCGCGCGGGTCTTCAACGCCGCTGTCGCGCTCGGCGTGCCGGTGCGCGAGATCACCCAGCACTTCGACACCGTCTCGGTGTGCTTCTCCAAGGGCCTGGGCGCGCCGGTGGGCTCGGCGCTGTGCGGCTCGGCGGCGCTGATCCGACGTGCCCACCGCTGGCGCAAGATGCTCGGTGGGGGCCTGCGCCAGGCGGGCGTGATCGCGGCGGGGGCGCTGCACGCGCTCGACCACCACGTCGACCGCTTGGCAGACGACCACGCGCTCGCGCGCCGGCTGGCGGAGGGATTGCAGGGCATCCCCGGGCTGACGGTCGAGCCGCCGCAGACCAACATCGTCTTCGTGGACGTGGCCGGCGAGCGTGCGGCCGGCTTGCTGGCGCATCTGCAGTCGCACGGCGTGCTGGCCACGGGCCTGTACCGCCTGCGTTTCGTGACCCATCTCGACGTGGACAGCGAGGGCGTGGACCGCGCCATCGCCGCCGTCCGCGAGTATTTCAACGCCTGAGTTCGAGTCCGCCATGACCATTTCCGACACCGAAGCGCTGGCCCGCGTCATCGACCACCGCGAGATCTTCCACGACGAGATGCTGGCCCTGATGCGCCGCATCATGGGCGGCGAGATGTCGCCGGTGATGATCGCGGCGCTCTCGATCGGCCTGCGCGTCAAGAAGGAAACCATCGGCGAGATCGCGGCCGCTGCGCAGGTCATGCGCGAGCTGGCGACGCCCGTGCCGATCACCGACAAGGCGAACCTCGTCGACCTCTGCGGCACCGGGGGCGACGGCGCGCACACCTTCAACATCTCCACCGCCGCCATGTTCGTGGCCGCCGCCGCCGGTGCACGGGTGGCCAAGCACGGCGGGCGCAGCGTGTCGTCGAGCACCGGCAGCGCCGACGTGCTCGAGGCCTTGGGCGCCAACGTCAACCTCACGCCCGAGCAGGTCGCCCAGTGCCTGGAGGAAACCGGCATCGGCTTCATGTTCGCGCCCAACCACCATGCGTCGATGAAGCACGCGGCGCCGGTGCGCAAGGAGCTTGGTGTGCGCACGATCTTCAACATCCTGGGGCCGCTCACCAATCCGGCGCAGGCACCCAACCAGCTCATGGGCGTGTTCCACGCCGACCTCGTGGGCATCCAGGTGCGCGTGCTGCAGCGCCTGGGCTCGGACCACGTGCTCGTGGTCTACGGCATGAACGGCATGGACGAGATCTCGCTGTCGGGCGAGACGCTCATCGGCGAGCTCAAGAACGGCGAGGTGCGCGAGTACGTCGTGCACCCGAGCGAGTTCGGCATGCCGGTCTACGACAGCCGCGTGCTGCGCGTGGCCGACAAGAACGAATCGGTGCAGTGCATCCAGCGCGCGCTCGGCGGCGAAGACGGCCCGATGCGCGACATCGTGCTGCTCAACGCCGGCGCGGCGCTCTACAGCGCCAACGTGGCGTCTTCCATCGGCGAGGGCGTGAAGCGCGCGCGGGAGGCCGTGGCCTCGGGTGCCGCACTCAAGAAGCTGAGCCAGTTCGTGGCCGCCACCCAGCAGTTCGCGTCATGAGCGACATCCTGAACAAGATCGTCGCGGTCAAGCGCGACGAAGTGGCCGCGGCGAGCCGCCTGCGCGACCTGGCGTCCTTGCGCCGCGAGGCCGAAGCCCGCCGCGACGTGCGTGATTTCGCCGGCGCCTTGGGCCGCAGGATCGCGGGCGGCCAGGCTGCCGTGATCGCCGAGATCAAGAAGGCCAGCCCGAGCAAGGGTGTGTTGCGCGAGCGGTTCGTGCCGGCTGAGATCGCGTTGAGCTATGCGCAGCACGGTGCCGCCTGCCTGAGCGTGCTGACGGACGTGCAGTTCTTCCAGGGCTCGTCGGCCTACTTGCAGCAGGCGCGCGAGGCCTGCGCGCTGCCGGTGTTGCGCAAGGACTTCATGGTCGACCCCTACCAGGTCTACGAGGCGCGCGCGATGGGGGCCGACTGCATCCTGCTGATCGCCGCCTGCCTGGACGATGCGCAGATGGCCGATCTTGAAGCCCAGGCGATGTCGCTCGGCATGGCCGTGCTGGTCGAGGTGCACGACGGTGCAGAGCTCGACCGCGCGCTGCGACTGAAGACCTCGCTCCTGGGCATCAACAACCGCAATCTGCGCAGCTTCGAGGTCACGCTCGACACGACGCTGTCGCTCCTGCCACGCGTGCCGTCCGACCGCCTGCTCATCACCGAAAGCGGCATCCTCGGTGCCGCCGATGTGGCCCGCATGCGTGCAGCCGACGTCCACGCCTTCCTCGTGGGAGAGGCCTTCATGCGGGCGCCCGATCCCGGCGCCGCGCTGGCCCAGCTCTTCGCATGACCGCCGACGACCTGCGGGCGGCGTTCGACACGCTGCCCGAGGCCTGGCGCCGGGTCCTGCCCGGCTGGACGCCCGAGGTGGAGGCAGCGCTCATCGAGCGGGTGAAGGCGGTCTCGGGCGACCGGCCGATCGGTCCGCCCGATCCGTTTCGCGCCCTGCGGCTCGTCTCGCCGGAGAGCGCCAAGGTCGTGATCTTCGGTCAGGATCCGTACCCGACCGCAGGTCACGCCGACGGGCTGGCCTTCTCGGCAGGGCAGGGCCGTCCGCGGTCGCTCGCACGAATCTTCGAGGTGCTCGCCGCAGACCGCCCGGGTTGGCAACCGCCGGCGGTGTGGAAGCTCGACGCCTGGGCCCGGCAAGGCGTGCTGCTGCTGAACCCGGCGCTCACCGTCGAAATCGGGGCGGCCGGCAGTCACCTGAAAACAGGATGGTTGGCGCTGACTTCCGAAATCGTGAAAGCTTTGTGCCATCGGCCGCAGCCGCCGACGTTCCTGCTGTGGGGCGGCAAGGCGCAGGATTTCCTGGCCCGGGCGTTGCCGGTGGGCGTCAATCCTAGGGTGCTGATCGCACGGCATCCGTCGTACGACCTGCACAAGCGGTTCATGGCCGACGGCAGCCACTTCGTCGCAACGCAGCAACTCGTCGATTGGTGGGCGCTGTGACCGTAGAACTTGGAAATTTGATGCTATAGTCCCGGGTTCGCTTTGGAGGGGTGCCCGAGTGGCTAAAGGGGGCAGACTGTAAATCTGTTGGCTTACGCCTACGCTGGTTCGAATCCAGCCTCCTCCACCAAAGCGACCGATTTCAAAAGAGTGTGTTGACCCCTGAAGGCCTTGCGCCGAAAGGGGCTCCCGAGCGGGAGTAGTTCAATGGTAGAACCCCAGCCTTCCAAGCTGATGACGCGGGTTCGATTCCCGTCTCCCGCTCCATGAAGTCGCCAGTGGTCTGTGCGCCAGTGATCGGGTGCAGACCAGTGTCGATCGGCACCGAGTTTTGGTTCGGCCCATGTGGCTCAGTGGTAGAGCACTCCCTTGGTAAGGGAGAGGTCACGCGTTCGATCCGCGTCATGGGCACCACAGTTTTCTTCAGCACCGACCGCTAGGAGCTCGAAAAATGGCAAAAGGCAAATTTGAACGGACCAAGCCGCACGTGAACGTGGGGACGAT
>JBIQJS010000187.1:0-3608 GCA_044507405.1 Rubrivivax sp. | reverse complement strand
ACCCGCTCACTTGCACCCACTCACCGTGCACCGCGCCCGGATCACCTCCTGCCCGTCCTTCACCTCGGCCACGTAGAAGGGCGCATCCAGCTGGTGGTCGATGCCGTACATGCCCTTGCCCGTCCACGACGACTCACCCAAGGCGCCCTTGTGGCCCTTGATCTTCTCCAGCTCGTCCTTGATGCGTGCCGTGTCGGTCACGGTGCCGGCCTTGCGCATGGCCTCGAAGAGCAAATGCGTGCCGTCGTAGAAGGCCGGGCTGAAGCCGTTCATCGCGCGCTTGTACTTGGCGGTGTACTTCGCGGCATAGGCCGCGGTGCTCGGCAGCTTGGGGTCGATGGGCGTGTGCACGAGCAGGCCCTCGACCGCCTGCTTGCCCGCCACGTTGACGATGTCCTGCGTGGCCGGGCCGCCGGTGCGGATGATGGTGCCGGTGAAGCCCAGCTCGCGGGCCTGCTTGGTGATGAGGCCGGCGGTGCTCGGCGAGTTGCCGTCGAGCTCGATCGCATCGACCTTGGCCGCGAGGATGCGCGTGATGAGCGGCACGAAGTCGACGCGGTCGCGCTCGAAGAACTCCTTGGCGGCGAGCTGCGCGCCCACCTTGCCGTAGGCCTCGGTCAGGTCTTTCGCGATCTGCTGGCCGGTCTCGTCGTTGGGGAAGAGCGCGCCCACGCGCTTGAGGTTGCGCGTCTTCACCACCCACTCGATCTGCGGGCCGGCCACTTCGGCCGTGGTCACGTTGGGGCGGAAGGTGTAGGGCTTGTCGGTGCCCAGCGCCTTGGAGGTGAAGCCGAGCGTCATCACGATCACCTGGTTCTTCTCGGTGATGGGCTGGATGGCGAGCACGGGCGCCGAGCCCACCGGGCCGATGATGAACTTGACCTTGTCCTCGAAGACCAGGCGGTTGGCCACCGTCACCGCCTCGTTGGCCTGGTACTTGTCGTCGTAGGCGATGACCTGCACCTTGTACTTCTTGCCGCCCACCTCCAGGCCGCCCTTGGCGTTGACGTCGTCGGCGGCGAGCTCGGCGGCGTGCTGCATGCCGGTGCCCCAGGCGGCGCCGGCGCCCGAGAGCGTGACGAGGGCGCCGATCTTGAGCGTCTCCTGCGCGAGGGCAGGCGCTGCGGCGAGGCCGAACAAGGCGACGGCAAGGGCGACGGGCTTCAAGGCGTTCATGGTGGTCTCCTGTGGGTCTTGTGTTGTGTGATGGAGGTCAGGCAGGCGGCCCGATGAGCCGGCTGATGACCGGGTGGTACTGCTCGCCGAGACCGGCGTCGATCGCGGCCTGGTACCACGCGTCCACGATGCGGGCGCTCTTGGCGTCCACACCGGTTTCCTGCGCGAGCTTGAGCGCGTAGGCCAGGTCCTTGCGGGCGTAGCGCACCGAGAAGGCACGCTCGGGGAACTCACCGGGCAGCATGGCCTTCATGCCGTGGCTGCGCAGCGCGAAGCTGTCGGCACTGCCCTTTGCGAGCGTGTCGAAGAGCAGCGCCGGGTCCACGCCCGCGCGCTCGCCGATGGCCTTGGCTTCGCTCAGGGCGACCACGGTCTCGAAGAGCACCATGTTGTTGAGGATCTTCACCACCTGCCCGCAGCCCACCGGGCCGCACAGCGCGATGTCGGTGGCGAAGGTGGCGATCAGCGGCTTCACGCGCTCGAAGGTGGGCGCGTCGGCCCCCACCATCACCGAGAGCGTGCCCGCCTCGGCCGCGGCGCGCGTGCGCGCCACCGGCGCATCGACGAAGGTCACGCCCCGGTCTGCAAAGGCCCGCGCCAGCGCGCGCGTGGTGTCCACCGGCGAGGTGCTCAGGTCCACCACGATCTGCCCGGGGCGCGCGTGGGCGAGCAGCCCGTCGGGCTGGTGCGCGAGCGCATCCACCACCTCGCCCGAGGGCAGCGAGAGGAAGACGATGCTCGCGCCCTGCATCACCGCGGCGGCACTGCCGGCCGATTGCACCCGGTCGGCGGCGAGGCGCTCCAGCACGGCGGCGTCGAGGTCGTGCGCGATGACGGCGCTGCCGCTCTTGCGCGCGAGGTTGCGGCACATGGGCTCGCCCATCACGCCCAACCCGATGAATCCCAATGTGCTTGTCGTCATGTAGTTCAAAGGCCGAGGTAGATGCCCTTCGCCTGCTGGTACAGGCGCAGTCCGGTCAGCCCCTTCTCGCGGCCGAGGCCGCTGTCCTTGAAGCCGCCGAAGGGCGTGGCGATGGAAAGCTGCTTGTAGGTGTTGATCCAGACCGTGCCGGCTTCGAGCGCGCGCGCCACGCGCCAGGCGCGCTTGTAGTCGGCGCACCAGATGCCGGCCGCGAGGCCGTAGGCGCTGTCGTTGGCCTGGGCGACGAGGTCGTCCTCGTCGTCGAAGGGCAGCACACACAGCACCGGGCCGAAGATCTCCTGCTGCGCGATCGAGGCACGGTTGTCGATGCCGGCGATCACGGTGGGCTGGTAGTAGGCGCCGGCCGCGAGGTGCGCATCGCCCGGGCGCGCACCGCCGGCCACGATCTCGGCGCCGCTCTCGCGGGCCGAGTCCACCATGCCTTCGATGCGCTCGCGCTGCGCGAACGAGGCGATGGGCCCCATCTCTGCGCCCTGGGCATCGGGCAGGTCCACCCGCAGGCGCTGCGCGCGGTCGACGATCATGCCCAGCACCTTGCCGAACACCTTGCGCTGCACGAAGAGCCGCGAGCCCGCCACGCACGACTGGCCGCTGCCTTCGAAGATGCCGCCGGCCACGCTGTCGGCCGCGGCCTCCAGGTCGGCATCGGCAAACACGATGTGGGGCGACTTGCCGCCGAGCTCCAGCGCGACTGGCATCAGCTTGCGCGCGGCCACCTCGGCGATGCGCCGGCCGCTGGCCGTGCCGCCGGTGAACGACACCATGCGCACGCCCGGGTGCTCCACCAGCGCCGAGCCCGTGATGGCGCCAGTGCCCGGCAGCACATTGAGCAGCCCCGGCGGCAGGCCCGCTTCGAGCGCGATGCGGCCGAGCTCCAGCGCGGTCGAGGGCGTGATCTCCGAGGGCTTGAGGATCACCGCGTTGCCGGCGGCGAGCGCGGGCGCGACCTTCTGCGCCTCCATCGTCATCGGCGAATTCCACGGCGTGATGGCGGCCACCACGCCATAGGGCTCGTGCACCGTCATCGAGAGATAGGGGCCACGCGAGGGTGTGAGCTCCGAGCCCAGCGTCTCGCACACCGAGGCGTAGTAGCGGAAAGTGGCCGCCGCGCTCTTCACCTGCGCCGTGCACTCGGCCCAGACCTTGCCGTTTTCCAGCATCTGCAGCCGCGCGAAGGTCTCGGCGTCACGCTGCATCAGCTCGCCGATGCGGTGCAGGATGGCCGCGCGCTGCGGCGGCAGCATCTGCCGCCAGGCCTTGTGGCTCGCGGCCTGCGCAGCCGTGGCCACGGCCTCGTTCACCTCCTCAGCCCCGGCCGAGGCCACGCGGTGGTTGAGCTGGCCGTTGGCCGGGTTGATCGATTCCAGCGGCGGCACCGTGCTGCGGCCAGGCCGGAACTCGCCCCCGATCAGCAGCGGGCGTGGGGTGTCGGCAGGGGAGCCGGAGGACATGGGTGGGTGCGCCTTGGTTGTTCTGTTAAACAGAATAC
>JBIQJS010000049.1:0-25324 GCA_044507405.1 Rubrivivax sp. | reverse complement strand
GCGTCACCGGCTCGAAGTACAGCCGGTCGGAGGTGTCGTAGTCGGTCGAGACGGTCTCCGGGTTGCAGTTGACCATGATGGTCTCGTAGCCGTCTTCGCGCATGGCGAGGGCGGCATGCACGCAGCAGTAGTCGAACTCGATGCCCTGGCCGATGCGGTTCGGGCCGCCGCCGAGCACCATGATCTTCTTGCGGTTGGTCGGCTCGGCCTCGCACTCTTCGTCGTACGAGGAATACATGTAGGCGGTCTGCGTGGCGAACTCCGCCGCGCAGGTGTCCACGCGCTTGTAGACCGGGCGCACCTTCTGCGCCCAGCGCGCCTCACGCACCGCGTGCTGGTTCGTCGCGAGCAGCTTGGCCAGCCGCTTGTCCGAGAAACCCTTCTGCTTGAGGTAGCGCAGCTCGTCGGTCGTCAGGCTTTCGAGGGTGCGGCCGGTGAGGGCCTGCTCGAGCTGCACGAGTTGCTCGATCTGCGCCAGGAACCACTTGTCGATCGCGGTCTCTTCATAGACCTCGTCGAGCGTCATGCCCAGGCGGAAGGCATCGGCCACGTAGAGGATGCGCTCAGGACCGGGCTCGCCGATCTCCTCGATCACCTCGTCACGGTCGGTGCTGCGCTCCGTGAGGCCATCGATGCCGGTTTCCAGCCCTCGCAGCGCCTTCTGGAAGCTTTCCTGGAAGGTGCGCCCCATCGCCATGACCTCGCCCACGGACTTCATCTGCGTGGTGAGGTGCGAATCGGCCATCGGGAACTTCTCGAAGGCAAAGCGCGGGATCTTGGTGACGACGTAGTCGATGCTCGGCTCGAAGGAGGCCGGCGTGGCGCCGCCCGTGATGTCGTTCTTGAGTTCGTCGAGCGTGTAGCCCACCGCGAGCTTGGCCGCGACCTTGGCGATCGGAAAGCCTGTCGCCTTGGAGGCGAGCGCCGAGGAGCGGCTCACGCGCGGGTTCATCTCGATCACGACCATGCGGCCGTTCTCGGGGTTGATGGAGAACTGCACGTTGGAGCCGCCGGTGTCCACGCCGATCTCGCGCAGGATCGCGATGGAGGCGTTGCGCATCAGCTGGTATTCCTTGTCGGTCAGCGTCTGCGCCGGGGCGACCGTGATGGAGTCGCCGGTGTGGATGCCCATCGGGTCGAGGTTCTCGATCGAGCACACGATGATGCAGTTGTCGGCGCGGTCGCGCACGACTTCCATCTCGTACTCCTTCCACCCGATCAGGCTCTCCTCGATCAACAGCTCCTTGGTCGGCGAGAGGTCGAGGCCGCGCTTGCAGATCTCTTCGAACTCTTCCGGGTTGTAGGCGATGCCGCCGCCGGTGCCGCCGAGGGTGAAGCTCGGGCGGATCACCATCGGGAAGCCGGTGCCGCCGATCTCCTGCTGGATGCGGCGCTGCACGGCAAGCGCTTCTTCCATCGAGTGCGCGATGCCGCTCTTGGCGGAATGCAGGCCGATGCCGGTCATCGCGTCCTTGAACTTCAGCCGGTCTTCGGCCTTCTCGATGGCCTTCTCGTTGGCGCCGATCATCTCGACGCCGTACTTCGCGAGCACGCCGTTCTTGTGCAGGTCGAGCGCGCAATTGAGCGCGGTCTGGCCGCCCATCGTGGGCAGCACGGCGTCGGGCCGCTCCTTGGCGATGATCTTCTCGACCACCTGCCAGGTGATGGGCTCGATGTAGGTCACATCGGCCATCTCCGGGTCGGTCATGATGGTCGCCGGGTTGCTGTTGACCAGGATGACCTTGTAGCCCTCCTCGCGCAGCGCCTTGCAGGCCTGCGCGCCGGAGTAGTCGAACTCGCAGGCCTGGCCGATGATGATCGGGCCGGCGCCGATGATGAGGATGCTCTTGATGTCGGTGCGCTTAGGCATTCTTCTTCTCCTTCTCCTGGCCCATCAGCGCGGTGAAGCGGTCGAACAGGTAGCCGATGTCGTGTGGGCCCGGTGAAGCCTCGGGGTGGCCCTGGAAACAGAAAGCGGGTTTGTCGGTGCGGGCCAGGCCTTGCAGCGTGCCGTCGAAGAGGCTCACGTGCGTGGGCCGCAGCGTCGGCGGCAGCGTCTTCTCGTCCACCGCGAAGCCGTGGTTCTGGCTGGTGATGCTCACGCGGCCGTCGTCGAGGTCCTTCACCGGGTGGTTGGCGCCGTGATGGCCGAACTTCATCTTGAAGGTCTTGGCGCCCGAGGCCAGCGCCATGATCTGGTGGCCGAGGCAGATGCCGAAGGTCGGCACGCCGGCATCGATCACTTCGCGCGTGGCCTGCACCGCGTAATCGCACGGCTCCGGGTCGCCGGGGCCGTTGCTCAGGAAGACGCCATCGGGCTTGAGCGCCAGCACCTCGGCCGCGGGCGTCTGCGCCGGCACGACGGTGACCTTGCAGCCGCGGCTGGCCAGCATGCGCAGGATGTTGCGCTTGACGCCGTAGTCGTAGGCGACCACGTGGTACTGGGGCGACTTCACCTGGCCATACCCGTCGCCGAGCGCCCATTCGGTCTCGGTCCATTCCGAGACACCGGTCTGGCTCACGACCTTGGCAAGGTCCAGGCCGCTCATCGAGGGCGCCGACCTGGCGAGCGCGACCGCCTTGTCGATCAGCTCGGGCGTGATCGTTTCGCCAGCGGGCACGGTGTAGATGCAGCCGTTCTGCGCACCCAGGGTGCGCAGCACTCGCGTCAGGCGGCGCGTGTCGATGTTGGCAATGGCCACCGTGCCCTCGCGGCGCAGGTAGTCCGTCAGCGGGCTGCTCTTGCGGAAGTTGGAGTCGAGCAGCGGCAGGTCCTTGATGACCAGCCCTGCGGCGTACACCTTCGTGGCCTCGACGTCTTCGGCGTTCACGCCGTAGTTGCCGATGTGCGGATAGGTGAGCGTGACGATCTGGCGGCAGTAGCTCGGATCGGTGAGGATTTCCTGGTAACCGGTCAGCGCGGTGTTGAAAACCACCTCACCGACGGTGTGCCCGTCGGCACCGATCGACACACCACGGAACACCGTTCCATCCGCAAGAGCTAATAGAGCCTGAGCTTGTGGGGGCAGCAATGGCGGGGGCACACGATTCTCCGTTTTGTGCGCGCCCAGCTCTGCTCTGCGAGCATGGAACCGGTGGGAAACCTGGTGGAGTTTTCAGCGGAACAGCGAGAGGCTGCGCTGGGTGCGTCTGGGGTTTGCGGGTAAACCTGCGGATTGTAGCTGAGCGGCACCCTGCTTCGGCCGGCAATGAGCCCGGGACGCAGACGCGAACAAGACTCGTTTGGAGAGACTGATCACAGCGTAGTGAGATGCCACGGCGCGGCGCTGCACTCCCATAATCCTCGCCTTTCCCACACGTACAAAAAGGACACCGCGATGAAGGGCGACGCCAAGGTCATCGAGCATCTCAACGCCCAGTTGAAGAACGAGCTCACCGCCATCAACCAGTACTTCCTGCACTACAGGATGTTCAAGCACTGGGGATTGGACAAGCTGGCGTCCAAGGAGTACGCCGAATCCATCGGCGAGATGAAGCACGCGGACCGGCTCATGGACCGCATCCTCATGCTCGACGGCCTGCCCAATCTGCAGGACCTCGGCAAGCTGCTCGTGGGCGAAGACCCGGTCGAGGCCCTCCAGTGCGACCTGAAGCTCGAGCAGGCGGCCCAGGCCACCATCAAGGACGGCATCGCGCACTGCGAGACCGTGCGTGACTACGTGTCGCGCGAGTTGCTGCAGGCGATCCTGGACGACACCGAGGAGCACATCGACTTCCTCGAAACCCAGCTCGACCTCGTCGGCAAGGTCGGCCTGCAGAACTACCTGCAGTCGCAAATGGGTGAGATCGAGTCCTGAGGCGCATTTCCCCCCAGGGACACAAAGCCCTTGGATTGAGGGTGTTGTATTGCGAATCATTCTTATTCATAATCCGATCCGTCGCCTCGAAGTCTGGGGCGGGAGTGATCGAGATGATTGTTTGCGTCTGCCAACGGGTTTCCGACCGTGACATCGAGCGCCACGCCCACAACGGGTGCTCGAGCTTCGATGAGCTCCAGCTCGACAGTGGCGTGGCCTCCTGCTGCGGCCGCTGCACGGATTGCGCCCGCAGCGTTTTCGAAGCGGCACGCGCCTCCACCCACAAGCAGCACGGGTTGCCGGCCTTTCTGGTTCCTGTCGCCGCCTGACGTCTGCGTCCCAGCCCTCCGCCGCGGCCCGCATGTCGGGCCGCACGTTTTCGTGGATACCTTCTCCCCTCCCGGGAACTAGAATTTTGGCGTCCGGGTCTCAGAACCCGATCGCGACTCACAAGGAGGTTCCATGAACGACAAATTGCAGACCGCGTACGGCTTCACCGGCTCGGTCACCACCGTTGAGCAGCGCAACCGCGTGCTGCGCAACACCTACTGGCTGCTTGCGCTCTCGCTGGTGCCGACGGTGATTGGGGCCTGGGTGGGCCTGCAGATGGGCTTCAGCTGGTTCGCCGCGAACCCCTTCATCGGCTTCATGGTGTTCATGGGCGTGGCGTTCGGTTTCTTCTTCGCCATCGAGAAGACCAAGAATTCGGGCCTGGGCGTCGTCCTGCTGCTGGCCTTCACGTTCTTCATGGGCCTGATGCTCTCGCGGCTCATCGGCGCGATCCTCGGCTACCGCAACGGCACCGAGCTGATCATGATGGCCTTCGGCGGGACTGCGATCGTGTTCTTCGGCATGGCCACGCTCGCCAGCACCATCAAGCGCGACATCTCCGGCCTCGGCAAGTGGCTCTTCGTCGGCCTGATCGGCATCATCGTCGCTGCGGTCGCCAACATCTGGCTGCAGATGCCGGCGCTGATGCTCACCGTCTCGGTGCTCGCGATCCTCATCTTCTCGGCCTACATGCTGTACGACCTCAAGCGCGTGATCGACGGCGGCGAGACCAACTACGTGTCGGCGACGCTCGCGATCTACCTCGATGTCTACAACGTCTTCGCCAATCTTCTGGCGCTGCTCGGCATCTTCGGCGGCGAACGCGACTGACATCCCGCCGCACACGAACAAGGGCCCTTCGGGGCCCTTTTCGTTGGATCCTCAGGCGCGCTCGAAGACCGCCATGCTCTCCACGTGCGCCGTGTGCGGGAACATGTTGACCGCCCCCGCCGCCACGCACCGATAGCCCGCCTGGTGCACCAGCAGCCCGGCATCGCGCGCGAGCGTCGCCGGGTTGCAGCTCACGTAGACGATGCGCGTGGGCGGCTGCCAGCCCGGGGCCAGCGCCGGATCGCCCGCCAGGTCGGCCAACGCCTTGGCGAGCGCGAACGCCCCCTCGCGTGGCGGATCGACCAGCCACTTGCGGGCGTCGCCGTAGCCCGCCAGCTCCTGCGGCGTGATCTCGAAGAGGTTGCGCGCAACGAACGCCGTCTTCTGCGCCAGCCCGTTCAGCGCCGCGTTCTGGCGTGAGCGCGTCACCAGCGTCTCGCTGCCCTCGATGCCCAGCACCTGCTCGGCCTGCGTGGCAATCGGGAGCGTGAAGTTGCCCAAGCCGCAGAACCAGTCGATCACGCGTTCGTGGCGCTGCGCGGCCAGCAGCTTGAGCGCCTGGCTCACGAGCACGCGGTTGATCTGGTGATTCACCTGCGTGAAGTCGGTGGGCTTGAACGGCATCGTGATACCGAACTCGGGCAGCGTGTAGGCCAGTTGCGGCCCGCCGGCATCGAGCAGGTGCACCGTGTCGGGCCCCTTGGGCTGCAACCACCACTGGATGCCATGGCGTGACGCGAACTCGCGCAGGCGCTGCAGGTCGCCGGCGCTCAGGGGCTCGAGGTGGCGCAGCACGAGTGCCGTCACCAGATCGCCCACTGCGACCTCGATCTGCGGCAGGCGATCGCGCTGATCCATCTGCTCGACCAGCTCGCGCAGCGGCACGAGCAAGGCGCTGAGATGCGGCGGCAGCACCTCGCAGCTGTCCATGTCGGCGACGTAGCTGGACTTGCGCTCGTGAAACCCCACGAGCACTCGTCCCTTCTTCGCCACATAGCGCACCGACAGCCGTGCGCGGTAGCGGTAGCCCCACGCCGGCCCTTCGACCGGCCGCAGCACGCGCTCGGGCTTGACCTTGCCGAGGTGCCACAGCGCATCCTCCAGCGCCCGTTGCTTGGTCGCGACCTGCGCACCCACGTGGAAGTGCTGCATCTTGCAGCCGCCGCAGACGCCGAAATGCCGGCATGCCGGCGCGACCCGCTGCGAGCTTTCGCGACGGCGATCGACCACCGTCGCCTGTTCCCAGTTGTTCTTGCGGCGCTGCACGCTCACGCGCACTTCTTCACCCGGCAGTGCGCCTTCGATGAACACCACCTTGCCTTCGGCGTTGTGCGCCACGCCTTGCGCCTCGAGATCGAGTGATTCGACCTTGAGCCATTCGTCTGCTGCTGTCATGGGGCCGATTGTCTCAGCCCGGCCTGCTCAGAAAAGCGAGTCGCGGTGCACGCCGCTGCGCGCCATGCGGCGCTTGAGCTTGCCGAGCGCCTCCTGCTGGATCTGGCGGATGCGCTCGCGCGTGAGGCCCAGCCGCTCGGCGAGCACTTCCAGCGTCTCGGGCTCGCGGTCGTGCAGGCCGTACCGACCGGCGAGCACCTCGCGCTCGCGTTCGCTCAGCTCCTGCAGTTCGTGCTGCAGCAGTTCCTCGACCTCGTTGTGCAACGTGAGGTTGACCGGGTCGCTCGCACCGTCGTCGGCCACGGTGTCGAGCATCGATTCGGTGCCGTCGCGTTCGAGCGGCGCATCGAGCGAGGCGGGCGTCTCGGCGAAACGCAGCAGGTCGGCCACCTCCTGCACCGGACGTCCGAGTCGCGCGGCGATGTCTTCCACGCGCACCGGCGAATCGCCGGCTGCATGGGAAGGGGCTGCTTCGAGCGCCCGGCGGGCCTTGAGCACCTGGTTGAGCTCGCGCACCACATGCACCGGCAGCCGCACCAGGCGTGCCTGGTGCATGATCGCCCGCTCGATGCTCTGGCGGATCCACCACGAGGAGTATGTCGAGAACCGGAAGCCGCGCTCGGGCTCGAACTTGCCGATCGCATGCATCAGCCCGAGGTTGCCTTCCTCGATGAGGTCGGTCATCGGGAGACCACGGCCAAGATAGTTCTTCGCGATGCTCACCACCAGGCGCAGGTTGCGCTCGATCATGGCCTGACGGGCGGTGAAGTCGCCCGCGCGGGCGCGCATCGCCGTTTCGTACTCTTCCTGCGGAGTGAAGAGCGGCGCACGCCGGATCTCGCGCAGGTAGGCCTGCAGCGTGTTGCCGACCTCGCCTTCGCCCGCGGCCAGCTCTGCACTCGCGGGCGGCGTCTCGTCGTCACCGTCGCCGGCGCGCACGCCCTCGATCGCGGTGTGCAGCAGCGCCTGGAGCGTGGGCGGCGCACCGCCCGGCGCCGCATCCGTCATCGACCCGTTTCCCGTCTGGCGCTTCTTGCTCATGCGCGTGTCCAGGTCCTGGGCCGTCCGTTCGCTCAGCGCGGCGGCAGCAGCCTCGTCGGATCGATGGGCTTGCCTTGCTTGCGGATCTCGAAGTGCAGCTGCACGCGATCCGCGTCCGAAGAGCCCATCTCGGCGATCTTCTGCCCGCGCTTCACCGCCTGCTCTTCCTTGACCGTCAAGGCCTGGTTGTGCGCGTAGGCCGTGAGGTAGGTGTTGTTGTGCTTGATGATGACGAGGTTGCCGTAGCCCCGCAGGCCGGAGCCGGCATAGACGACCTTGCCGTCGGCCGCGGCGACCACCGGGTCCCCGGCCTTGCCGGCGATCGCGATGCCCTTGGTGCGCGCCTCATCGAAGGAACCGATCACGGAGCCCGCGGCCGGCCACAGCCAGTTGACGTTGTCATCCCCTTCGCGTGCCACGGGCGGCGTCGGCAGCGCCACGGGCGGCGGCGGCGTCGCGGTTGCCGTGGTGCTGGCGGTGGTGCTGGCGGTGGTGCTGGCGGTAGCCGGAGCCGCGGGCGGCGGCGCCTTGGGCGCGTCGAGGGGGCGTGACTCCAGCCGTGGCAGCGTAACCGCGCGCGTGGCCACGGCGTTCGGGTCCACCCCCGGCGCCACCACGCGCAGCACCTGGCCCACCTCGATCACGTTCGGGTTCTCGAGGTTGTTCCACTTGAGGATGTCCTTCCAGCTCTGGCCGGTCTCGAGGCCTATGCGGATCAAGGTGTCACCCTGCTTGACCATGTAGTAGCCGGGCTTGCCGGCGTTCTCGCTGCCCGGTGGAAGCTTGGGCGCCTCGGGCGCGGGCGCGGAAGCCCCGGCCTGCGGCGCAGCCGCAGTCGAGCGGCCGAGCGAACGATCTTCCACTGGCGCCTGGTACTTCTCGGGCGCAGCGCAACCGGCGATCAAGAGCGTGAGCCCGAGCGCCATGGCCCAGCGTGTCGGAATCGATCTCGTGGAGGTCGATGTCATCAATCCAATCCTGATTTCAGAGGCACAAAGTTGACGGCCTCGTGCATGGAGCGCGCATAGCCGTCTTCGGTTCGATCCACCACCATCAGCACCTGCTGGCGGCCCCCGGCATCGTGCACCGGCGCCACCAGGCGCCCTCCCACTGCGAGCTGTGCCAGCCAGGCCTCCGGCAGCGCCTCGCCGCCCGCGGCGGCGATGATGCTGTCGTATGGCGCATTCGGCGGATGCCCGCGCATCCCGTCACCATACACCAGCCGTATCTGAGTGAGTCGCAAGGGCGCGAGCAGTTCACGGGCCTTCTCGTGCAGGGGCTTGAGACGCTCCACGCTCAGCACCTGGCGCGACAGCTGCGCGAGCACCGCCGCCTGGTAACCGCAGCCCGTGCCGATCTCGAGCGTCTGGCCGAGCGAGCCGCGCTCACGCGCATTCGCACCTGCCATCAGCAGCTCGATCATGCGCGCGACCACGGAGGGCTTCGAGATCGTCTGGCCGAGGCCGATCGGCAGGCTCGTGTCTTCATACGCCTGCGTGGCGAGCGCCGTGTCGACGAAGAGGTGGCGCGGCACCGCGTTCATCGCGGCGATCACCTTCTCGTGGCGCAGCCCTGCTGCCTGCAGGCGGCTCACCATCCGCTGGCGCACGTCGACCGAATCGAGGCCCAGGCCCGAGGGCCGCACGGCGCGCGCCGAATCGGCCGCGGCGTGGTGCAGCGGCGCCTGCGGCCGCAGCAGCGGCGGCTTCTTCGCCCCGGCCGTGCCGCCCAGCCCTTCGAGCCGCAGCGGAAACGTCGGACGCGGGCGCTCGGGCTTCGTCATGCGGCCATCCACTGCCGCCAGGCCGGCAGGCCGGCGTGGTCGGTGAGATCCACCTGGAGCGGCGTGATCGAGACGCGGCCATGCGCCGTCGCGTGGAAATCCGTGCCGGCGACCGCATCGCGCGCATCGCCCGCGGGGCCTATCCAGTAGATCGGCTCGCCCCGCGGATTGGTCTGGCAGATCACTGGCTGGCTGGCATGGCGCCGGCCGAGTCGCGTGACCTCGCGGGGAAGCGCGAGCGCATCGGGGCGGTTCGGGATGTTCACGTTCAGCAACCACGGGCCTGCCGCAGGGGGCGACGCCAGCACATGCTCCACGATGGCACGCGCGACCTGAGCCGCAGCGTCCACATGGGCCCAGCCCTTGTCGACCTGTGAAAAGGCGATCGCCGGGATGCCGAAGAGAAAACCTTCCATCGCCGCCGCCACCGTGCCCGAGTAGAGCGTGTCGTCGCCCATGTTGGCGCCGTTGTTGATGCCCGAGAGCACGAGGTCGGGTCGATGCGGCAACAGCCCGGTCAACGCGACGTGGACGCAGTCGGACGGCGTGCCGTTGAAGTAGCGAAAGCCGTTGGCGGCGGTGTACGCGGAGAGCGGCCGGTTGAGCGTGAGGGAGTTCGAAGTGCCGCTGGCGTTCTGTTCGGGGGCCACGACATCGATCTCACCGAGGCCCTCGCAGGCCCGCACCAGTGCGGCCAGGCCGGGTGCGAGGTAACCGTCGTCGTTCGCAATGAGGATGCGCATGTTGCGGATTGTAGGGATTCGTCACCTTTGGGACGCCCTGTGAATACGCGACGTCTATCATCCCCCCGCGCCCTGAGCTGCGATGGAGTCGACGATGAAAGCCTGGATCTGCGAGAACCCCACGGGCCCCGACGCACTGGAATGGAGAGACGCTCCGACGCCCGAGCCGCAGGCTGGCGAAGTGCGCATCGCGATCCGCGCGGCGAGCCTCAACTTCCCCGATCTGCTGATCGTGCAGAACAAGTACCAGGCCAAGCCGACGCCCCCTTTCGTGCCGGGCTCCGAGTACGCGGGCGTCATCGAAGCCGTCGGCGAAGGCGTGACGAGCTTCAAGGTCGGCGATGCGGTGGCCGTGTTCGGCGGCGGCGGCGGCTTTGCCACGCATGTCTGCGCCAGGACCTCGCTGCTCATGCCGCTGCCCAAGGGCTTCGCCTTCGACGATGCGGCGGCCTTCCTCTGCACCTATGGCACCACCTGGCACGCCCTCATGGACCGCGGCGCACTCAAGGCCGGCGAGACCGTGCTGGTGCTCGGCGCCGCCGGCGGCGTGGGCACCGCGGCCATCCAGATCGCGCGTGCCGCGGGCGCCAAGGTGATCGCGGCGGCCTCCAGCGACGAGAAGTGCGCGCTGTGCAAGGAGCTCGGCGCCGACGCCACCATCAACTACGCGCGCGCCAGCATCCGCGACGAGATCAAGGCCCTCACCGACGGCAAGGGCCCCGACGTCGTCTACGACCCGGTAGGCGGCGATCTTGCCGAGCCTGTCTTCCGCTCCATCGCCTGGCGCGGCCGCTACCTCGTCATCGGCTTCGCGCAAGGCACCATCCCGGCCATTCCGCTCAACCTGCCGCTGCTCAAGGGCGCCTCCATCGTGGGCGTGTTCTGGGGCGAGTTCGCCCGCCGCGAGCCCAAGCACCATGTGCAGGCGCTCGCCGATCTGGCCACCTGGTATGCGCAAGGCAGGATCAAGCCGGTGATCGACACGCGCCTGCCGATGACCTCGCTCAAGGACGCGTTTGCGCGCATGGGCAGCCGAAAGGTTCGCGGCAAGCTGGTGCTGGTCAACGAGTAGCACCGGCGCGCGGCGCGTGCCTTCGGGTCAAGGGGTATGGGTACGCCGTGGCAGGCCAGTGCGCTACGATGCGTCTCCCTTTTTGCGCATCCCCTGGCATGGCCGTCAAGGTATTGATCGTCGAGGACAACCCTGTCGCCCGCAGCTTCCTGTGCCGCGTGGTGCGGGAGAGCTTCAGCGACGACCTCGCCATCACCGAAGCCGGTGACCTGGAATCCGCACGGCGTCATCTGGGGCTGCGCCACCAGCCTGCCGGCGAGCCGGCAGCCGATCCCTACAAGCTGGCGCTCGTCGACCTCGAGCTGCCCGATGGCAACGGGATGGAGCTCCTGGCAGAGCTCGCACGCTACCCCGCCACCAAGATCGTCACCACGCTCTACTCCGACGACGACCACCTCTTTCCGGCATTGCAATGCGGCGCCGACGGCTACCTGCTCAAGGAAGACCGCTTCGAGGTGCTGGTCGAGGAATTGCAGAAGATCGTGCGCGGTCAGCCGCCGCTGTCGCCCGCCATCGCACGGCGCCTGCTCGGGCACTTCCGCCAGGGTCCGGGCGGCACCGGCGCATCCGCCGAGCCGGCCCCCGGCGCTTCCGGCTTCCAGAGCAGCCGCCCCGTGCCGGGCGGGCGCGGTGCGCCGCTCGACCACGAGCGCCTGACGCCGCGGGAGAGCGAAGTGCTCACCTATCTCAGCAAGGGCTTCACCATCAAGGAAATCGCCAACCTGATGGGCATCAAGTGGTTCACCGTCAACGACCACATCAAGTCGATCTACAAGAAGCTCAACGTCTCGAGCCGCGCCGAAGCCGCCGTGCTCGCCAGCAAGCAAGGGCTGGTCTGACGGTGACCGCGCCACGGCAGCTCCGCGCACATGCACCCGCCCGGCGCACCGCTCCTGCCCGAGCCCGCGCCGGCCGCCACCTCCGCGGGCGCTGAGACCTCCACGCTCGACTCCGCGCTGATCGAGCGCAGCCTCGAGAGCGGCGCCCTGACACGCTGGATGGGCTGGCGTTTGCGGTTGCTCGTGGCCGCCGCGTTGCTGGGTTGCCTTGCGGTGCTGCTCCTGGCGCGCGCGCTCGGCGACACGCCACAGATCGACGCCAGCTGGCGTGCCGGCGAGGCCGGTCGGCTGGAGCTTGCGTCCACCCGCGACCCGGAGCTGCTGCCGCGTGTGGGGCACACCCTGCTGGCCCTGGTGTCGCCGGATGGCTCGCGCGTCGAGCCCGATCCGCTCGCCCTGCAGCGATCGACGCGCTGGCTGATCGACGACGCCGAACGAGAACGCCACGCCGCGCTGCACGACGCCATCGCCAGCGCGCTCGCGCAAGGCGAAGTCACGCTGCTTTTCTCGCAAGGCGAGCCCGTGGCGGTGGAGACGGGGGCGCGCGGGGTCGGCTCGCTCGGCGCCATGTTCTGGCTGCTCTGCGGCCTGGCGCTCGTGATGTACCTGGTCGCGATGGTGGTGGTGCTCGCGCGCCCCACCGGGCGCAACCTTCTCTACGCGCTCGCGACGTTGAGCCAGGCGGCAGACCTCGCACTCGTCGCTGCCGAATCGAGCCTGACGCTCGGGCTCCCCGCGCCCTGGTCGCGCTGGAGCATGAGCGGCCATGCGGCGCTGGATCTCTTCGCGAGCGCGGCGCTCGTGCACGCCATCGCGCTCTATCCGCGGCGCCTGCCGGGTGCCACCGCCATCGGAGGCGTCGCGTGGGCGGCGGCAGCTGCACTGGTGTGGCTGGTGGGCCGCGACCCGCTGCCGGGCGCCTGGTGGTGGGTGCAAGGCGGCGTGACGTTCATGGGCATTGCCGGCATCGCGCTGCTCACGTGGTCGCGCACGATCGAGCCGCATCCGTTCGCGATCGTCGCGCGGCGATTCGCCATGCTGGCGGTGGGCGCCTGGGTCGCGCTCACGCTGGCGCTGGTCGGGTCCTCGCATCACCCTGCCCTGCACGAGCAGATCGCCGTGATCGGTCCCACGCTGTGGACCGTGCTGGCGGGATCGCTGCTGGTGCTGCTCCCGTTCCTTTCGCGCTCGCAACAGGTGATGCGCGAGTTCTCGCTGCTGGCCGCGATCAGCACGATTGCCACGGCGCTGGACCTGCTCTTCGTGGCCGCGTTCTCGCTCGGCCAGTTCGCCTCGCTCACGATTGCGCTCTTTCTCTCGCTCGGCCTCTACTCCGGCGCGCGGCAGTGGCTGCTCAACCAGTTGCGCAGCCAGAACGTCGTCACCACCGAGCGCATGTTCGAGAAGCTCTACCGCATCGCCCGCGAGGTCGAAGCGCACCCGCAGCGCACGAGCGCCTTGCTCACCCAGCTGCTGCGCGACCTGTTCCAGCCCCTGGAAGCGCGTGTGGTCGATGAGCGCCACACGAGCACGCGGGTCACGAGCGCCGGCTCGACGCTGCTCGTGCCGGTGCCCGGGCTCGCACCCGGCGCGTGGCCGCAGCACCGCACCATCGTCATCCGCTACGCACAACACGGAAGGCGACTCTTCACCACCGAAGACGCACGCCTCGCCGAGCGCATCGTCGAGCAGTTGCAGCGGGCCGTGGCCTTCGACCAAGCCGTCGAGCAGGGCCGCAACGAGGAGCGCCTGCGCATTGCGCAGGACTTGCACGACGACATCGGCGCACGGCTGCTCACGCTCATGTACAAGGCCCAGTCGCCGGAGATGGAAGACTACGTGCGGCACACGCTTCAGGACCTCAAGACGCTCACGCGCGGCCTCGCCGCGCCGAGCCATCCGCTCTCGCACGCCGCGGCCGAATGGAAGGCCGACCTCACGCAACGCCTGACCGCCGCGCACATCGCCCTCGGATGGAGCTTCAGCGCAGACCGCGATCTCTCACTCTCCGTCGTGCAATGGTCGGCCCTCACGCGTGTGATGCGGGAGTTGGTCAACAACGTGATTTCGCACTCGCAGGCGCGCCGAGTGGACGTCGACTTCGTGCTGGAAGGCGGCCGGCTCGAGCTCAGCGTGAGCGACAACGGCGTGGGCCGCAACCCTCAGGCCTGGGCGCACGGCCTGGGCCTGGGCGGCGTGCGCAAGCGCATCAAGCAGCTGGGCGGCGAAGTGGAGTGGCGCGAGCTCCCGACGGGCGGCATCTGCTGCCACGTGCGCATCGCTCGGCTCTCCGACAAGATGGGCTGAAGGCGCTCGGCCAAGACCCAAAAGAAAAGGCCTCCGGTGAAGGAGGCCTTGGTGTCTTGGGGTGGCTGATGGGACTCGAACCCACGACAACCAGAATCACAATCTGGGACTCTACCAACTGAGCTACAGCCACCGCAGAGCCCGCAAGTATAGCGCGCCTGCGGTGCCGTGCTGCCTCAGTTCGCGGGAGCGGCCGCAATCTCCTTCACTTCGACCTTGAAGCGCCGCTTGAGGGCCTCGTAGTACGCCTGGGCTTCGGCGGCCGCCCAGCTCTGCTGGTAGGCCATGGAAGCACGCGCCGGATCGCCCACGGCCGGATCGCGACCCAGGATCTTGGTGACGCGGGCCACGACATAGCCGTCGCCCGGCAGCGGCACGCCCTCCACACCCGGCACCGTGGGCGTCTTGAGGACCGCATCGATCACCTCGCGCCGGACGTCGCCCGCCTGTGCGCGCGAGACAACCTGCACCGGCGTGCCGAGGTCGGTGGTCGGGGCATTGCGCAACTCGGCCAGGCGTGCTTCGCCTTCCTTGCGTGCCAGGGCCGCTGCCTGCTGTTCGGCCACCTTGGCGCGCACCTGCGCCTTCACTTCCTCCAGCGGCCTCACGGCCGCCGGCTCGTGCCTGACGATGCGGGCCGACACCAGCGTGCTCGGCGCCGTCTCGACGGCCTCGGTGTTGCGCTTGTTGCTCAGGCTGTCGGCCGAGAAGATTGCCTCCAGCAGCTTGGGCGAGGCGAGCGGACCTTCGGCGCCCGGCGCGGGCTGGCGCGTCACGCCCTTGGCGGTGCGCAGCTCGAGCTTGTACTTGTCGGCCACAGGCTTGAGGCTGTCGGATTGCTCGTAGACGATGTTGCCGAAGTCAGCCGCCGCCTTGGCGTATTCGGCCTGCGCCAGCTGGCGCTTGCGCTCCTGTTCGATCTCGGCACGCACGCTCTCGTACGAGCGCTTCTCGCCGCCACGGGTGGCCTTGAGCTGGAGGATGTAGTAGCCGTCCTTGGTCTCCACGACCGGGCTCAGGTCGCCAGCCTTCTGCAGCGCGAAAAGCGCATCCTCATAGGCCTTGTCGGTGTCGCCGCGCGCGATGTAGAGATCGGCATCCCCCCCAGTCGATGCGGTGGAGGCGTCTTCCGAACGGGTGCGCGCGACCTCCGCAAACGAACCGGGCGCCTTCTGGAGATCAGCGAGCACGGCCTCGGCCTTCGCGCGCGCCTGCGCGCGTTCGGCCTGCGCCATGCTGGCCGGCGCCTTCACGAAGATGTGGGCCGCGCGGCGCTCTTCCGCCGTGGTGTAGTTCTTCTCGTTCTCGGCGTAGTACTTCCTGAGCTCGTCTTCGGCGACGTTCACCGACTTGCTGACCGTCGCCAGGTCGAGCACCACGTACTCGATGTCGGCGCGCTCCGGGGTCTGGAATTCGGCGCTGTGGGTGGGGTCCTTGTAGTAGGCCTCCAGATCGGCGTCGGTCGGGTTGACCTTGCCCAGGTAGTCCTTGACGTCGAAGCGCTGCAACTGCACCTCACGTTGCTGGAACATGGCGTCCATCGCGGTCGACACAGCGGCGGTCGGCGCGATGACGCTGCCGCTGAGGCCGGTCTGCACCTGACGCGTCATCATGTCTTCGCGTCGGATCTGGTCGTAGCCCTGCTTGGTAAGCCCCTGGGTGGCCAGCGCGCGCTCCAGCGTCTGCACATCGAGGCTGCCATCCGGGCGGCGGAAGGCATCGAACTGCGGGTCGGTCATGTACTCGCGCAGCAAGCGCTCGTCGCTTGTGAAGTAGCCCGCATCGACTGCGGCGGCGAGCATGACCTGTTCACGCACCAGGTTGTCGAGCGTGTTGCGCTTCATCTCAGGCTGATCCAGGAAGCGCAGGTCCATGCCGGGCTGCTGCTGGCGAATCATGTCCACCTGGCGGCGATGCGCAGCATCGAGCTCCGCCTGAGTGATCTTGCGCGAGCCGACCTTCGCCACCGTGGCATTGGCTCCATCGGACATCCGGTCGTAGCCCTGCAGGCCGAAGAGCACGAAGGACGGAAAGATCAACAGCACCAGGATGAACTGCAGGATGCGGGTGTGCTTGCGAACGAATTCAAACATCGAAGACCTCGATCTATGGAGCGCGATGCAGGAGCGACGGGCTCCAAATGCAACAAAGGCGAACCTAGGTTCGCCTTTGGAGAGTGGACGCCGTGAATCTTATCTGATGGTGGCCTGCCGATCAGGCCCTGGCGCTACGACGACTTGGTGGGTGCTGAGGGGTTCGAACCCCCGACCTACGCCTTGTAAGGGCGCCGCTCTACCAACTGAGCTAAGCACCCGAAATCTCTTCAATCAGTTGACCGCATCCTTGAGGGCCTTGCCCGGGCGGAACTTGGGAACCTTCGCTGCCTTGATCTTGATGGTGGCGCCGGTGCGGGGGTTGCGACCCGAACGCGCTGCACGCTTGCTCACGCTGAAAGTGCCGAATCCCACCAGCGAGACGCTGTTGTTCTTCTTGAGCGTTGACTTGACACCACCGATCAGGGCCTCCAGCGCGCGGGTCGCAGCAGCTTTGGAGATGTCAGCCTGTTTGGCGATGTGCTCAATCAATTCGGATTTGTTCACGAAGGTACCCCCTCAAAAAAGGTGTCTCGAAAGAATCTGGGTGGATGGTTCGGGCCGCGCGTCGGGTGGCAGGACGGCTCAAACGATTACAGCCGCAGGCATCCGCAGTGTCAAGCGCGGAAGCGGATTCTATGCGTAATCAACTGCATCGCCGGAGGTGCGCCGCGCGTGCTTCCACGCTTGACAAGCGTGTGTGCGGCACCTACTTCGACCCCGCCTGCAAGGCGCGCGATTCGCTCTTTCCCTCGGTGCGCGCGACGAGCCAGACACCGTACGCGGTGAGCCCCATGCCGAGCAGCATGAAGCCGGTCAACGCTTCGCCGAAGAGCGTCCATGCCATCACGGCCGTGGTCGGCGGCACGAGGTAAAGCAGGCTCGTGACCTGTGTGGCCGCCCCTCGCTGGATCAACAGATAGAGGAGCGAACTGCCGCCCAGGGTCAACCCGAAGACCGACCATGCGAGAGCACCGATGAAGTGCACGTGCGGCACGACAGGCTCCGATTCAAGCAACGCAAGCGGCCAGCTCACCGCGACGGCCGCAAGCAGTTGCACGAGGCTTGCGGTGCGCACGTCGCAAGGCTCGACGTAACGCTTCTGATAGAGCGTGCCGACCGTGATCGCGATCAGGGCCAGCACCGCGCACACCATGTTCAGTGCGGTGAGTTCGCCACCGCCGAGCTTGGGCCACACCACGAGCACAAGACCGAGCAGCCCGAGCGTGAGCCCCATCCACTGTTTCCCCGACACACGCGAGCCGCTTGGGTCACCGTGCGCGCGGCTCAACCAGACGGCCGTGAGCACCGGCTGGAGCCCGACGAGCAACGCGATCGTGCCGGCGCCCATGCCGGCCTTCACAGCACCCCACACACCGCCGAGGTAGATGGCCTGCATCAGCACGCCCGTGATGGCGAGGTGCGCGAACTGCCGTGCGCTGCGGGGCCATGCCGGTCGGGCGAGGGCCACCCAGACGGCGAAGCACACGACGGAGAGCGCATAGCGCAACGTGAGGAAGGTGAAGGGCGGCGCGTGCGGCATGCCGTAGCGCGCAACGATGAACCCGGTGCTCCAGATCAGCACGAACACCAGCGGCATCGCGCGCAGCAGCGCATCGCGTCGAGCAAGCGTCACGAAAGGTCGATCAGCGTGCCTTGGCGCGGATCTCGGGCAGCGCCTTGCGCAGGTAGTACACCATGGACCAGATGGTGAGCACCGCAGCGATGTAGATGAGCACGGTGCCCCAGACGTGCGTGTCGATCAGCCCGAAGAGCGAGCCGTGGTAGAGCAGGAACGGAATGGCGATCATCTGCACGGTCGTCTTCAGCTTGCCGAGCATGTGCACGGCCACGCTGCGCGACGCACCGATCTGCGCCATCCATTCGCGCAGCGCCGAGATGGCGATCTCACGGCCGATGATCACCAGCGCCACGAGCGACTCCAGCCGGCCGAGCTGGACCAGGATGAGCAAGGAAGCGCACACCAGGAACTTGTCGGCCACCGGGTCGAGGAAGGCGCCGAACGACGACGTCTGGTTGAGGCGGCGCGCCAGGTAGCCGTCTGCCCAGTCGGTCAGCGCGACCACCACGAAAAGGACCGTGGCCACCAGGTTCTTCGTGCCCGACGTGATGTCGAGGTAGAAGATCCCGACGATCAGCGGAATCGCAACGATGCGCGCCCAGGTGAGCAGCGTGGGCAGATTGAAGAACATGCGGGGGATTGTGCCGAACGCGTCATGGCGCGTCGATGGTGCGCGGCTTGAAACGCTTGTCGTCGTTGAAGAGGAAGGTCTCGGAGAAGGACCACGGCTTGGGCAGCCGGGAGACATCGCCGAAAGGCGCTGCGCGCCGGACCGCGTCAATGGCCATCTGCACCGTCTCCTGCGCCTGGCTCGGCCGGCGCAGGATCTCGATCTTGCGGATCGACCCGTCGCCATTGAGCTCGACCATGAGCACGGGCGCCGCCAGCAGCATCTGCTGCGGCTTGCCGGTGTAGGTGCCGTTCGGGTTCGCGGCCACGATGCGCCGTGCCGCCTGGACCTTGAAATCGTTCCAGTTGCGCGCGGCCGACGGCGCGGGCAGGCGTGCAGCGCCCGGTGCAGGTGTGGCAGCGGGTGCCTGCGGCGCGGGCGGTGCCGGCGGCGTGCTCGGGCTGCTGCCGCAACCCGCCACGCCGAGCGCCACCAGGACGCTGGCCGCGACGGTCCACCACGACGGCACGGTGCGCAAAGGCGCGAGCTCAATGCAAGGCACGATAGATTTCCTCCGCGAGTTCCCTGGAGATTCCTTCCACGCTCGCCAGGTCTTCGACGCTCGCGTGGCCCACGCCGCGAGCCCCCCCGAAGCGCTGCAGAAGTTTCGCACGCTTCTTCGGCCCGACACCCGGGATCTCCTCGAGCACGCTGCCACCGGTGCGCACGCTCGCGCGGCGTGCGCGCATGCCGGTGATGGCGAAGCGGTGCGCCTCGTCGCGAATCTGCGCGACGAGCATCAGCGCCGCCGAGTCGGCGCCCAGGTAGACCTTCTCGCGCCCGTCGGCGAAGACGAGCTCTTCCAGCCCGACCTTGCGGCCCTCGCCCTTCTCCACGCCCACGATCAGCGAGAGATCGATGCCCAGTTCCTCGAACACCTCGCGCGCCATGCTGACCTGCCCGCGCCCACCGTCGACGAGCACGAGATCGGGCAACCTGCCCTCTCCGGCTTGCGCCGCCGCCGCAAGCTTGCTGTAGCGCCGGGTGAGCACCTGGCGCATGGCGGCGTAGTCGTCGCCGCCGGTGATGCCTTCGATGTTGTAGCGGCGGTACTGCGAGCTCTGCATGCGGTGGGCCTCGAACACCACGCACGAGGCCTGCGTCGACTCGCCCGCGGTGTGGCTGATGTCGAAGCACTCGATGCGAAAGGCGTCGAGGTTCTCGACGGCGAGGTCCAGCGCATCGACCAGCGCCCGCGTGCGCGCCTGCTGCGAGCCTTCTTCGGAGAGGAGCCGCGCGAGCTTGAGCTCCGCCCCCTGGATGCACATGTCGAGCCACGCGCGACGCTGGCCGCGCGGCTGGTGCTGCGCCGTGACGCGCACGCCGCTGTGGGCCGACAGCGCCTCCAGCAGCGTCCTGTCGACCGCATGGCTGAGCACCAGGAGCGGCGGCACGCCGCTTTCCAGGTAGTGCTGCGCGATGAAGGCTTCGAGCACCTGCACTTCCGGTGTCGCACGCGTCTCGCCCTCCTCCACGTCGAGCTCGGTCGCGTCGTCCACATGCGTGGGGAAATAGGGGCGGTCTCCGAGGTGCCGGCCCCCACGCACCATCGCGAGGTTCACGCAGGCCCGCCCCCCCTGCACCTTGACCGCCAGGATGTCGGCATCCTTCGTGCTCGCGGCGGTGTTGTCTTCCACCGATTGCTGGTGCAGCACCTTCGACAAGGCGCCGATCTGGTCGCGGATCTCGGCCGCCTTCTCGAAATTGAGCGCATCCGAGTGCGACATCATCTGCGCCTGCAGGGCGTCCATCACTTCCTGCTGTTCCCCGAGCAGGAAGCGCTCGGCATTGGCGACATCACGCGCGTAGTCGTCGGCCGCGATGAGGTTCACACACGGGCCGGAGCAGCGCTTGATCTGGTAGAGCAGGCACGGTCGCGTGCGGTTGTTGAAGACCGTGTCTTCGCAGGTGCGCAGGCGGAACACCTTCTGCAGCAGCTGGATCGATTCCTTCACCGCCCAGGCGCTCGGGTACGGCCCGAAGTAGCGGTGCCGGCGGTCCACCGAACCGCGGTAGTAGGCCATGCGCGGGTAGGTGTGCGAGACGATCTTGAGATACGGGTAGCTCTTGTCGTCGCGAAAGAGGATGTTGTAGCGCGGGTCGAGCGACTTGATGAGGTTGTTCTCGAGCAGCAGCGCTTCGGCCTCGGAGCGCACCACCGTCGTCTCCATGCGCGCGATCTTGCCGACCATGTGGCCGATGCGCGTGCCGCCGTGGTTCTTGTGGAAGTAGCTCGAGACGCGCTTCTTGAGATCGCGCGCCTTGCCCACGTAGAGCACGTTGCCCTGTGCGTCGTAGTAGCGGTACACGCCGGGCAGTCCGGGCAGCGCGGCCACTTCCGCCAGCAGCCGCTCCCGGTTCGCATCGGGTGCCGGCTCGGGCGCCGGCGCGTCGTGTTCTGGGGTCTCGCTCATCAGGCGACGATTGTGCCGCCTCGATAATCCGCCGATGCGCTGGGACGTCTTCTGTCAGGTGATCGACAACTTTGGCGACATCGGCGTGTGCTGGCGCCTGTCGGCCGACCTCGCCGCGCGCGGCCACTCGGTGCGGCTGTGGGTGGACGACGCCTCCGCGCTCGCCTGGATGGCGCCCGAGGGCGCAAGCGGTGTGACGGTGCTGCCATGGGACGCGAGCGTGCAGGCCACCGAGCCAGGCGACGTGGTGATCGAAGCCTTCGGCTGCACGCTGCCCGAGCCCTACGTCGCGCGCATGGCCGCGGCGCCCCGCCCGCCCCGGTGGATCAACCTCGAATACCTGAGCGCGGAGACCTACGTGGAGCGCAGCCACCGCCTGCCCTCTCCGCAAATGCACGGCCCCGGGCGCGGCCTCACCAAGGTTTTCTTCTACCCCGGGTTCACGCCTGCGACCGGCGGGCTCTTGCGCGAGCCGGGCCTCATGGCCGAGCGCGAGCGCTTCGATCGAGCCGCCTGGCTGCAGGCGCGCGGCGCAACGCCCCGGCCCGGCGAGCGCATCGTGAGTCTCTTCTCCTATGAGAACGCGGCCCTCGATCGCCTGCTCGCCTGGCTCGGCGAGGCGCCCACCCTGCTGCTGCTCACGGCCGGCAGGCCCGCACCGGCCAACCTGCCAGGGCCACTGCGCTGCGTCTCGCTGCCGCATCTCGCCCAGCGCGACTACGACCGGCTGCTCTGGAGCTGCGATCTCAACTTCGTGCGCGGCGAAGACTCCTTCGTGCGCGCGCAGTGGGCGGGCCGGCCGTTCGTCTGGCACATCTATCCGCAGGACGACGGCGCGCATGCGGCCAAGCTCGACGCCTTCCTCGAGCGCTTCCTCGGCACGGCCGGGCCGGTCCCACACCTGCGTGCGCTCTGGCACGCCTGGAACGGCCTTGCCGCCTGGCCCGCCACGATGCCCGACCCCGGGTCGATCGACTGGACGGCCCGGTGCCTGCGGTGGCGTGAAGAGTTGCTGCGCCAGCCGGACTTGACCACGCAGCTGGCAGGTCTGGCTGGGGAAGCAGGCTAAAATCCGCCGTTTTGCGCGTTCTGGTGGTTTCCTCTTTCCGGCGCGCGCACCCACGCTGTAGCCCCCACGGAAACCCACACGGGAATCGTTATGAAGATCGCTCAAGAAATTCGCGCCGGCAATGTGATCATGTACGGCAAGGACCCCATGGTCGTCCTCAAGACCGAGTACAGCCGCGGTGGCCGCAATGCCGCGACCGTGCGCATGAAGCTCAAGAGCCTGCTCAACAACTCGGGCACCGAAGTCGTCTTCAAGGCCGACGACAAGATGGACCAGATCATCCTCGACAAGAAGGAGTGCACCTACTCCTACTTCGCCGACCCGATGTACGCCTTCATGGACGCCGAGTACAACCAGTTCGAGGTCGAGGCCGAGAACATGGGCGACGCCATCCAGTACCTGGAAGACCAGATGCCGGTGGAAGTCGTCTTCTACGAAGGCAAGGCCATCTCGGTCGAACTGCCGACCACGCTGGTGCGTGAAGTCACCTACACCGAACCCGCCGTCAAGGGCGACACCTCGGGCAAGGTGATGAAGCCCGCCAAGCTCGCCACCGGCTTCGAGATCTCCGTGCCGCTCTTCGTCGAGACCGGCGACAAGATCGAAATCGACACCCGCACGCACGAGTACCGCAAGCGCGTGTAAGCCCTCGGCTGAACGAAAGGCGGGCCCGCATTGCGGGCCCTTCTTTTTTGTCGGCATCATTTCGAGCATGGCTTTCGACTTCACGAACGTCACGGCCCCGTTTCGCATGCAGCCCGGCCTGCGCCGCCTCGCACCCGCGGCGCGCCAGCTCACGCCGAACGCGCCGGGTGACCGGGCGCTGCGGGAGAAGCTCGCGGTGCTCCTGTCCTGGCCCGGACAGGCCCTGCTCGCGAGCGAGGCCTTCGATGCCGCGCCCGCGCTGCAAGCGCTGAGCGACCACGCAGCACGTGAGCATCCCGGCGCCTGGGCCAGCGATCGCGCCGGGCACGGACGGGCCCTGCGGCTGGGCTGCACCGTCACCGATGGCGAGGTCGAGCGCGACGACACCGCGCCATCCGAGATCGCTGCCTGCCTGCGGGCGCTGCCGGCGCCCTGGCGCCTGACCGCCCTGCTCTGCCTCGCGTTCGCCGAAGACTTCGCCGTCCTCGACGGCCGCACGGGCGCCATTCCGTGGCTGGCCGTGTGCCTGCCTTCCGGCTGGGCGCCCGAGGACAAGGTCGGCCGCCATTTCGCCGAGGTGCATGCGCCGGTGGCGGACAACCGCCTGCTCGTCGAGGCGAGCGCGCCGCTCGCGCGTCTCGTCACGGGCAAGGACCGCTGGGAGCGCCACGTCTGGTCCATCACCCGCCACCCACGATTGCACGCGCATCCGGCGCGGCTGGATCCGGCGCCCTGGCCTGCCGACGCGACACCCGATGAGCTGGCCAGTCGCGCCTACTTCCGCACCGAGCGGCAGACTTTCATCCCGCTGCCGTCGATGCAGCAGGCGGTCTTCACCATCCATGTCGAACTGCGACCGCTGACCGAAGCACTGGCCGGGCCTGCCGAGGCACGACTCGTGCGCGATGCGCTGGCCAGCATGAGCGACGCCGTCCTCGCCTACCGCGGCCTCACCGACGCGCGCGAGCGGCTGCTCGCATGGCTCGACCAGCGCGCCGCGGCATGAACACGCGGCCCATCGTCCCGGCCACGCTCGCCCACACCGAGGACGGCGTGCCGTACTCCGCGCACTACGGCGACGTGTACCACCCACGTGCCGGCGCGTTCACGCAGGCGCAGCACGTGTTCCTCGCGGGCAACGGCTTGCCGGGGCGCTGGGCGAGACGCGAGCGCTTCGTCGTGCTCGAGACCGGCTTCGGCCTCGGCAACAACTTCCTCGCGACCTGGCAGGCTTGGCGCGACGATCCGATGCGCTGCGAGCGGCTGGTCTTCATCTCCGTGGAGCAGAGCCCGTTTTCAGCCGGCGACATGAAGCAGGCGCACGCCGCCTCGCCGGCCCCCAAACTCGCGCAGCAGCTGATCGGCGCCTGGCCGCCGCTCACGCACAACCTCCACACGCTCGAATTCGAGGGCGGACGCGTGCGGCTGCTGCTCGCCCTCGGCGATGCGCAGGCATGGCTGCCGGAGCTCGTGGCGCAGGTCGACGCCTTCTACCTCGATGGCTTCGCCCCGGCGCGCAATCCGCAGATGTGGGAGCCACGGCTCTTCAAGGCGCTCGCGCGCCTGGCCGCGCCCGAGGCGACGCTTGCGACCTGGAGCGCTGCGAGCGCCGTGCGCGACGGCCTGCGCACGGCCGGCTTCGAGGTGTGCAAGGCCGCCGGCACCGGCGGCAAGCGGGACATCACACTCGCACGCTACGCGCCGCGCTACACGCCGCGGGGCGCGCCTGCGCGCATGTCGGCACCCAGTGAGCATCACCACGCGCTGATCGTCGGCGCAGGCTTGGCAGGATGCGCCACGGCGCATGCACTGGCCGCCGAAGGCTGGAACTGCACGGTCTATGAGCGCCACGCCGGCGTGGCGCAGGAGACCTCGGGCAACCTCGCCGGCCTCTTTCACGGCACCGTCCATGCGCAGGACGGCGTTCATGCACGGATGCTGCGTGCGGCAGCGCTCATGGCGCAGCGCTCGATCGCATCGGCGGTGCAAGGTGGTGTGCGTGGCGCCGTGCAGGGGCTGCTCAGGCTGGACACGGCCAGTGTGGAGGAACTCGCCGCGGTGATCGCAACGCTCGGATTGCCACCCGACTATGTGCAGGCGGCAGATGCCACCCAGGCCAGCCGGCTCTGCGGCCTGCCGCTGCGCCGTGCGGCCTGGTTTTACCCCGGCGGCGGCTGGGTGCAGCCCAACGCGCTCTGCAAAGCCTGGCTGGAGGACGCAGCCCCACGCGCGACGCTGCGCACCGGCATTGAAGTCCATCGCCTGCAACAGACCGCTGGAGGCTGGCAGCTGCTCGACATCAACGGTGCCGTGATCGACGAGGCCCCCACCGTCGTGCTCGCCAACGCCGCCGATGCGCTGCGGCTGCTCGGTCGCGACGACTGGCCCTTGACGCCGGTGCGTGGGCAGGTGTCACACCTCGCTCGCGCGCATGCGCCACACATGCCACTGCCAACGCTCCCGGTGGCAGGCGCCGGCTACCTGCTGCCCGAGGTCGCCGGCCACATCGTCTTCGGCGCAAGCTCGCAGCCTGGCGACCTGGATCCGAGCGTGCGTGAGCCCGACCACGCAGCCAATCTCGCGCAGCTCGGTGAATTGCTGGGGTCTGGCGTGATGCCGGCGTTGGCGCAACTCGAGGGCCGTGTGGGCTGGCGCGTGACCTCGCGCGATCGGCTGCCGGTGGTGGGGGGTG